>NZ_JAKUGG010000119.1:0-200 GCF_022663835.1 Bacillus cereus group sp. BfR-BA-01347 | reverse complement strand
ATCGGCGCTAGAGAGCTTAACTTCCGTGTTCGGTATGGGAACGGGTGTGACCTCTCTGCCATCATCACCAAACTATGAAGGCATATTCCTTCAAAACTAGATAACATTGCTTCATATTATATGGTTAAGTCCTCGATCTATTAGTATTCGTCAGCTCCACATGTCACCATGCTTCCACCTCGAACCTATCAACCTGATCA
>NZ_JAKUGG010000118.1:0-202 GCF_022663835.1 Bacillus cereus group sp. BfR-BA-01347 | reverse complement strand
GAATAGGCCCAAGCGACTGTTTAGCAAAAACACAGCTCTCTGCGAAGCCGTAAGGCGAAGTATAGGGGGTGACACCTGCCCGGTGCTGGAAGGTTAAGGAGAGGGGTTAGCGTAAGCGAAGCTCTGAACTGAAGCCCCAGTAAACGGCGGCCGTAACTATAACGGTCCTAAGGTAGCGAAATTCCTTGTCGGGTAAGTTCCG
>NZ_JAKUGG010000117.1:0-202 GCF_022663835.1 Bacillus cereus group sp. BfR-BA-01347 | reverse complement strand
TCCACGGGGTCTTTCCGTCCTGTCGCGGGTAACCTGCATCTTCACAGGTACTATAATTTCACCGAGTCTCTGGTTGAGACAGTGCCCAAATCGTTACACCTTTCGTGCGGGTCGGAACTTACCCGACAAGGAATTTCGCTACCTTAGGACCGTTATAGTTACGGCCGCCGTTTACTGGGGCTTCAGTTCAGAGCTTCGCTTA
>NZ_JAKUGG010000116.1:0-210 GCF_022663835.1 Bacillus cereus group sp. BfR-BA-01347 | reverse complement strand
TACTTACAGCTCCCCGAAGCATATCGGCGTTAGTCCCGTCCTTCATCGACTCCTAGTGTCAAGGCATCCACCGTGCGCCCTTTCTAACTTAACCAAACTAAAATTAAAAAATATGAGCTACACTGTTATCTAGTTTTCAAAGAACATACATTTATATATGAGAGATAGTTCTCTCAAAACTGAACAAAACGAAACACGGAAACTTTATTG
>NZ_JAKUGG010000115.1:0-211 GCF_022663835.1 Bacillus cereus group sp. BfR-BA-01347 | reverse complement strand
TATACATTCTACCCAGCCCAGTATAAACTAGATGTACTTTATTATATGAATGAACACGGGACATCTATCAGAGAAACAGCGGCACTTTTCAATATACCGTCTTATGAAACAGGAGGATTGGATGCCCTACAATCAAAGAAAAAGGGGCGTCCAACCATGAAAGATAAAAAAATAAAACCAGTAGATGAAGGATCAATCGAAGCCTTACAAG
>NZ_JAKUGG010000114.1:0-217 GCF_022663835.1 Bacillus cereus group sp. BfR-BA-01347 | reverse complement strand
CTTATCAATATAAGTTTCCGTGTTTCGTTTTGTTCAGTTTTGAGAGAACTATCTCTCATATATAAATGTATGTTCTTTGAAAACTAGATAACAGTGTAGCTCATATTTTTTTAATTTTAGTTTGGTTAAGTTAGAAAGGGCGCACGGTGGATGCCTTGACACTAGGAGTCGATGAAGGACGGGACTAACGCCGATATGCTTCGGGGAGCTGTAAGTA
>NZ_JAKUGG010000113.1:0-219 GCF_022663835.1 Bacillus cereus group sp. BfR-BA-01347 | reverse complement strand
AAAGAGCCTATAAATAAGGCTCTTAAAATAATATATAAACTTTAAAACACACCCATCAAAATCCTTTTACCTAAAACCATCTTTCTCAAGCTGGCACCAAGTTTTTGAACCGACACGTCCATCTACAAAAAGCCCACGATCTCTTTGATATTGCCTTACTGCTCGATCAGTTACAGAACCAAATCGACCATCAATTCTTCCTGGATAATATCCAATACT
>NZ_JAKUGG010000112.1:0-223 GCF_022663835.1 Bacillus cereus group sp. BfR-BA-01347 | reverse complement strand
AAGTAAAAAATAGAACAAAGCTTATTGAAGATTTTTTACGAACAAAAGAGCTAGCATACAATCATAATTCAGAATAAATCCATACAAATAATAAAAGGGAGTAGAAAAATTCTTTCTACTCCCTTTTATTATTTGTATTTAAATAGAAGAAGAATAATACACCATCTTCTGTATTGAAAACACCATATTCCACACCATGCAATTCTAAAATATTTTTAGATAT
>NZ_JAKUGG010000111.1:0-223 GCF_022663835.1 Bacillus cereus group sp. BfR-BA-01347 | reverse complement strand
TCAGTTGCTCTACCAATTGAGCTAAGTCGGCTAAATGGTGGAGGATGACGGGATCGAACCGCCGACCCCCTGCTTGTAAGGCAGGTGCTCTCCCAGCTGAGCTAATCCTCCATTTGCCTGGCAACGTCCTACTCTCACAGGGACAAGGTCCCAACTACCATCGGCGCTAGAGAGCTTAACTTCCGTGTTCGGTATGGGAACGGGTGTGACCTCTCTGCCATCA
>NZ_JAKUGG010000110.1:0-223 GCF_022663835.1 Bacillus cereus group sp. BfR-BA-01347 | reverse complement strand
TGATTAGGCTAACCCCGCAGTCCTTGCGGTTAGAAGCCTTATTGCTTCATTCTTTAGATTGATACTTGCGTTAATATCCCTATCATGGTTTGTACGACAAGAAGGACAGTCTCATTCACGTAGGTTTAGATTTTTAACGTCTTTATTTTGATATCCACAACAAGAACATAATTGGCTGGAAGCAAATGTTTTCGATACGACAATGACTTGTTTGCCATACCAT
>NZ_JAKUGG010000109.1:0-223 GCF_022663835.1 Bacillus cereus group sp. BfR-BA-01347 | reverse complement strand
AAATTTATTTTCAACTCAATATAAAAGAGCAGCTAGCAAAAGCTAACTGCAATGAGAAATTACATGGGTGATTATAGTATGGACAAAAATATCAAGTAGAACCAATTTTTGATTTTAAGGGTTTTGAGATTCAAAAGATTTGTGATCAGTGTAATGAGGTGGAAGAAGAGTGTTATTGTGATGCTGAGGCATATGAAAGGTGATTATTAAAAAGAATATTGCT
>NZ_JAKUGG010000108.1:0-223 GCF_022663835.1 Bacillus cereus group sp. BfR-BA-01347 | reverse complement strand
TATGTTCCGTTTCGCTCGCCGCTACTCAGGAAATCGCATTTGCTTTCTCTTCCTCCAGGTACTTAGATGTTTCAGTTCCCTGGGTCTGTCTTCCTTACCCTATGTATTCAGATAAGGATACCATACCATTACGTATGGTGGGTTTCCCCATTCGGAAATCTTCGGATCAAAGCTTACTTACAGCTCCCCGAAGCATATCGGCGTTAGTCCCGTCCTTCATCGA
>NZ_JAKUGG010000107.1:0-223 GCF_022663835.1 Bacillus cereus group sp. BfR-BA-01347 | reverse complement strand
ATTGTAAATGCTACAGTTAGACGGAACCCTTCTGGTAGATATTTTGTGTCACTATTAGTTGAAACAGAAGTACAAGAACTTCCGAAAACACATTCTTACATTGGAATAGATATAGGACTAAAAGATTTCGCTATTTTGTCAGATGGAACACACTATGAAAATCCGAAGTTTTTCCGATCATTAGAAGATAAGTTGGCGAAAGCACAGCGTGTTCTTTCTAGAA
>NZ_JAKUGG010000106.1:0-223 GCF_022663835.1 Bacillus cereus group sp. BfR-BA-01347 | reverse complement strand
CCTGTGTCGGTTTGCGGTACAGGCACCTTTTATCTCGCTAGAAGCTTTTCTTGGCAGCGGGGAATCAAAGACTTCGCTCCATAAGGAGCTTCCCCATCACAGCTCAGCCTTTACGATAAGCGGATTTGCCTACTTATCAGCCTAACTGCTTGGACGTGCACAACCAATCGCACGCTTCTTCTATCCTTCTGCGTCCCTCCATTGCTCAAACGATAAAGAGGTG
>NZ_JAKUGG010000105.1:0-223 GCF_022663835.1 Bacillus cereus group sp. BfR-BA-01347 | reverse complement strand
GCTTGCTCTTATGAAGTTAGCGGCGGACGGGTGAGTAACACGTGGGTAACCTGCCCATAAGACTGGGATAACTCCGGGAAACCGGGGCTAATACCGGATAACATTTTGAACTGCATGGTTCGAAATTGAAAGGCGGCTTCGGCTGTCACTTATGGATGGACCCGCGTCGCATTAGCTAGTTGGTGAGGTAACGGCTCACCAAGGCAACGATGCGTAGCCGACC
>NZ_JAKUGG010000104.1:0-223 GCF_022663835.1 Bacillus cereus group sp. BfR-BA-01347 | reverse complement strand
TGCTATCATCCAAAGCTATAATATGGGACCAGGATATATTGATTTTATCGCTAGCAAAAAAAAGGAAAAACATTCAGAGAAATTAGCTAAACAATTTTCTAAAATGAAAGTCGATCAAAGTCCAGATATGTATACGTGTGGTGATAATAAAAAAAACTTTAGATATCCATATTGTTATGGAGATTTTACGTACACAACAAAAGTAAAAAATAGAACAAAGCTT
>NZ_JAKUGG010000103.1:0-224 GCF_022663835.1 Bacillus cereus group sp. BfR-BA-01347 | reverse complement strand
TAACCACTACACCACGGGACCATTTGGTTGCGGGGACAGGATTTGAACCTGCGACCTTCGGGTTATGAGCCCGACGAGCTACCGTGCTGCTCCACCCCGCGACAATATAAATAGCTTGGCGACGTCCTACTCTCACAGGGACAAGGTCCCAACTACCATCGGCGCTAGAGAGCTTAACTTCCGTGTTCGGTATGGGAACGGGTGTGACCTCTCTGCCATCATCA
>NZ_JAKUGG010000102.1:0-224 GCF_022663835.1 Bacillus cereus group sp. BfR-BA-01347 | reverse complement strand
TGATGGCAGAGAGGTCACACCCGTTCCCATACCGAACACGGAAGTTAAGCTCTCTAGCGCCGATGGTAGTTGGGACCTTGTCCCTGTGAGAGTAGGACGTTGCCAGGCAATCCGGAGGATTAGCTCAGCTGGGAGAGCACCTGCCTTACAAGCAGGGGGTCGGCGGTTCGATCCCGTCATCCTCCACCATTTAGCCGACTTAGCTCAATTGGTAGAGCAACTGA
>NZ_JAKUGG010000101.1:0-228 GCF_022663835.1 Bacillus cereus group sp. BfR-BA-01347 | reverse complement strand
CGGGCAGTAAGCCTTTCAACTCAAAACTGTTGAATAAGTAGAAGTTAGTTTGGAAATCAACTGCCCGTAAAAGCCCGATTGGTTCAACTAATAATCAGCGGGGGATGAACCGCCCCTACTGATTAAAGTTTCACTTTATCCCGCTTTAACGGGCAGTAAGCCTTTCAACTCAAAACTGTTGAATAAGTAGAAGTTAGTTTGGAAATCAACTGCCCGTAAAAGCCCGAT
>NZ_JAKUGG010000100.1:0-230 GCF_022663835.1 Bacillus cereus group sp. BfR-BA-01347 | reverse complement strand
CTTGCTCAGAATGTGAGGGGGATGGAGCTTCAGACGAAGAGGCGCTCTTTGCCTCGTAGGAAGAAGCGAAGCCACCGAACATTCTAGCCACTGGAACTGGACTATAAAAAAGTGAAAGTGGCTTGCTCAGAATGTGAGGGGGATGGAGCTTCAGACGAAGAGGCGCTCTTTGCCTCGTAGGAAGAAGCGAAGCCACCGAACATTCTAGCCACTGGAACTGGACTATAAAA
>NZ_JAKUGG010000099.1:0-232 GCF_022663835.1 Bacillus cereus group sp. BfR-BA-01347 | reverse complement strand
ACTACCATCGGCGCTAGAGAGCTTAACTTCCGTGTTCGGTATGGGAACGGGTGTGACCTCTCTGCCATCATTACCAGACTGTATTCATTTAAGACAAGAATCATTGTAACTTATTCACTTCTGAAAGTCAACAAGTTTTTTATATTCTTTCAAAACTAGATAACATTGCTACATATTATATGGTTAAGTCCTCGATCTATTAGTATTCGTCAGCTCCACATGTCACCATGCT
>NZ_JAKUGG010000098.1:0-234 GCF_022663835.1 Bacillus cereus group sp. BfR-BA-01347 | reverse complement strand
AACCAAAATCAGGCTAAAATGTAATTTGATTTAAAAAGTTTGTATAATCTTCTTTTGAAATGAATATGTTGTACTTGTAACTCGTACAAGGCGTGGTTAGTTAAAAGTATTCTTTCAACGAAAGGGGTGCAAATCTTGAATAGAATTCTTGATCTCCAAAGAATCATTTTTTTAAGTACAGAGCGCGATCATGATGTGGCGTTCAGCGCTGCTTCCTGTTGCACTAATAGCTGT
>NZ_JAKUGG010000097.1:0-235 GCF_022663835.1 Bacillus cereus group sp. BfR-BA-01347 | reverse complement strand
AAAATTAAAAAATATGAGCTACACTGTTATCTAGTTTTCAAAGAACATACATTTATATATGAGAGATAGTTCTCTCAAAACTGAACAAAACGAAACACGGAAACTTTATTGATGAACAGCGTTCATCAATTCTCCATAGAAAGGAGGTGATCCAGCCGCACCTTCCGATACGGCTACCTTGTTACGACTTCACCCCAATCATCTGTCCCACCTTAGGCGGCTGGCTCCAAAAAGG
>NZ_JAKUGG010000096.1:0-240 GCF_022663835.1 Bacillus cereus group sp. BfR-BA-01347 | reverse complement strand
ATTCCTAAGTAAAGAGTTCTATCGAACTCTAATTGATTAGGCTAACCCCGCAGTCCTTGCGGTTAGAAGCCTTATCGCTTCATTCTTTAGATTGATACTTGCGTTAATATCCCTATCATGGTGTGTACAACAAGAAGGACAGTCCCATTCACGTAGGTTTAGATTTTTAACGTCTTTATTTTGATATCCACAACAAGAACATAATTGGCTGGAAGCAAATGTTTTCGATACGACAATGAC
>NZ_JAKUGG010000095.1:0-242 GCF_022663835.1 Bacillus cereus group sp. BfR-BA-01347 | reverse complement strand
AGCATGGTGACATGTGGAGCTGACGAATACTAATAGATCGAGGACTTAACCATATAATATGTAGCAATGTTATCTAGTTTTGAAAGAATATAAAAAACTTGTTGACTTTCAAAAGTAAATGAGTTATAATAATTCTTGTCTTAAATGAATACAGTCTGGTAATGATGGCAGAGAGGTCACACCCGTTCCCATACCGAACACGGAAGTTAAGCTCTCTAGCGCCGATGGTAGTTGGGACCTTG
>NZ_JAKUGG010000094.1:0-256 GCF_022663835.1 Bacillus cereus group sp. BfR-BA-01347 | reverse complement strand
ATAATAGTCATATACCGAAATGGAGGTGAATCAAATAATGATGAATAAAGCCTATAAGTTTCGTATCTATCCAAATCAGGCACAAGCAATTCTAATCAACAAAACGATTGGGTGTTCTCGCTTTGTATTCAATCATTTCCTATCTTTATGGGATCAAGCATACAAAGAGACAGGAAAAGGCTTGACCTATGGTACATGCTCTGCCAAACTACCTGCCATGAAGAAAGAGCTTGTTTGGCTAAAAGAAGTGGATAGT
>NZ_JAKUGG010000093.1:0-259 GCF_022663835.1 Bacillus cereus group sp. BfR-BA-01347 | reverse complement strand
ACTACCATCGGCGCTAGAGAGCTTAACTTCCGTGTTCGGTATGGGAACGGGTGTGACCTCTCTGCCATCATTACCAGACTGTATTCATTTAAGACAAGAATCATTGTAACTCATTGAACTTTTAAAGTCAACAAGTTTTTTATATTCTTTCAAAACTAGATAACATTGCTTCATATTATATGGTTAAGTCCTCGATCTATTAGTATTCGTCAGCTCCACATGTCACCATGCTTCCACCTCGAACCTATCAACCTGATCA
>NZ_JAKUGG010000092.1:0-281 GCF_022663835.1 Bacillus cereus group sp. BfR-BA-01347 | reverse complement strand
ATGATCAAGATGATTCACGCAAAATAAGAAAAAATAAGAAAAGTGAAGAAGTAAAACCAAAGAAAGAAACGAAAGCAATACAAGCAGAGAAAGAAAGTAAAAAACCAGAGTTAAAGAAAGAAACGAAAGCAATACAAGCAGAGAAAGAAAGTAAAAAACCAGAGTCAAAAAAAGAAACGAAAGCAATACAAGCAGAGAAAGAAAGTAAAAAACCAGAGTCAAAAAAAGAAACGAAAGCAATACAAGCAGAGAAAGAAAGTAAAAAACCAGAGTCAGAAAAA
>NZ_JAKUGG010000091.1:0-291 GCF_022663835.1 Bacillus cereus group sp. BfR-BA-01347 | reverse complement strand
ATGATCAGGTTGATAGGTTCGAGGTGGAAGCATGGTGACATGTGGAGCTGACGAATACTAATAGATCGAGGACTTAACCATATAATATGTAGCAATGTTATCTAGTTTTGAGAGAACATAAAAAACTTATTTACTTTTAAAGTAAATAAGTTATAATAATGATTGTCTCAAAAGAATAATGTCTGGTAATGATGGCAGAGAGGTCACACCCGTTCCCATACCGAACACGGAAGTTAAGCTCTCTAGCGCCGATGGTAGTTGGGACCTTGTCCCTGTGAGAGTAGGACGTTG
>NZ_JAKUGG010000090.1:0-325 GCF_022663835.1 Bacillus cereus group sp. BfR-BA-01347 | reverse complement strand
TCCAATGTAAGAATGTGTTTTCGGAAGTTCTTGTACTTCTGTTTCAACTAATAGTGACACAAAATATCTACCAGAAGGGTTCCGTCTAACTGTAGCATTTACAATACGCCCATCTACTTCGCGACTTTTGGCAAATCGAACAAGGCCTAGTTTCGGCAACTTTATTTTGTTCCCTACAACGGCAATGTTTTCATTTGTTTGTTTTGTGGTATACGATTGTACGTTGTTCTTCTTAGATTTAAAGCGCGGTGCGCTGTTTTGTTTTTTGAAAAAGCGCGTATAAGCATCCGCAAGGTTGCGAACAGACGACTGAATCGCAATACTA
>NZ_JAKUGG010000089.1:0-325 GCF_022663835.1 Bacillus cereus group sp. BfR-BA-01347 | reverse complement strand
CTCCCTGTCAAGTAGACAGTAATAAAAAGAGTATTATGCCACGGCCTTTTCCCGATATTCTATCGGGGAAAGGCCGTGAAGTTTTTCTTGGAATCTTTCTGTATTATAAAATTGAATATATTCTTGAATTGCTCGGTAGGCCATTTCATATGTTTTTGGGCGCACTAAATACAACTTCTCTGTTTTTAAATGTGAGAAGAATGATTCGATACAGGCATTATCAAAACAGTTTCCACGTCTAGAATGACTACCGACAAATCCTAATTTCTCTAACTGTTTTGCGTAGGATTTAGATGTATATTGAAACCCTTGATCTGAATGGAAA
>NZ_JAKUGG010000088.1:0-330 GCF_022663835.1 Bacillus cereus group sp. BfR-BA-01347 | reverse complement strand
ACAAGTAAAGGGCAGACATTTGCTGAAGGTGATAAAGTTCAGGTATCCAATAAATCTGAATGGAAAATTCAACATCCAGGAAACGAATTTTATGAATACTATAAAGCTCCGGATAACTCAATTTCTAAAGTTAGTGAAAAACAAAACCAAGACTTTATAGTTGGAACAGTAATAGATGCAGATAATGATGGAATTTCTGTTGAATACAACACAGACAGCGGAAAAAGTAAAATGGTTGTTGTAAAAACAAGTAAAGGGCAGACATTTGCTGAAGGTGATAAAGTTCAGGTATCCAATAAATCTGAATGGAAAATTCAACATCCAGGAAAC
>NZ_JAKUGG010000087.1:0-332 GCF_022663835.1 Bacillus cereus group sp. BfR-BA-01347 | reverse complement strand
TAACATCGTGGTTTTTGATGATTTCAGTTGAAATTTTGTCCAAGTAATCTTTTCTAGCATTGGATATGTATTCATGAATTCTAGCTACCTTTACTCGTTGTTTATTCCAGCAAGAAGATCCTTTCATCCTTCTAGAAAGCACACGCTGTGCTTTCGCCAACTTATCTTCTAATGATCGGAAAAACTTCGGATTTTCATAGTGTGTTCCATCTGACAAAATGGCGAAATCTTTTAGTCCTACATCTATTCCAATGTAAGAATGTGTTTTCGGAAGTTCTTGTACTTCTGTTTCAACTAATAGTGACACAAAATATCTACCAGAAGGGTTCCGT
>NZ_JAKUGG010000086.1:0-349 GCF_022663835.1 Bacillus cereus group sp. BfR-BA-01347 | reverse complement strand
GACAGGAAAAGGCTTGACCTATGGTACATGCTCTGCCAAACTACCTGCCATGAAGAAAGAGCTTGTTTGGCTAAAAGAAGTGGATAGTATTGCGATGCAGTCGTCTGTTCGTAACCTTGCGGATGCGTATACACGCTTTTTAAAAAAACAAAACAGCGCACCGCGCTTTAAATCTAAGAAGAACAACGTACAATCTTATACCACAAAACAAACAAATGAAAATATTGCCGTTGTAGGCAACAAAATAAAGTTGCCGAAACTAGGCCTTGTTCGATTTGCCAAAAGTCGCGAAGTAGAGGGGCGTATTGTAAATGCTACAGTTAGACGGAACCCTTCTGGTAGATATTTT
>NZ_JAKUGG010000085.1:0-361 GCF_022663835.1 Bacillus cereus group sp. BfR-BA-01347 | reverse complement strand
TAATACACTACATTCACATATTAATCAACTTCAGCAAGACATAGAAAAAGAAAAACAATTAGAAAATACAAGAAAAGAATTTATCGCTGGTGTATCACATGAACTGAAAACGCCTTTGAGTATCATGAAGAGCTGCATATCGATTTTAAAAGATGGTGTCGCAAGCCATAAAAAGGATTACTATTTTGAAGCAATGGCAAAAGAAGTGGATAAGATGGATATGTTGATTGTCGATATGCTTCACTTGGCTAAATTTGAATCTGGAACGTATAAAATGGATATGGATATTTTCTATATCGATCAATTAATCGAACAGATTTGTAAATATTTATCTTTAGAAATAACGAATAAGGAATTACAA
>NZ_JAKUGG010000084.1:0-389 GCF_022663835.1 Bacillus cereus group sp. BfR-BA-01347 | reverse complement strand
CACCGTGCGGGTTCGACCCCCGCCCTCGGCACCATATGCGCCCGTAGCTCAATTGGATAGAGCGTTTGACTACGGATCAAGAGGTTAGGGGTTCGACTCCTCTCGGGCGCGTTTTCTTTCGGGAAGTGGCTCAGCTTGGTAGAGCACCTGGTTTGGGACCAGGGGGTCGCAGGTTCAAATCCTGTCTTCCCGATACTTGTTTGGGGCCTTAGCTCAGCTGGGAGAGCGCCTGCCTTGCACGCAGGAGGTCAGCGGTTCGATCCCGCTAGGCTCCACCATTAGTTCTTTGAAAACTGAACGAAACAAACAACGTGAAACGTCAATTTTTATTTTAGATGCTAGACAAACTAACTTTATTGGAGAGTTTGATCCTGGCTCAGGATGAACGC
>NZ_JAKUGG010000083.1:0-395 GCF_022663835.1 Bacillus cereus group sp. BfR-BA-01347 | reverse complement strand
TAAGCGCACAGCTGTAACCAAAATCAGGCTAAAATGTAATTTGATTTAAAAAGTTTGTATAATCTTCTTTTGAAATGAATATGTTGTACTTGTAACTCGTACAAGGCGTGGTTAGTTAAAGGTATTTTTTCAACGAAAGGGGGTGCAAATCTTGAATAGAATTCTTGATCTCCAAAGAATCATTTTTTTAAGTACAGAGCGCGATCATGATGTGGCGTTCAGCGCTGCTTCCTGTTGCACTAATAGCTGTGATGGGGGTACGTAGTAGGATAGGATAAGCGCACAGCTGTAACCAAAATCAGGCTAAAATGTAATTTGATTTAAAAAGTTTGTATAATCTTCTTTTGAAATGAATATGTTGTACTTGTAACTCGTACAAGGCGTGGTTAGTTAAA
>NZ_JAKUGG010000082.1:0-413 GCF_022663835.1 Bacillus cereus group sp. BfR-BA-01347 | reverse complement strand
ACAACAAGAACATAATTGGCTGGAAGCAAATGTTTTCGATACGACAATGACTTGTTTGCCATACCATTTTGCTTTGTATTCTAACATGGATCGAAATTGCGACCATGATACTTCACTAATTGCTTTTGCTAACTTATGATTCTTTAACATATTCGATACTTGCAAATCCTCTATACCGATAACATCGTGGTTTTTGATGATTTCGGTTGAAATTTTGTCCAAGTAATCTTTTCTAGCATTTGATATGTATTCATGAATTCTAGCTACCTTTACTCGTTGTTTATTCCAGCGAGAAGATCCTCTCATTCTTCTAGAAAGAACACGCTGTGCTTTCGCCAACTTATCTTCTAATGATCGGAAAAACTTCGGATTTTCATAGTGTGTTCCATCTGACAAAATAGCGAAATCTTTTA
>NZ_JAKUGG010000081.1:0-418 GCF_022663835.1 Bacillus cereus group sp. BfR-BA-01347 | reverse complement strand
ATGTCATATTGAAAATTGGAGCGGAAGACGGGATTCGAACCCGCGACCCCAACCTTGGCAAGGTTGTATTCTACCACTGAACTACTTCCGCAAGACATGTATGAGTTATTTAATTAAAAGTGCGGGTGAAGGGAGTCGAACCCCCACGCCAAAGGCGCCAGATCCTAAGTCTGGTGCGTCTGCCAATTCCGCCACACCCGCATATTAATTTATTTAAGAAAAATGGGGCGACTGATGGGAATCGAACCCACGAATGCCGGAGCCACAATCCGGTGCGTTAACCACTTCGCCACAACCGCCATGATTTCTGGTGCCGACTAGAGGACTTGAACCCCCAACCTACTGATTACAAGTCAGTTGCTCTACCAATTGAGCTAAGTCGGCTAAATGGTGGAGGATGACGGGATCGAACCGCCGA
>NZ_JAKUGG010000080.1:0-424 GCF_022663835.1 Bacillus cereus group sp. BfR-BA-01347 | reverse complement strand
GCCACCCCGGCATGTCATATTGAAAATTGGAGCGGAAGACGGGATTCGAACCCGCGACCCCAACCTTGGCAAGGTTGTATTCTACCACTGAACTACTTCCGCAAGACATGTTTGAGATATTTTATTAAAAGTGCGGGTGAAGGGAGTCGAACCCCCACGCCAAAGGCGCTAGATCCTAAGTCTAGTGCGTCTGCCAATTCCGCCACACCCGCATATTAATTAAAATGGTGAGCCATGAAGGACTCGAACCTTCGACCCTCTGATTAAAAGTCAGATGCTCTACCAACTGAGCTAATGGCTCTTACAATAAAAACTGGTGCCGACTAGAGGACTTGAACCCCCAACCTACTGATTACAAGTCAGTTGCTCTACCAATTGAGCTAAGTCGGCTAAATGGTGGAGGATGACGGGATCGAACCGCCGA
>NZ_JAKUGG010000079.1:0-438 GCF_022663835.1 Bacillus cereus group sp. BfR-BA-01347 | reverse complement strand
ACAAATTGTTGGAGCAGGAGATGTAACGCCACAAGCAACACCAACAGTAACAATATTAGCAACAGCTGCTGGTGGTGCAGTAATTAGTGCTGTATTACCTACGCTAAAATGTTCAAGTAAATGTAGAACTGATTTGTAAGTCTACCTAAATTTACTTAATTTTTTAAAGTATTAATAGGAAAAAACAAAAATTAATAGAAAAGGATGAAAAATGATGAGTAAAAACGAAGTCAAAACTTTAAGAAATCCAAAAATGCGTACAGAAGATTTTAATAATCCGGTAGGAATTGTAAATGAACAAGAGTTAAAACAAATTGTTGGAGCAGGAGATGTAACGCCACAAGCAACACCAACAGTAACAATATTAGCAACAGCTGCTGGTGGTGCAGTAATTAGTGCTGTATTACCTACGCTAAAATGTTCAAGTAAATGTAGAAC
>NZ_JAKUGG010000078.1:0-483 GCF_022663835.1 Bacillus cereus group sp. BfR-BA-01347 | reverse complement strand
GGGGTGAAGTCGTAACAAGGTAGCCGTATCGGAAGGTGCGGCTGGATCACCTCCTTTCTATGGAGAATTGATAAGCGCTGCTTATCAATATAAGTTTCCGTGTTTCGTTTTCGTTTAGTTTTGAGAGTTCAATTCAGTGTTGACTCTTAAATGAGGATATGATATAAATAAATCCTGCAATTTGTATGGGCCTATAGCTCAGCTGGTTAGAGCGCACGCCTGATAAGCGTGAGGTCGATGGTTCGAGTCCATTTAGGCCCACCATACATTTTGGGGCCTTAGCTCAGCTGGGAGAGCGCCTGCCTTGCACGCAGGAGGTCAGCGGTTCGATCCCGCTAGGCTCCACCAAAAAGCTATTTTAAATAGCAAATGGTATGTTCTTTGAAAACTAGATAACAGTGTAGCTCATATTTTTTAATTTTTAGTTTGGTTAAGTTAGAAAGGGCGCACGGTGGATGCCTTGACACTAGGAGTCGATGAAGG
>NZ_JAKUGG010000077.1:0-495 GCF_022663835.1 Bacillus cereus group sp. BfR-BA-01347 | reverse complement strand
AAATTTGAATCTGGAACGTATAAAATGGATATGGATATTTTCTATATCGATCAATTAATCGAACAGATTTGTAAATATTTATCTTTAGAAATAACGAATAAGGAATTACAAGTTAATCAAAATCTTTCTAAAGTTGAGGTCATTGCTAATCGACATCGAATTGAACAGGTTCTTACGAATTTTATTACAAATGCAATTCGTTATACACCAGAAAAAGAAAAAATTGTGATTTCTACAACACTAGAGAATTATCGTGTAAAGATATGTGTAGAAAACAAAGGTGCTCATATTCCAAAAGAACAACTAGAGAAGATATGGGATCGATTTTACCGAACAGATGCTGCTCGACAACGTTCAAAAGGAGGAACAGGCTTAGGACTTGCTATATCTAAAAATATTTTAGAATTGCATGGTGTGGAATATGGTGTTTTCAATACAGAAGATGGTGTATTATTCTTCTTCTATTTAAATACAAATAATAAAAGGGAGTAGAAA
>NZ_JAKUGG010000076.1:0-500 GCF_022663835.1 Bacillus cereus group sp. BfR-BA-01347 | reverse complement strand
AGATAGAAGAGAAGAAAACTGAAGATAAAGAAACAGCAAAGATAGAAGAGAAGAAAACTGAAGATAAAGAAACAGCAAAGATAGAAGAGAAGAAAACTGAAGATAAAGAAATAGCAAAGATAGAAGAAAAGAAAAGCGAAGATAAAGAAGCAGCACAGTTAGAAGGGAAACAAAAAGTAGAAAAATCGGTAAAAACGAACGGAAATGAAAATAAAGAGGAAGAAAAAACGGTATCTCAAGAAAAGGATCCTCAAACTAATCCTTCATGGAAGCCAATTGGTACAGAGCAAGGAGCAAAACCTGAAATGAAATTTAAAGAAGGAACAGTTGATTGGAGTGAGATGAAAAAAGCAATTTCTTATGCTGTTGATGTTCCAGAGAGCCAATTAATTTTCGATTTTATTGGGAATAATGGTAATAATAAAGCCTACGGTAATGTACGAGATAAGCAAAATAATAAAAAATATAAGGTTAATATTGATTGGGTAGAAAATCAGGGG
>NZ_JAKUGG010000075.1:0-510 GCF_022663835.1 Bacillus cereus group sp. BfR-BA-01347 | reverse complement strand
TATGTTCCGTTTCGCTCGCCGCTACTCAGGAAATCGCATTTGCTTTCTCTTCCTCCAGGTACTTAGATGTTTCAGTTCCCTGGGTCTGTCTTCCTTACCCTATGTATTCAGGTAAGGATACCATACCATTACGTATGGTGGGTTTCCCCATTCGGAAATCTTCGGATCAAAGCTTACTTACAGCTCCCCGAAGCATATCGGCGTTAGTCCCGTCCTTCATCGACTCCTAGTGTCAAGGCATCCACCGTGCGCCCTTTCTAACTTAACCAAACTAAAAATTAAAAAATATGAGCTACACTGTTATCTAGTTTTCAAAGAACATACATTTATATATGAGAGATAGTTCTCTCAAAACTGAACAAAACGAAACACGGAAACTTATATTGATAAGCAGCGCTTATCAATTCTCCATAGAAAGGAGGTGATCCAGCCGCACCTTCCGATACGGCTACCTTGTTACGACTTCACCCCAATCATCTGTCCCACCTTAGGCGGCTGGCTCCAAAAAGG
>NZ_JAKUGG010000074.1:0-647 GCF_022663835.1 Bacillus cereus group sp. BfR-BA-01347 | reverse complement strand
CACCTCTTTATCGTTTGAGCAATGGAGGGACGCAGAAGGATAGAAGAAGCGTGCGATTGGTTGTGCACGTCCAAGCAGTTAGGCTGATAAGTAGGCAAATCCGCTTATCGTGAAGGCTGAGCTGTGATGGGGAAGCTCCTTATGGAGCGAAGTCTTTGATTCCCCGCTGCCAAGAAAAGCTTCTAGCGAGATAAAAGGTGCCTGTACCGCAAACCGACACAGGTAGGCGAGGAGAGAATCCTAAGGTGTGCGAGAGAACTCTGGTTAAGGAACTCGGCAAAATGACCCCGTAACTTCGGGAGAAGGGGTGCTTTCTTAACGGAAAGCCGCAGTGAATAGGCCCAAGCGACTGTTTAGCAAAAACACAGCTCTCTGCGAAGCCGTAAGGCGAAGTATAGGGGGTGACACCTGCCCGGTGCTGGAAGGTTAAGGAGAGGGGTTAGCATAAGCGAAGCTCTGAACTGAAGCCCCAGTAAACGGCGGCCGTAACTATAACGGTCCTAAGGTAGCGAAATTCCTTGTCGGGTAAGTTCCGCCCCGCACGAAAGGTGTAACGATTTGGGCACTGTCTCAACCAGAGACTCGGTGAAATTATAGTACCTGTGAAGATGCAGGTTACCCGCGACAGGACGGAAAGACCCCGTGGA
>NZ_JAKUGG010000073.1:0-782 GCF_022663835.1 Bacillus cereus group sp. BfR-BA-01347 | reverse complement strand
TTTTAAGGGTTTTGAGATTCAAAAGATTTGTGATCAGTGTAATGAGGTGGAAGAAGAGTGTTATTGTGATGCTGAGGCATATGAAAGGTGATTATTAAAAAGAATATTGCTTATACTAGTAAAAAAAATAAGAGGACCTGAAATGGAGAACAGGCCCTTTTACAAAAGTACATAAGAGGAAAACAATGTCTACTAATATAGTATCAATGAAGGTGATGTAATTCTAGGTACTAAATATTGAGAAATAGATATTAAAAATGTTGTTCGTGTAGCGTATGTAAATATCATAAAGAAAGTAGAGGATGGAAATAAGAATATGAGTAGTGGTACTAGATATAAATCGGGTTTCATCATTTTGATATATTTTGTTATGACACAATTTGTGGGGATAATAGGTGTACAATTGCTAGCGAAGACAGGTTGGTATGATATTCAGGGAAACCAACAGCAAGCAATTCAACAACTTCTTGTGCATTGGGAACTAATTGGGTTTTCACTTATGCTAATAATCATTTTTCCTATATATAGTAAAGAATTAATAAATGATCCAAAGTTATCGATTAAATTATCAAGAAATTCATTCATATGGATTTTAGTTGGGATCATATTCGTATTTCTTGCGCAGATGGTTGGTAGTGTATTAGATAAGAGTGTATTTCAGCTAACTACGCAATCAGCAAATACGTCTAGTACAGTCGCTGCAGCAGCAATATCTCCTGTGGCACTTGTTTCAATTGTTCTTCTTGCACCGTTAGTAGAAGAGTTTGTTTTTCGTTATGCGG
>NZ_JAKUGG010000072.1:0-947 GCF_022663835.1 Bacillus cereus group sp. BfR-BA-01347 | reverse complement strand
CATATTATATGGTTAAGTCCTCGATCTATTAGTATTCGTCAGCTCCACATGTCACCATGCTTCCACCTCGAACCTATCAACCTGATCATCTTTCAGGGATCTTACTAGCTTACGCTATGGGAAATCTCATCTTGAGGGGGGCTTCATGCTTAGATGCTTTCAGCACTTATCCCTTCCGCACATAGCTACCCAGCTATGCCCTTGGCAGAACAACTGGTACACCAGCGGTGCGTCCATCCCGGTCCTCTCGTACTAAGGACAGCTCCTCTCAAATTTCCTACGCCCACGACGGATAGGGACCGAACTGTCTCACGACGTTCTGAACCCAGCTCGCGTACCGCTTTAATGGGCGAACAGCCCAACCCTTGGGACCGACTACAGCCCCAGGATGCGATGAGCCGACATCGAGGTGCCAAACCTCCCCGTCGATGTGGACTCTTGGGGGAGATAAGCCTGTTATCCCCGGGGTAGCTTTTATCCGTTGAGCGATGGCCCTTCCATGCGGAACCACCGGATCACTAAGCCCGACTTTCGTCCCTGCTCGACTTGTAGGTCTCGCAGTCAAGCTCCCTTATGCCTTTGCACTCTACGAATGATTTCCAACCATTCTGAGGGAACCTTTGGGCGCCTCCGTTACACTTTAGGAGGCGACCGCCCCAGTCAAACTGCCCACCTGACACTGTCTCCCGGGTCGATAAGACCCGTAGGTTAGAATTTCAATACAGTCAGGGCGGTATCCCACCAGCGCCTCCACCGAAGCTAGCGCTCCGGTTTCAATGGCTCCCGCCTATCCTGTACAAACTGTACCAAAATTCAATATCAGGCTACAGTAAAGCTCCACGGGGTCTTTCCGTCCTGTCGCGGGTAACCTGCATCTTCACAGGTACTATAATTTCACCGAGTCTCTGGTTGAGACAGTGCCCAAATCGTTACACCTTTCGTGCGGG
>NZ_JAKUGG010000071.1:0-1041 GCF_022663835.1 Bacillus cereus group sp. BfR-BA-01347 | reverse complement strand
CTTATGAAACAGGAGGATTGGATGCCCTACAATCAAAGAAAAAGGGGCGTCCAACCATGAAAGATAAAAAAATAAAACCAGTAGATGAAGGATCAATCGAAGCCTTACAAGCGGAAAATGAGCGTTTACGTATGGAAAATTCATATTTAAAAAAGTTGAATGCCTTAGTTCAAAACAAAGAAAAATCACCAAACAAGACAAAGCGCAAGTAATCTACGAGTTAAGGCATGAATTTCCTATCAAGGAGTTACTTCAACTCGCAAACATTCCACGTAGTACGTACTATTACTGGATGAAACATTTTAATCGTCCTGATCCAAATGCGGAGGTAAAAGAACTGATTCAAGCTATTTATAATGAACACGATGGGTGTTATGGTTATCGTCGTATTCGTGATGAACTTATGAATCGTGGACACAAAGTAAATCATAAAAAAGTGTATCGTCTTATGAAAGAATTAGGGTTAAAATGTCTGGTTCGTATGAAAAAATATCGCTCTTACAAAGGGACAGTTGGGAAAATTGCACCAAATATTTTAAATCGCAACTTCCAAGCTGAAAAACCAAATGAAAAGTGGGTTACAGATATTACGGAGTTTAAGTTATTTGGGGAGAAGTTATACCTATCACCAATGTTGGATTTATTTAATGGTGAAATTATCACGTATACAATTGGTTCAAGACCGACCTATTCCCTTGTTTCAACGATGTTGGACCAAGCCCTTTATTGTGTAACCGATCCGGATAAACTCCTCATTCACTCTGATCAAGGTTGGCACTATCAAATGAAACAATACCGTCATTCTCTTAAGAATTGTGGCATAACTCAAAGTATGTCTCGCAAAGGAAACTGTTATGACAATGCCGTTATTGAAAATTTCTTCGGTATCATGAAATCGGAATTTCTGTATCGAAAAGAATTTGAAAGTATAACACATTTCAAACAAGAGTTAGCAAAGTATATAGAATACTATAATCATAAAAGAATTAAGGCAAAATTAAAGGGTATGAGCCCAGTACAATACCGGGCTCATACCCTAGA
>NZ_JAKUGG010000070.1:0-1067 GCF_022663835.1 Bacillus cereus group sp. BfR-BA-01347 | reverse complement strand
GCATTATCAAAACAGTTTCCACGTCTAGAATGACTACCGACAAATCCTAATTTCTCTAACTGTTTTGCGTAGGATTTAGATGTATATTGAAACCCTTGATCTGAATGGAAAAGGGGCTTAGTAGTTAATGACTTCCCTTCTAATTGACGTAATGTAGTTAAAACCAAATCTAAATCATTTCTTGAAGATAGCTTCCAGGCAACAATTTCATTGTTGTATAGATCTAACACAGCTGACAAATAGGCAAATTGTTCTCCGATTCGTACATAAGTAATATCTGTTACGAATTTTTGGTTTTGCTTTTCAGCTTGAAACTCTCGATTCAAATGATTTTTAAATACCACAGATGTTTTTCTTCCATAAAACGGACGTTTTTTTCGAATGATAGATTGAATACCCAGCTCTCTCATAAGACGACGAACACGTTTATGATTCATTACCATTCCTTCTCGAGCCAAAGCACGAGTCATACGTTTATACCCATAGTAAGGGTGCTGACGATGAATAGATAAAATATGTTCTTTATGCCACATATCCCTTTTCTGACGTAAACGCTGCACGTTATGATATTTCCGCCATTTATAGTAGCCAGCCTTAGAAACTTCCGCGATTTGAAGCAACCATCGGAGTGGATAGGCTTGGCGTAATGAATCGATAAGAGAAAATCGTTCTTTCTTTAGGACCATTCCTTCCCATGTAGATTTGGATTGCGCTTTTTTAAATACTCAACCTGTGCCTTCAAATAAGCATTTTCTTCTTCTAGACTATTAAAATTCTTTCGATTCCAGACACCACGTTGATCATCAAAGGACTCCCCCTGTTGCGCACGTTTTACCCACTCAATAATCTGGGCATCGCTCTTCACACCGAGTTGTTCACGAATTTCTCGCAATGATTTTCTCTCTTCTAATCGAAGACGAACTGCTTCTCGCTTTAGTTCTTCTGTATATTTTTGAAATGATTGTCCTTTTCTTGCCATAAAAAAATCCCCTCCAGATAAAACAGTATTGAGTCCATCATATCAGATGGACTCTTTTTTTACTGTCTACCTATAGGGGATAATACCA
>NZ_JAKUGG010000069.1:0-1224 GCF_022663835.1 Bacillus cereus group sp. BfR-BA-01347 | reverse complement strand
ATTCTTTAGGGGATAGGTGGTTTAATTTTTCTTGAATTCGCACACAATTGTAGTAATGAATGTATTCTAGCACAATCTTTCGCACAGTTGTGTTGGATACTTTTGTTATCTTTTGTGAATAGAAAGCTTCACTTTTTAAATGACCAAAGAAGCTTTCCATGACGGCATTATCATGGCAATTTCCTCTCCGGGACATGCTGGTGATCATGCCGTTTTCTTTGGCATACGCTTGAAATTCTTTTGCTGTATAAATACTTCCTTGATCTGAGTGAAGAAGGACATCTTTTACTTTTCGCCCTCTCATTGCTTGTTTTAATGTCTTCATCGCTAATGTCAGTGTTTGTGATTCGCTGATGACACAACTAATAATTTCACGATTAAAGGCATCCATAATCGTTGATAAATACAAGGTACGCTCTCCAAATAAGAGATACGTCACATCCGTAAACCACTTTTCATTTGGTCTGGATGCATCGAATTGGCGCTCCAATCGATGAGGGGCTACCATTGGCTCCGCACCATTGATATATTTCTTTTTCTTTCGACGTACTTTTGAAAGAATGTGATTTTGTCTCATGATTCGTAATACTTTTTTATGATTGACACACAGTCCCATTTTTCGAAGAGTAGCGGTCACTCTTCGATATCCATACCGGAATTTATGCCTAAGACAAACGTCCTTTACTTTCTCTTCTATACCATCTTTCAAATCTTCCGTTCGTTGTAACCAACGATAAAATGTGGAACGGGGTAATTCTAATACGTTACACAATTCTTTTACCGTTATTTTTGTTTTTACATTTTCCCATAAAGCAACTACAGTTTCTGGTTTCAGCCCCTTTCGATTTCCAGATACTTTCCCCATACAAGTAATTTTGTTTTTAGATGTTTATTTTCTAAACGTAGCTGTTCTAATTCACTGAGCTCTTTTGGTCCTTTTCCATAAGAATATTGTTTTCCTACAGGTTGTTGAAAACGATACGTTTGATCTGTACGATACCATTTCATCCATGTCTTAATTTGGGAAACATTTTTAATTCCGAGTTTCTCCATAATTGTACGATTTGAATAGCCGTCTTTCTTCATTTCAATCACTTTCCACTTTGTTTCTTCTGGGTAATGAACTCTTGTCTTCAAACGAAAAACACCTCCAATGAATTTGCATACTTAGTATGCGAATTCAGGAGGTGTTTTTTTCATGTACCACTATTCGGGTTCACTTCA
>NZ_JAKUGG010000068.1:0-1247 GCF_022663835.1 Bacillus cereus group sp. BfR-BA-01347 | reverse complement strand
TGATTGTCCTTTTCTTGCCATAAAAAAATCCCCTCCAGATAAAACAGTATTGAGTCCATCATATCAGATGGACTCTTTTTTTACTGTCTACCTATAGGGGATAATACCAATTTGCAGATTTGCAGGTTCTTTTTTTATATAGTTTTGTAATTAAATTATAATAGTATATTTTTTCTGCATTATTGAAATTAGTAATAATAAAATGTATTATTGAAAAGCACAATTTATAATTTAAGTAATCAAGACTATGTACCTATTGTAATTTGAACATTCAGAAATTATAATATTATCTAAAAATGAGGTGAGATTCATAGAAACAGTACATATTAAGTGGTATGGAATGTATAGTATAAATGATTTTTATAATAGGGAAGAAGCTTCTAAGAAGGGGCTATTTGCAATCTCTAGAGTATGTGCCAAGAAGGTGACATTGTCTATATAGGACAAACCAAAAGAAGCTTTATACAAAAGATAAGGGAACTTAATAAGGAATGGCTTTGTGATGATAGCGAATTAAGAATTACATTAGGAATAATAGAATTTCCTAGTGGTGAAATTTACTCTGAAAAGAAGGTAAAAGAGATAAAATCCCTTTTGATTTTACGACATACCCCATTAGAAAACAAAACATCTTTATTATACCATAGAGGGAAATTTAATTTAAAAATTATAAATAAGGGAAGAAGAGGTTTAATTGTTAAAAAGCTTTCTACAGGAGATCTGATATGGACGTAATTGGAATCACCTTTGAATAAAAGTGAAGGTTTCTTAAGTGCAGAAGCTTATCAATTTTTAATGTATTAAACTATTTTGAATAACATATGTCAGATGCTTGAAAAAACAAATTTTATTATGGTATGAAATCCTGTATGGAAAGTGTAGTTTATTTCTGTTATTTAATAAAAATATTAAGAATTATAGGGATAATGTATAAAGAGTATAGGAGAAAGTCAACACGGAGGTTTAAAGAATGGGACAAGTAAGCAGGTTTCAAGAAAAACAACAGAATCGTCGTAAAAAGGCAATTTTTAATATTGCATTTACTTTGGTATTAGTGACAGTTGGTATAGTGACATACCAGTTGTTTACCCCTGCTAATACATCAACGAAAGCAATTGCTCAAGAAAAGAAAGCAACAAAGATAGAAGAGAAGAAAACTGAAGATAAAGAAACAGCAAAGATAGAAGAGAAGAAAACTGAAGATAAAGAAACAGCAAAGATAGAAGAGAAGAAAACTGAAGATAAAG
>NZ_JAKUGG010000066.1:0-1402 GCF_022663835.1 Bacillus cereus group sp. BfR-BA-01347 | reverse complement strand
CTGAATACATAGGGTAAGGAAGACAGACCCAGGGAACTGAAACATCTAAGTACCTGGAGGAAGAGAAAGCAAATGCGATTTCCTGAGTAGCGGCGAGCGAAACGGAACATAGCCCAAACCAAGAGGCTTGCCTCTTGGGGTTGTAGGACATTCTATACGGAGTTACAAAGGAACGAGGTAGACGAAGCGACCTGGAAAGGTCCGTCGTAGAGGGTAACAACCCCGTAGTCGAAACTTCGTTCTCTCTTGAATGTATCCTGAGTACGGCGGAACACGTGAAATTCCGTCGGAATCTGGGAGGACCATCTCCCAAGGCTAAATACTCCCTAGTGATCGATAGTGAACCAGTACCGTGAGGGAAAGGTGAAAAGCACCCCGGAAGGGGAGTGAAAGAGATCCTGAAACCGTGTGCCTACAAATAGTCAGAGCCCGTTAACGGGTGATGGCGTGCCTTTTGTAGAATGAACCGGCGAGTTACGATCCCGTGCGAGGTTAAGCTGAAGAGGCGGAGCCGCAGCGAAAGCGAGTCTGAATAGGGCGTTTAGTACGTGGTCGTAGACCCGAAACCAGGTGATCTACCCATGTCCAGGGTGAAGTTCAGGTAACACTGAATGGAGGCCCGAACCCACGCACGTTGAAAAGTGCGGGGATGAGGTGTGGGTAGCGGAGAAATTCCAATCGAACCTGGAGATAGCTGGTTCTCCCCGAAATAGCTTTAGGGCTAGCCTTAAGTGTAAGAGTCTTGGAGGTAGAGCACTGATTGGACTAGGGGTCCTCATCGGATTACCGAATTCAGTCAAACTCCGAATGCCAATGACTTATCCTTAGGAGTCAGACTGCGAGTGATAAGATCCGTAGTCAAAAGGGAAACAGCCCAGACCGCCAGCTAAGGTCCCAAAGTGTGTATTAAGTGGAAAAGGATGTGGAGTTGCTTAGACAACTAGGATGTTGGCTTAGAAGCAGCCACCATTTAAAGAGTGCGTAATAGCTCACTAGTCGAGTGACTCTGCGCCGAAAATGTACCGGGGCTAAATACACCACCGAAGCTGCGGATTGATACCGAATGGTATCAGTGGTAGGGGAGCGTTCTAAGGACAGTGAAGTCAGACCGGAAGGACTGGTGGAGTGCTTAGAAGTGAGAATGCCGGTATGAGTAGCGAAAGACGGGTGAGAATCCCGTCCACCGAATGCCTAAGGTTTCCTGAGGAAGGCTCGTCCGCTCAGGGTTAGTCAGGACCTAAGCCGAGGCCGACAGGCGTAGGCGATGGACAACAGGTTGATATTCCTGTACCACCTCTTTATCGTTTGAGCAATGGAGGGACGCAGAAGGATAGAAGAAGCGTGCGATTGGTTGTGCACGTCCAAGCAGTTAGGCTGATAAGTAGGCAAATCCGCTTATCGT
>NZ_JAKUGG010000065.1:0-1976 GCF_022663835.1 Bacillus cereus group sp. BfR-BA-01347 | reverse complement strand
TTTTTTTTTGAGCTGCGGCAGTTACAGGAATATTTGTAGTCATTTGGATTTTATCAGAGTAAACCTTTCAGTTATTTTAGCCTATATAACGTATAAGGCAGCTATTGTCTAATCAAGTGTACATATTTGCTTATGACGCAATAGATGTTTAACCAAGAAGAAAAGCATTAGAGGAAACAAGAAATTGAATAATAAGATATCTTGCAATATGTTTCTCTTTGTAAAAAGATAAGATCTTACTCTCCGATCTTATCTTTTTTATTTGTAAATTTGCAATAGGGCTACCGCCATATGCCCCTTTTCATGATTAGTTGGTTTTACTTTTAATACTCTCAGTTGCTTTTTTAAATAGTTTCATTGCCTGCTCTGCTTTGTTTTCTGCCTGTTCCAACTTATTATCATTTTGTTCTTCTAATGCCTCTGAGAGTAATTGCAGAGCATTCCAGTAATTATCCATTGCCTGTTTTATCTTTTTTTGTTCAACTTCTAACCCTTTAGGTGCCTCAAGGTATTTGATGTCTCTTACGTGTGTTTTGGCCATATCCAAACTCAATTGGATTTCACTTTTCTTTGACTCATAATCCTTTATATCCGAATGTCCTATATCTTGTATCAGTCTCATAACTTCATCCATCTTATTTGTATTTTCTACGATGGCTGCTTTGTATTTATCAACTTCTGAACCACTAACTTTGTCATTTAAATCTTCCTCACGATGACCCTCTTTGGCATGTTTCTGGTTCTCTTCCTTTACCTTTTGCTCTACATCAGGGTATTTCTCGTTTATCCCATTAAATACTGTCTCCCATTTAGAAACACCATCATCTATCCCAAACATACCGTTTTGTATGCTTTCTTTTGCTTTATCCTTATCATATTCACCATCATACTTACGGGCATCATACTGTCTAACTGCATCTTCTACTTTTATTAGGTGTTTTCTAATCGCTTCTCCCCCTTCTTGTATTAAAAATTGGTAGTCTTCATACTTTTTAGGTGGTTTGATTTTTTCAAAACGGTTTATGTCCAAACTAATGTGACTAATTAAGGAATCTATCTCACCTATGTAGACACCCTCTTCTGTAAATAATTCATCAGTTTTCTTTTCTAGTTTTTTTAAATGATACTGGAATTCTAAGTGTAGTTCAGTCAAACGATAAGGGTAATCTTCTTCAGATACCTTTACCTTCTTTTCACCTTCTGTGTCTGATACATTTGATTTACTTTCTTTACTACTTGATTCGTCTTCCTTACTTCCCTTTTCATACTCAATTCTAGACAATGCGTTTCTTAGTTGGTTTTCAATGTGTTCATCACTATAGTGCAATTTCTTTAGGTCAGATACCATTTTATCTGCATCATAATACTTATCTACTTTTCTATACTCTGACTGTGTAAGTCCATATGTATTTAATGTACAACCTACTAGCATGAAACTAACACTTAATCCTGCTATTGCGATACCCTTAAATGATTTATTAATATTCATTTTAAACTTATCCCCTTTTTCTTTTAGTAATTCTTTTCTTCAACAATAGACAGACCTTCATGAGTTTTTGCATTGTCTGCTGCGTCAGTTTAGTTTTCCTAACTTATTGTTTCAGTCTTAACTTGAATTTCTTCCTTATAATTACAAAAAGGATATACCTAAACATATAACTGCTAGTAAAATATATCCTTATATTATTTTATAATGATGATAATTAATGAGTCAAAGTGATTTGCGAAAACTATCAACTCAGCTACCTACTTTTATAGAAATACAGTAGGCTTTTTTACATTAAAAAACTCACCATCCAACAGAAATGGCGAGATCCTTATATATTATTTAATATCTTGTTTTCTCTAATGCTTTTCTTCTTAATTAACAAATAACTGCACTATACGTTATATAAGCTAAAATATCTGAAAGGTTTACTCTGATAAAAGCCAAATGACTACAAATATTCCTGTAACTGCCGCAGCTCCAAAAAACC
>NZ_JAKUGG010000064.1:0-2426 GCF_022663835.1 Bacillus cereus group sp. BfR-BA-01347 | reverse complement strand
TTTGTCTAGCATCTAAAATAAAAATTGACGTTTCACGTTGTTTGTTTCGTTCAGTTTTCAAAGAACTACTTGGTCGCTCATTTGCGACTTCCTTATGTTAACATCTTCGTTAGTTAATGTCAACTAAGTTTTTTATTTCGTTTGTCGCTTGCGATGTCAATGTCATCAGCGACTTGTCTTATATTACACCTCTATATAATAATAGTCAATATTAATCTTTCATTTTAAAAAAAAAAGATAAAAAAGGCTTTCATACCTCCCTTTTGTTTCTCATAGATATCAATAAGATAACTGAAAGAAGTGTAGAACTTGTTCAATCCTTCTTTATTACACGTCATAAACTCCCATTCAAGAAGCCCACACTATCATAGGAAGTTTCCAATCATTCTATTTTGGAGTCAAAAAAGCGGCTGTACTTCTCTTGCTAAGTGGTTCTTTTACCAGATTGATTTATTACAAACAGCTCTAAGTTATAGTCCTTTCATTCATAATTATGAATATGATATATACAAAAGTACACCTGCCTATGGTGCACGACTAGGGGTAGCGTTACGAGAAAAACAAAAAGAAACTTTTAAACTTGTTCGTAACCCTTATAGAAGAGCAGTCAGTTCTTTCATATCCTTAATTGGACCTCCTTATATGGAAAATCCCGAATGGAAACCCATCCGAAAGTTTTTATATCAAGATGAAAATTCTCCCAAAGGGATCTCATTTAAATAATTTCTATACTATCTATTTATGAAAGGGGCTCACGCAAGTGATATTAACCCACATTTCACACAACAATATATAGCTGGTGAAGAAGAATATGTGACCAATTATATATACTTAGAAAACTTCGATCAGGAAATAAAAAAATTAGAAAAGCGTTTCGAATTAAAAACCGCACCAATAAATGAGTTCTCAACATCATGGCATCATCAAACTCCCCGCCATGATTTATAAAGGGAATTTTAGCGAAGGCGATATTACTAACCCTTTATTTCCCCGTCATCCAACTTTTGAAAGCTTTTATAATACTGAATGTATACAACTTGTTCAAACAATATTTCAAAATGATTTCGACACATATAAATACAGCAAAGAATATCTATACTAATTTTAGTCTATTATCTTTGCTAAATAAAAAAGATACCTCATATACAAGGTATCTTTTTAACATTTCATTTATACAAATCATACTGTTTAACAGTCTCTATTCTCCACCTTGTTACCTTTTAATAGATTACATAACTTTTGCTTATCTGCCCATCCTACTCCTATTAAGACTAAACTTGCTCCCATTATTACTCTCCAGGTCAGAAATTCATTTAATAGAATAATTGAAGTAACAATACTTATTAATGGTAATGCATTTAAATATAATCCGCTCACTGATGCTGAAACTCTCTCTAGCGCTTTATTCCAAAACCAATATGCTAAAATTGTTGCTCCAATAACAAGGTATATTACACTAAGTCCCGTTTTCCAAGTTTCAACCTTTGGGAGACCGTAATAAAAAATTTCTACCAGTGCAAACGGTAAGAGAATAACAGCTCCAATAATTAAAGTTAATGTTGTAAAAACCTCGTTTGATAAATACTGTTCTTGTTTTGGTCGTTTTAGCAAAACTGTGTAGAAAGCAAATAGAAAAGTACTTAATAATATCAGTATATCTCCTATTAAAGACACTTCTTGATTAGCACTTTTAGATGGAATCGTAATAAAGAGTACTCCTATAGCACCCAATATAATTCCTATCCAATAATTCAATCGAATTTCCTCTTTCAAAAAGAGTGCTGAAAAAAGAATTGTAACTAATGGTAATGCAGCATCTATAATACTCACATGTAATCCACTTGTTAAAGAAATGCCGTAGGATGTAAACATAAAATAACCAGCTACACCGGTAAAAGCTAACAAACTCATTCTTTTCCATGAAACTTTTTTATGTACAACTGATTTTTTTAATTGCTTAAATGAGAATATCATGCAAATTCCACCTGCAAAGAAAAGGCGAATAAATAACAAAGTAAACGGCTGAATAGATTCTAACGCCCATTTTGTTGGCGCAATGGCTGTGCCCCATAATATAACAGCCACTAATAACATGCATATTTCTTTCATAATCCCCCACACCCATCAAAAATATATGTTAACTACCTTAATTATAGAATTTTTCTTATGTAAAATCCTTTAAAAACACAAAAGGTTATGCAAAAAGAGCTATATTGCTATTTTTCACATAACCTTTTTATATAAGATTACAAACATTCTTTTTACATCTGAACTATATTCTCATAAAGGTAATTCTTACCTTTATATTTAAAATAATAAAAATAAACACAAAAAAACCTAAGTCGAAACGACTTAGGTTTTTGCTTGGCGACGTCCTACTCTCACAGGGACAAGGTCCCAACTACCATCGGCGCTAGAGAGCTTAA
>NZ_JAKUGG010000063.1:0-2567 GCF_022663835.1 Bacillus cereus group sp. BfR-BA-01347 | reverse complement strand
AAGTTAGTTTGTCTAGCATCTAAAATAAAAATTGACGTTTCACGTTGTTTGTTTCGTTCAGTTTTCAAAGAACTACTTGGCCGCTCATTTGCGACTTCCTTATGTTAACATTTTCATCTTTCAATGTCAACTAAGTTTTTCATTTAGTTTGTCGCTTGCGACGTTATTGTCATCGGCGACTTGTTCTATATTACACCTCTAAAGTATAATCGTCAATACGTTTTTAAAAAAACTTTATATTTTATAGATTTCACTTATGTATTTCTTCTATAGTTATATACAAGCACCCCACAGAACTATCTATGGGGTACTACTCTACTATAAAAACTATTGCTCTTTCGACGGCACCGAACAACTTCCATCAGTACAAGAAAGATCGCTTCCACCCTCTGAAGAAAGTTCTTGTAACTTAGGTGCAGGATTCTCTTCTTCCCACACTTGCTGAAGTGCACCAACAAAAGTTTCAAGTGGTTGTGCACCTGAAATAGCATACTTTTGATTAATAATAAAATAAGGTACTCCCGAAATTTGATATTGCTGAGCAATCGCTTCATCAATTCTAACATCATTTGCATACGCATTTTTATCATTAATAACATTTAAAGCCTCTTGCTTATCTAAACCTGAAACTTCAGCGATAGTAGCAAGTATATCCACATCACTTAAATTTCTCGATTCAGTGAAGTATGCGAAAAGTAGATTTTCCGTAATCTCTTTTTCTTTTCCTTGATCCTTTGCAAACTTCGCAAGACGATGCGCATCAAACGTGTTCGTCGGCTTCATCTCATCAAAATTAAAACTTAAACCCATACTAGCTGCATGATTTCCTAGCTGTACGTTATTACGCTTAGCTTCTTCAATACTAATTCCATACTTTGATGCAAGTACTTCATTAATACTTGTTCCAGAATAGATTGGAGCATTTTGGTCTAATTCAAAACTTTTAAACTCAACTTCAACATCCTTCTTATGTGGAAATTGCTCTAAAGCCACCTCTAATCTACGTTTCCCAATATAGCAAAATGGGCATACAAAATCCGACCATACTTCAATTTTCATAGAAACACCTCATTAACATTTAGTTTTCAATCATTGTAGCACTGAGATTAAGGAATTCAAAAGTTTTTGCTCTATCTCCTTCATATAGTACATACAAAAACACACTTATAGCAGACTACCTAATTAACAAAAAAACGATAATCAAAAGGATTAATTATTATCCCTCCGATTATCGTCTATATAAGTGCAACAAATTTAATTATGCCGGAATATACTTCCCTACGAACTTCCATACAGTATTCCAATATTTATTCGAATCTACTTTCTCCGCTTCTCCATGTCCAGCACCTGAAACAATTAATTTCTCTTTTTCTACTTTTGCAGCATTATATACTTCATCTAACATTTCAAAAGGAACGAATGTATCAGCATCCCCATGAATGAATAACATAGGTGTTTTACTTTTCGCTACTTGTTTTACAGCTGAAGCTTCTTCTAAATCGTAGCCAGCTCTTAATTTAGTAACCGTATTTGCCGCATTCATAACAGGAAACTTCGGTAAGTGGAATAAATCTTTTAGTTGATAAGTAAATTCATCAATAACAGTTGAGTATCCACAATCTTCAATAATAACTTTAACATTAGAAGGTAAATCTTCTCCTGAAGTCATCATTACAGTTGCCCCGCCCATCGAAACACCAAATAGAGCTATTTCAGCATTAGGGTCTTTCTTTAAGATTTGTTGAATCCAAATTAACACATCTTTACGATCATGCCAGCCCATACCAACATAATCCCCTTCACTATTTCCGTGCCCACGAAGGTCTGGTGCTATGACATTATAGCCTTGTTCATAGAAATTACGAATATATTTCGTCATTTCTGATGCTCTACCATTGTATCCATGAACTACAATTGCCCATTTATGACTAGATGGTTCATTCATATATTCATAACCTTTTAAATTTAATTTATCGAAAGAACGTATAGTTAATGTGTTAGGTTTATACTTCGATACGAAGTTTGCATTCTTTTCTTCATTTGCAGCCAATTCATCTCCCGATGCACTTACCGTTTCTACTAAATGAGGATTATCTTGCAAAAATTCCTTTTCTTGTTTCGCATTTAATGCATAGTTATAAAAATAATTTCCAACTAACATATACACGATTACTAGCAGGACTAAGACTACTATAGTAATTATACTTATCTTTTTCATATTATCTCCTTTTCTAACTTAAATCTTCTTATATTAAAGTACATTAAAAACAACTGTACTATTTTAACACACTGATGAATCCTATCTTTAAGAAATAAAACAGAAAATCTTAAATAGCATATCAAAAATCATGAAAGAAATTGAATGAAAAATTATATAGATATACCCAAAAACCATAGAGGCATACGGAGTATTCAAGAACTTAAATTACATTTGAAATTGATAAGAAGTTAGAAACACAAAAAAGACGAGTCATTCTGACTCGTCTTAAGATTGCTTGGCGACGTCCTACTCTCACAGGGACAAGGTCCCAACTACCATCGGCGCTAGAGAGCTTAACTTCCGTGTT
>NZ_JAKUGG010000062.1:0-4291 GCF_022663835.1 Bacillus cereus group sp. BfR-BA-01347 | reverse complement strand
GTGCGAGACGTTCTCGATTAAGTAATGCGCAAGCATAAGCGACAACGAGGACTGTTCTAGATTGTAGAAACAACAAAAACAATTAAGAGCAGGATAACTGTTCAGACGAGTGGTAGGAATGATGGAGTAACGACCTGAAACTACCCCAGTGAGATTCCCAACTGCATATGCTAGGTATAGTGTGATGTAGGAAGCAGGGTAAAACATGCAGTCAAAATCCGTAGTACCCGACCGGGCAACCGAAAGCCATTCGGAATAATAAACCAAATGGAACTGATTAAGTATTGTATGCTGTCAACCGACATGGTGAGAATGTGTAAACACTGACGAACTTGCGAATGTACGCCTCGATACATTTACGGGTCAGAAATGATTCGGGGTCTGAAAATAAGACTTGTCTAAAGGATTAGAGAAATGCCATTTTCAATAATCCTAAACGTTGTTATAGGCAACGGAGCTAGACACGGGGTATAGTGAGCACCTAAATCGGAGGTCTGCGGACCTTTAAAACAATGATAGTCTGAACGGAACGTCGAAAGCCACTAGCGTTGAGTCAATGACTCTATCGACGGATACAGCTGAATGCGAAACGGGTAACCGAGGGAAGTATTCTTAATAGTGGTGAGAGTAGTGGTACGACCTGTGAAGGTTCTGTAATGGGACTGGAGGAACAGCCACAAGCCTATTTTGTAGGAACTGAACTTTCATCTAATCTTGCATGGATTCTGGTAAGACTCAAAAGGTCACCAAATCAATATGAGAGAAGGTGATAGACCATGAATGACAACTCTAAGCCCACGCTAAAGGATAAGAAATTAAGACACAACGAATATTACGGTATTCAACCTGTCCTAGATAACTTATACCTAAAAGCAACTAAAAGAAATTCATTCAAAAGCTTAATGTCTATCATAACATCAGACGAAAACATACTTCTTGCCTTTCGTAACATCAAAGGTAACAAAGGAAGTAAAACATCAGCCTGTGACAATGTAGATATTAAGGATATTGGGAGAATGGAACAAGACTATTTCTTGAATGAAGTCAAAAAACGCTTTCAAAACTACCAGCCGCAGAAAGTAAGACGTAAAGACATACCAAAAGATAATGGGAAAATAAGACCCCTAGGAATACCTAGTATGTGGGACAGGATTATCCAACAGTGTATTCTTCAAGTCTTAGAGCCCATCTGTGAAGCACAGTTCTGTACAAGGAGTTATGGTTTTCGACCTAACAGAAGAGCAGAACATGCAATAGCAGACAGTATCAAAAAGGTGAATCAACAAAATCTTACATATGTGGTGGATGTAGATATTAAAGGATTTTTCGATGAAGTTAATCATGCTAAACTTATGCGCCAATTATGGACACTAGGTATACGTGATAAACAACTACTAGTTATCATCCGAAAAATACTAAAAGCACCAGTGCAAATGCCCGATGGTAAAACAATAGTCCCAACAAAAGGTACTCCACAAGGTGGTATTCTTAGTCCTCTACTTGCAAATGTCAATCTTAATGAATTTGACTGGTGGGTAAGCGATCAATGGGAAACGTTTAAAGCCAAAAAGGTAAAACCGAGATACAAAGATGGAATCTGGAGTAACGATAACGTAACAAATCAACTTATGATAACATCCAAAATGAAACCAATGTATATCGTAAGATACGCAGACGACTTCAAAATCTTCACAAACACACGAAGTAATGCGGAGAAAATCTTCAAAGCAAGCCAAATGTGGTTAGAAGAACGTTTGAAGCTACCCATTTCAACCGAGAAATCTAAAGTAACCAATCTGAAAAGACAAGAAAGTGAATTCCTAGGATTCACGCTCAAGGCTGCGAAGAAAGGTAAAAAGAAGAATGGTGACACACGATATATTGCGGAAACACACGTATCTCCAAAAGCACTGAGAAAGACAAAACAAGACTTAGCCAACCAAGTGAAGAAAATACAGAAAACCTCAACCTCTATCGAAACAATAAGGAGAATCGGCATATACAACAGCATGGTCATTGGCAAACATAACTATTACAAAATAGCGACACATGTCAACCTAGACTTCAGAAAAATAAGTCTAGGATTAATCCAAATGATGTACAACCGTTTCCCAAAGGTAGTAAATAGTGGTAAACGAAACACAAACGGATACACGAATATAGGAAAGTATAACGGAAAAGACAAAGGTATCAAGCCATATTTAGTTTCAAAACAAATTAGATACCTAATGAAACGTCCTATCCTACCAATCTCTTATATTCAAAACAAAAACCCGATGATGAAAAAACACGCCATTAACAAATACACCGTAGAAGGTCGAGCCTCGATACATAAAATCTTGGCAGATATAACCGAAACGGAACTAAAATGGTTAAGAGAAAATCCAGTCATAAACAAACGGACAACCGTAGAGTACAGTGACAATCGAATTTCCCTTTATGTCTCACAAAAAGGAAAATGTAGTGTAACAGGTAAGAAACTCTTTCCTTGGGACATGCACTGTCACCATAAGAAATTGTGGAGTGAAACAAAAGATGACAGCTACAAAAACCTTACAATCATCAAACCAAGTATCCATAGACTAATACACGCAACCAAAACAGAGACCATAAACCAATTACTCAATGAACTAAAACTCAACGAGGAACAACTACGTAAACTCAATAAGTTGCGGAAATTAGTCGAAAACAATGAAATCTGTATAGAATCACAAAGCGAAGTGGAATCAAAAAACGAACAACTAGCGTTGTTCACTTGGAACTTATCATTATTAGGTGAGACGAAAACTACAATTTAGGTAGACCGCCGTATGCCATGAAAGTGGCACGTACGGTGCGGATCGGGGGAAAAGTTGGAGATAAACTCAAAGACTTACCTATCGACAATTGAAGATAAGGTAAATACTCATATTACAAAAGAACTAGGGATGGCATTTGAACCGGATAACACGCTAGAGGACATCTTTATAGAATCAACTTTCAATCAATTTGAAAGAATACGTGAACATGAATTAGAAGAATTAGCTCGTATGAAACGTGAACGTACTGTAGGGAAAGGCTTAATTACCATAGTATCTGAAAAATTATTCCCAACTAAAAACGGGACATCTGAGCGGATACAAGTGCTTACAATGCAAATTGGTACTCATACAACTGCATATTGCCCAATTACAGAGGCAGGTATAAACATTCCTAAAAATCCTCAATGGTTAGTAGGTAGAACAAAGCCTGTTATTATTGAACACTTCCAAAAAACTGAAGAGGGCAACTTTGCAGTTGTATCTATCACAGCAGGGGAACTAGCACTTCAAAAAAGGCTATATGAAGAAGTAGAGTCACAAGAGGGGAATAAAGTATACACAGGAACTGTTTCTGGACATATTCCATCTGCACAAACTGTGTTGGTTGAAGTTCATGGTGTAACAGTAGGGATAAGGTACTCATACTGGTCCCATTCATTCGTCCGTCCGGAGGATATTATTATTGGTGATGTTATAGAACTTATTATTGATAAAGTGGTAGAAAAAAATGGCCGCTATGAGTTTAGAGGGAATAAAAAAATATTAGAAACAGATCCTATGGAGAAGCTATTAGAACTAAACAAACGCCGTGACCGCTTTGTAGGTAAAATTGTAGGTGTGGATGCAATTGCTGGGATTTTCGTAGAAGTTGCACCAGGTATTCAGTTTAAAGGGCTAAAGGTTCGTAATCTGGCAAATCCAACTGTGGATGACGCAGTAAACCAAACAATTGTTACATGTGAGCTGCTTAATATTGATGCTAAAAATAGAAGAGGAACTGTACGTATCCTAAATTATCCGCAAGGCCAAAGTAAAAAATCTAATTCGTCAATTTACCAATTTTAATGGATGATTATGCGTACAATAGAGAAACAAATGTCTACTTATATTCCTTCTATTCCTCATTTATCAAGTGAGGATATACAAGGACTTCAAATATATCGGATACATGATTTGGATAAAACCTATGTATTCCACTCTTATGACGAATTAGTTAAGTTTAAGCAGCTTTTAACAGAGGAACAACATGCTATACTCAATTTTATTGGTGTTCATACATCCGTTCGGTTTAATCATTTATTATATCTATTCAAGAATAAATTTTCGCGGAAGAAAATTAACAATGCACTTCAAGGATTACTTTACTATCAATTTATCGAAAAATGGCAAGTAGAAATTTTTGATATAGAAATCTTTGAAGAAACATATACCTTATCCAATAATGGATTTAAACTACTAAAATACTGGCAAGGAAATATGTTCTTCTTTGC
>NZ_JAKUGG010000061.1:0-5216 GCF_022663835.1 Bacillus cereus group sp. BfR-BA-01347 | reverse complement strand
AGGCTTCTAACCGCAAGGACTGCGGGGTTAGCCTAATCAATTAGAGTTCGATAGAACTCTTTACTTAGGAATCCCTCACTTCTAAACGAAGTGAAAGTGGGGGTAGTTCAAGCATAAAAAAATTTAAAATACTAAAGGGATTTCTATTTTGATAAAAGATTTAACATTGAAGTGGCTACAAAATAGTAGAGATAAGGTTCAGAAAGCGTACAAGAAGTATGTTAGTTTATCCAAAAAATCTCAACAGGGGGCGTAGGGAAAGTCTAAGGGTATTGAAGAATTGTCGATTCTAAAAGTAACAGACTTCTTGAAATATAATAAGTTCAACATAAAATTCGTTGAAACTGTATATAATAATGTTGAATTATTACTTCTAAAGCACCGGCATTTAAAGCTAGAAAAGAATCTGTGAAATAATTATACATAGTAAAAAAGGGTTTGATATTCATATCAGATCCTTTTTTCATTATTAGTTTAGTATAATTGCTCATCGTAGCTACTTAACAAGAGTTTAGAAACTAAATATTTTTCAGGTACTACAATCTTAACCTAATAATTTTCTTAGTTTTTGGTATTCACTTTCCCAGCTTAACGGACATGAGGCACTATATCATCAAAAGAAAATTAGATGTTTTTAGTATTAAATAAAATTAGTAGCAATACTATCTAGGTTCTTTAAGAAAACCAAATGAGAGAGCAACATTTCAAAGGGTATCTTGTGATATAACTAAGTAGAATTTTTAAGCAGGGGGATGATGAGATGAATAAATTGAAGGGGAAAATTGCATTAGTAACAGGGGCTAGTAGAGGAATAGGCCGAAGCATTGCCTTGCATTTGGCACAGGCTGGTGCGTTAGTCGTTGTTCACTATAGTAAAAGAAAAGAAGAAGCAGAAAGTGTAGTGGATAAAATTAAACAAGATGGCGGTTCCGCATTTGCGATTAGTGCAGACTTAAGTACCTTTAACGGTATTAATAAATTGTATTCAATGATGGATCAATCTCTTCAAAAATATATAGGCGATACTACATTTGATATTCTTGTAAACAACGCTGGAATTGGGCAGATTTTAACGTTAGAGGAATCTACAGAGGAGTCTTTTGATGAGGTTATGAATATTAATGTGAAAGCTCCATTTTTCATTATTCAAAAGGCTTTGCCACGTTTAAAAGATGGAGGCCGGATTATCAATATTTCATCTTTTGTCACACGGGTAGCCTCCCCAAGTGTTTTTGCCTACAGTATATCTAAGGGGCAATTAATACACTCACTCATACTTTAGCACAACAACTTGGTGCCCGTGGTATTACAGTAAATGCAATTCTCCCGGGTATAATTAATACAGAAATGAACGCTGAGACATTGGGGAATAGAGATGGACAAAATATGCCGCAGGTTTATCGACATTTAATAGGTGGGGAGAACCTAATGATATAGCTGATATTGTAGGTTTTCTTTCTTCATCAGACAGTCGTTGGATAACTGGTGAGTTAATCGATGCAAGTGGTGGATCTTGCTTATAATACTTAGAGGAAAAGCCAACTTAAATTAAGGTGACTTTGCAATTCTATTATTTATTTGTTAAACCAGTGGACTATGTACCATTTTTTAGTTATTAGAATAGTCACCTTGAGATGGGGCCAAATGTGGTAAGTCAATTAGGGGAGAGAACTAATTATGCTTTAGTATGATTTATTTTAAGTATAAATGGTAAAAAGCAATGAATATGCACAATTTCATATGTAAATAGGTACTTTTTGTTAACTCTTTCATAGAGAAGGAAAGGTATGAATTTAGTATGATAGAATCAATTTGTATTAAATATAAAGGGGATGAGTATATGCTAAAAAGAATGATTTTAGGAGTTTCATCATTAGTAGTGGGAGCAACAGTTGGCTTAGCGACTGATGTATCCGCAGCACCTGCACCACCATTAACATCATTAAATGTGGTAAAAGTTGAATCTCAATTAGGCGGGGTTGAATTTATTGGTCCTAATAATTTAAGTACAGTTAAAGATCATGGAGGGAGCTATTTATACATTTATACAAATGAAATGGGATATGGTAGAAATCCAATTGCTCAAATGAGTGGTCAAAAACTAAAAAAAGTAGATTCTAAGATGATTGATATAAATGGGGATAGAACAGTGGATGGATGGGAATATAAATGGGATGCTTCAGGACAGCAAAATGGGCAATTTAAATATCAAAATACATCTACAAATGCACCTTGGAATACATTATCTACGTCATTAAATATTAAATAAACTAACAGAAGAATTCGATGTTATTTTTTTATGTTTGTTATATATGTAATGTTTAGATACCTAAAGGAGTCTACGTTTTTAAGTAGGCTCTTTCTAACTAATGATAAAATATCAGCAAATTGATAAACTATTTTGTCTAATCAGCAAATCAGAAGTTTACATAACATTTTTCTGGTAAACAATTCTAGGTTTAATAGTGTAATCAATAAAGGAAGGAAATCTTTCATAAAATCAATTAAGTTATTTAGTGGGTCTTTCATCATAAATATCTAAAACTACATATTTATGAAATTTTATAAAATTTTCACTTTATATTTAGTCCTAAATCATACGATTTTAATACAAAATACTATAATTTGATTAGTAATAGCAGTGAAAAAAACATTAAATATATCTAGATTTTAAAGTTAATGTTACTTTATTACATAATTTATTTAAAGGGATATATAGGGTTATTATTCAATGTAACTAAATTAATTTAAAAGGAGATAGGAAGTTATGTTTAAAGTAAAAGTAAGGGGAAAAATAAAAAAAATTGTTATGGTTTCAACGGCTTGTACCATGTTGTCAATGTATGGAGCACCAATTTCTAGTACAGAGGCAGCAACCCGATCGCATGCCCCATCAGTTTATGTAACACCACAAAATACTGCTGCTTCAGATATTATTAGCATAGACTGGTCACCAGTCCAAACAGCACCTTATACGTATTGGGCTGTGCATAACTGGAATCAGGGAGGGGAGGGTGGTGGTTATGCGGGCTTCCAACAACAAAGTGGTTTTGATCAATTCGGTAAACGTACCCTTCACTTTGCACTTTGGGATCCAATAGCATCAAACCAAGCAATAAAAGCTGAATATTTATCGTCGACTTCAGAAGCCAGCAGATTTGGTGGAGAAGGAACAGGTCTGAAGGTACAAACAACTTATAATTGGAAAGATAGTGAATGGTATAGAATGACTCTACGCTCTTGGCAAGAAGATGGCCATACAAAGTTTGGCCAGTGGATAAAAGATAATACATTAAATCAATGGAAGTTAGTTGCTATTATGGATCATCCAGTTGCGAATGTTGCATTTAACTATGGTTTATCGATGTTTCAAGAGGACTGGGCTGGTAATGGACAAGATGTAAGAGAAGCACGTCTTAAAAATGGATACAGCAGAAAAGTTTCAGATAAACAATGGAATTCTTGGAATAATCAGCATATCTCTGGACAACATGATACGTCCTATCAATACGATGGAGGATCAACTTCAGAATATCTATGGGTTAGGGCAGGAGGAAATACTCAATCAACTATTGGTACTGGAAAAACTTTTAATATAAATCAGCCTAGTCAACCAGAAATGGGAAATTTAGATTTTGATATCCAAAATACTTGCTTTGAAGCTGGAAAATTAAATGTTTCATGGAAATTGAAAGAACAAAGTACTCCACAGTTTAAAGGGAAAATTGAAATCTATGACAATGAAAAGTTAATGGGACAACCTTTAAAAGTAATTGATAATATTAAGTCCTACCAAACTGAGGTAAGTCAAACTATGCAATTGCCTCAAACAGCTTTTGCTAAAATTACATTAACAGATATATTTGATCGAACTGTAGAGAAAAAAGTAGAAATTACAAATGGAAATTCTGATATTTTAGTAGGGAATCGATTTGCATGGTCCCTAAAAGGAATTAGTGATTTCGAGTTTGCAAAAATCAATTTCAATAAGTCGACAGAAGAAATGCAAATTGACTTAAAAGCAGGCGTACCGCATCATTATTTTAATGAAACGTATGCAAGTATTAAAGTACAAAATGCATCAGGAAAAGTAGTATATAATAAAGATATTTATGGAAACAAACAATAAAATGCTGAATCGCAAAAAGTTCCAGTCAAAGTAGGAGATTATATTGAGTTAACACATCTAGAAGGTGTGCATAGAGCAAATTTCACAAATTTAGACAACAGTAAACAAGAAAGCTTTGGAAAAAAAGCAATGTATGAAGTCACAAAAGAAGGCTTGAAGAAAGTAGAAAAAATGCCAGAGACAACAATTCTAGATGGAAAACAATTTGCATGGTCATTAAAAGGATATAGTGATCGAGAAATTGCAAAAGTAGATTATAATCAAACAGCAGAAGAGCTGAAAATCAAATTAGAAGCTGGCGTACCGCATTCTTACTTCAATAGTACATATGCAAGTATTAAAGTCCAGAACTCGTCTGGTAGCGTTATGTACAATAAGGAAATCATGGGAAATAGACAACAAAATGCTGAAACCCAAACAGTGCTAGTAAAAGTGGGAGATTATATAGAATTTACTCATATAGAAGGGGAAGCAGCAAAGGAAAAAACAAGAGCGACTTTAACTAACCTTGAGAATGGAAAACAGGAATATATAGGAAAGGAAAGAACATATCAGGTTACATCTACAGGATTAATAAGACAATAAATGTATAAAAAGGTTGGGGGAATCCTCAACTTTTTTTGTCATTTTAGCCCATTCATCTCCCACCTACTCACTTCGCGTTCCTTTAGGAAGGAGTCTTCTTGGCTAAAATGATAAAGCGTTATGTAGACCGGAAATGTATAAGGTATTCATTGCTATTCCATCAAAATGCTGGTGTTACATCATATTAAAATAACCCCTAATTTAAGTATTAAAATTCTCTAAATTTCGATGTATTACATTCTTGTATTTTCTCACTTTGCGAAGCCGAGAAAACATCATCACTTTTGAAAGAACCCGAACTCCAGCGGGTTCTTTTGATTTACTTGAACTTATTTTTGAATCATTGTATTATATTTTCGAGTCTTACTTATTTAAATCATTATCAGGAGAATTTGGTCATCTCCCTGTCAAGTAGACAGTAATAAAAAGAGTATTATGCCACGGCCTTTTCCCGATATTCTATCGGGGAAAGGCCGTGAAGTTTTTCTTGGAATCTTTCTGT
>NZ_JAKUGG010000060.1:0-5764 GCF_022663835.1 Bacillus cereus group sp. BfR-BA-01347 | reverse complement strand
CTGAGCCAGGATCAAACTCTCCAATAAAGTTAGTTTGTCTAGCATCTAAAATAAAAATTGACGTTTCACGTTGTTTGTTTCGTTCAGTTTTCAAAGAACTACTTAGTCGCTTATTTGCGACTTCCTTATGTTAACATTTTCATCTTTCAATGTCAACTAATTTTTTTATTTCGTTTGTCACTTTCGACGTTGTTGTCATCGGCGACTTGTTCTATATTACACCTCTATACTCTAATCGTCAACACTTTTTATAAAGATATTCAATTAAATGTTTTTTACGCTCTTTTGGCTATATACGTCCCTACAAAAATTCATTACCGTAAAACTACCTTCTGCTTCTCTTTAATTTATTCTCGCAAAACATATTCAATTTACTTTGACCCTAGGCTTAATTTGCTTGAATATTTCCCTTCCCCAAAACTGTTAATCTTATTTTAACAAATACTAGTATATAATTAGAGTGTTGTTGTACCATCAATGAAATCCATTAGAAGTAGGTGAAGATATGAAAGATATACGTATCCTTATAGCAGACGATGATAAAGAAATCCGTAATTTACTAAAAATATATTTAGAACGAGAATTATATATGGTAGATACTGCGATTGATGGCGAAGTAGCCTTACAGTTATTTAATCAAAACAACTATAGCCTCGTTATATTAGATCTTATGATGCCGAAAGTAGATGGTATCGAAGTATGTAGAAAGCTAAGGGATAAAACTAACGTACCGATATTAATGCTAACCGCTAAAGATCACGAAGTCGATAAAATTTTAGGTTTAAGCATTGGTGCTGATGATTACATTACGAAGCCTTTCAGCATTCACGAAGTGGTTGCACGAGTCAAAGCTCTTATACGGCGTTTTTTCGTTCTTGGAAGTAACATTAGTGTACAAGAGCAGACAACTTTAGCTTTTAAAGGACTAACTATCAATTTAAATACATATACAGTTCACACAAATAAAGAAGAAATCAGCTTAACCGGAAAAGAATTAGAACTATTAAAATTCTTTACTTCAAACCCAGGACAAGTATTTACAAAAACACAGCTCTTCCGCAATGTATGGGACGATAATTATATAGAAGATGATAATACCGTTATGGTACATATTCGAAAACTTAGAAAGAAAATAGAAATCGATCCTTCCAATCCAAAATTCATTCAAACTGTATGGGGAATTGGTTATAAGTTTGTAGGTGAAAAGCTTGAAGATCGATAAAATCCTCTTCCTTATTTCATTACAACTTATCATTTACGGGCTTTTAAATATACAAATGGATCCAAAAGTAAAAATTTCTTTATTTATTACCCTTATCTTAATTACAATGTATCTCTTCTTTTCAAGAATACAATTCATTCAAAATCGCAAATCAATAGACACTAAATTAAGTCGTGCACTAAAGGGGAATTTACAAACGAGATTATTCACAAGTAATGATCAATCGTTACATAATATCGTTTTTTCAATAAACGAACTAATAGCTGAATTAGAAAAGGTTCGGATTAAAGCAAAAAGGTCTGAGGAATCTAGAAAACAACTTTTATCTAGTATCTCACACGATATCCGAACACCACTCACCTCCATTATTGGATATATCGATGCTTTAAAAGATGGGGTTGCTGCTTCTGAAATAGAAAAGCAAGAATATCTTAAAATACTTTATATGAAATCAAATAACTTAAAGCACCTAGTTGATGAAATATTCAATATGGCAAAGCTAGACGCTAATGAATTTCCACTAAAAGAAGAAAAACTCGACTTTTCTGAAGTTACTAGAGAAGCTTTGATCGAGTTTTTACCCGAACTCTCAAAACATAATATTAAACTACAAGTTCTTATACCAGAGTCTACTTGTCCTATCATTGCAGATCACCTAAGCCTTATGCGGATTATAGGTAACTTAATGAAAAATGCCATTTATTACGGAAAGAATGGGAAAACAATAGGAGTCGAACTACTAGAAACGGATGCAGCATATGAACTTCTTATTTGGGATAAAGGTCCTGGTATTCCAAAACATGATTTACAAAACGTATTCGAGCGAATGTACCGAAGCGAACAATCAAGAAACTCGTCTTTTGGTGGTAGCGGGCTCGGACTTTCTATTTCTAAAGCGCTCGTTGAGAGGAATGGTGGGCATATATGGGTTAAAAGTATTCCATGGGAACGAACCACTTTTGGCTTTTCCATTCCAAAACACAATACTTTTAAGAAATAGTTAAGAAATGATTAATATGCAGTTAAGCCTTCCTTTTTATCATGTAAATAAGAACTTATAGAAAGTAGGTGACTCCTATAAACACAATTATAAAAACGACTAATCTTACTAAAGTATATGGCAAGCAAAAATCCGTAGATAATCTAAATATTAACGTTCAACAAGGAGAAATTTATGGATTCATAGGACGTAACGGTGCTGGTAAAACGACAACCATTCGTATGCTGCTTAGTCTTATAAAGCCTACAAGTGGAACTATCGAAATATTCGGAGAGGACTTATTTCAAAATCAAAAAGATATTTTAAGTAGAATTGGTTCTATCGTTGAAGTTCCAGGGTTTTATGAAAACTTAACTGCAAAAGAAAACTTATTAATTAATGCAAAGATAATCGGGGTTTACAAAAAGAATGCTATTGAAGAAGCATTAGAAATAGTGGGCTTGCAGCATGAAACAAAAAAGTTAGTAGGAAAGTATTCTCTAGGCATGAAGCAGCGCCTAGGAATTGCACGCGCTCTTCTCCATTATCCCGAACTACTCATATTAGATGAACCGACTAACGGACTAGACCCCATCGGTATTAAAGAAATGCGAAAACTTATTCATTCTTTAGCTCAAGAAAGGAATATAACGATACTCATTTCTAGTCACATTTTAGCAGAGGTAGAACAGTTAGTTGATCGTATCGGAATTATTCACGAAGGAAGGTTACTAGAAGAAGTTTCTCTTGATAAGCTGCGCAAAGCAAACCGTAAGTACATAGAATTTCAGGTGAATAATGACAATAAAGCTGCGATGCTATTAGAAAATCAATTTCAAATTTTCGATTATGAGGTACATGATGAAGGGAATATTCGCATTTACTCTCATTTTGGGCAACAAGGATACATCAACAGAACATTCGTTCTTAATGATATCGAAGTATTAAAAATGATGATCAGTGAAGACAGATTAGAAGATTATTTCACCAAACTAGTTGGAGGTGGGACAATTGGTTAATCTACTCTATACAGAACTATTAAAACTAAAACGCTCTAATATGTTTTTAATTAGCATTATTGGAGCTGGTGTCGCACCTTTCTTAGTCGTAGTAGCCTCTTATATACATATAAAAACAAAACAGCCAACTCCGACTATTTGGTTCCACCAGTTATTCACTGACGTTAACTTATATACTACTTTAGTTATAGGATTCCCTTTATACGGAGTAGTTGTTGCTTATATGTTTACCCGCGAATATGCAGAAGATACACTAAAAAATTTACTAACTATCCCCGTGTCGCGCATTAGTTTTATTATAAGTAAGTTCATCATCCTCTTCCTTTGGATTATGATGCTAACTTTAGTCGCTTGGTCGCTTACTGTAGTATTAGGGCTATTGGGGAACTTCCCTGGTTTTAACATTACTTTACTTTTAGGTTCTTTCCTAAAATTTTTAATATGTGGTGGACTTCTCTTTCTATTGTCTTCACCTATTGTGCTATTAACTCTTGTAATGAAGAGCTATGTACCGCCTATTATATTAACAGTCATTATTACAATGATGAATCTTATGCTCGTAAACTCCAAACATAAAGATTTATTTCCGTGGACCGCTACTCTAGATATTGCAAATAATGAATTACAACCGACATATCCACCAGAGTATTCTTATATCATCATTGCAGCAACAGCAATTTTCGGATTTATTGCAACACTATTCTATTTTAAGAAAGTAGACATTCATTAATTTATAGGAGTGAAACTATGAGCGATATCATTATTGCCTTCATACTCGGTATTGTAGAAGGATTAGCTGAATTTTTACCTATATCCTCTACTGGCCACCTTATATTAGTCGGGCATTTATTAGGCTTTGAAGGAGAAAGAGCAAAAACGTTTGAAATTGTTATTCAGCTAGGCGCAATTTTAGCTATTGCAATTTTATATCATAAACGCCTCGTTTCTTTATGTAATATTAAGCCTCTTCTACGCAAAGAGAAAAAATTCAACGCGTTCCATGTATTTCTTGGCGTATTTCCGGCAGTAGTTGCTGGTTTGCTACTACATGATGTTATTAAAACTTACTTATTTCAGCCATACACTGTTGTGATTGGACTTGTAGCAGGAGCAATTCTTATGATCTTTGCAGAAGTAAAAAAGCAAGAAGCAACCTCCTATTCACTGGACGATTTAACGTACCGTCAAGCATTAACAATTGGATTATTTCAATGTTTAGCAGTATACCCTGGCTTCTCTAGAGCCGGCTCTACTATCTCTGGAGGTCTATTGGCAAAAGTAAATTATAAGACTGCATCTGAATTCTCTTTTCTAATAGCTCTTCCTGTAATGATTGGGGCTACAGGCTTAGACTTACTAAAAAGCTGGACGTATTTAAGTGTCGATGACATCCCTATGTTTGCGGTAGGATTCATTACCTCTTTTATAGTAGCGATGCTAGCGGTAGTAACTTTTCTAAAGCTTTTAGAGAAGATAGGTTTAAAACCTTTTGCATACTATCGTATTTTGCTGGCTATCTTATTTACGCTTTTCGTATTACTATAGATTCATATAAGTCACATATCATTAAACTGATATTCAATTTTAGAATATCGGTTTTTTATCTATTTCAACTCTAGTACTACTCACTTCAATATGGCATAGTGATAATAAACTACCATTAATAGTCTGAAGGTTCTTTAAGTAACTATATCCTTTATCATAAAATGCAATTGGAAAATTAAAGATCCCATATATGTACAGAACATATTTACAAACCATATTCATTCCACATAGTATCTTTGAAATTTGCAACACACTGATACAAATTTTAAATGAGCACAAAGACAGAATAAGTAAATAAATAAATCTCCTAGGAATTATAAAGCGACTAAATATTAATTAGAGTGAGGTGACGATAAAATGAATCAATTAGCACAGACATATTGGAATATTTATTGGGGAAACAACAAAAAACCAGAATCTGTTATAGCTTGGCAATTTGGAGATTCCCCTAATTATCTTGCACAACTAGTAATTGACGGTATTAAAACTGCTACATGCTCCGGTCACATTTTTTATGAATTAGAAAATGAACCGCTACCGACCACTAATGATTATAGTATTATACTTAATAGTAATGATGAACCTGTAGCTATTATTAAGATAATAGAAGTAACTGTAACACCAATGAATGAAGTAAGCGAAGAATTCGCTATCGCTGAAGGCGAAGGAGATCGTACTTACAATTACTGGAGAGACACCCATGTTCGTTTTTTTACAAAGGAACTAAATGAGCTTGGTCTTAATTTCTCTGAAGATATGTTACTCGTCTGTGAGCGTTTTGAACTTGTTGATGTGAACAATAAAGTGAAATTATAAAAAACTGAGATTTACCACCCATTCTTATTTTTATAAAACACAAAAAAGACAAGTCATTCTGACTTGTCTTAAAGTTGCTTGGCGACGTCCTACTCTCACAGGGACAAGGTCCCAACTACCATCGGCGCTAGAGAGCTTAACTTCCGTGTTCGGTATGGGAACGGGTGTGACCTCTCTGCCATC
>NZ_JAKUGG010000059.1:0-7292 GCF_022663835.1 Bacillus cereus group sp. BfR-BA-01347 | reverse complement strand
TGATTGTCCTTTTCTTGCCATAAAAAAATCCCCTCCAGATAAAACAGTATTGAGTCCATCATATCAGATGGACTCTTTTTTTACTGTCTACCTATAGGGGATAATACCAACCCTCTCTTATGTATATCCTCTATTTTTAATCAATCACAATTTCATGTATATTTAGTTTGTTTAATTTTTCATTATAGAAACTCATTACTTTTTGAGCATGTTGAGCCATTAATCCATCTTGGACAGTAAGTGCTTCAAAATACGGATAACGAATGTCTGTAACATAACCATTCAGCTTCACGTATTGTTCTAAAATCAATGAGAACTCCTCAACTAATTTACGACAAGATTTGTGCAGCAGTGAACTACCCGCCACTTAACGCCCTAACGGACTGTTTGAAGTGGGGGCTTCTCGGTTAGTCGTTACTTTTGGTAGCTAACGAATTCGTCCTAAGACAGCCGAGCTCACTCCCTTGTTCCAAGGGTTATTTTATTGCTATCTATGCTAACGCCAATAGGCGTATTGCTTCATTTTTGATATTGATAGCTGCGTTATAATCTCTATCGAGATTTACACCGCATATACAAGAATAGACTCGCTCAGACAATGACATATTTTTCACATTTCCACAACTGCTACATGTTTTTGTGGAAGGAAACCATTTGTCTATTTTCACAAGCTGTTTGCCTTGTTCATGTAGTTTATAAGCTAAGAAAGAAGTGAACATACCCCAAGCATTATCAGCGACGCTTTTTCCAAAATGAAGTGCTTGCGATATTCCCTTCATATTTAGAGCTTCAATAGCTACAACATCAAAATGAGTAGCTAACTCTTTAGACTTATGATGAAGGAAGTTCTTACGTTGGTTTGCTACTTTTTCATGCAGCTTAGCTACACGGATACGTTGTTTATTCCAACGCCCTGAACCTTTTGTACGTCTTGATAATACTCGTTGAGCCTTTGCTAATCGGTCTAACATTTCACGATAGAACTTAGGATAATTCGCTCTCTCATCCTCAGAACTGACGTATAATTGATCCATCGCAAAGTCTAATCCAACAACTGTTTCTACTTCTTTTTGTACGATCTCTTTTTCGTATTCAGTCAAAATGGACACATAGTATTTACCAGTAGGTGTCATAGAAATCGTACATGACTTGATTATATGGCCTTGTGGTATTTCTCTATGCTGTTTGATACGTACCATTTTCAGTTTTGGCAATTTGATATGACCGTTAAGCAACATAATATTTCCGTTCACTACATTCGTTGTATAAGACTTTCTGTCTTTTTTGCTTTTGAATGTTGGGAAGTCATTTTGACCACGAAAGAAATTTTTATAGGCAGTTTGCAAGTTTAGTTGAGCATTTGCCAAAGCTAATGAATCAACTTCTTTTAGCCATTCAAATTCTGCTTTGTATTTTGCAGGAGTGGGAAGCTTTTGTTTCTTTAGTTGATTCTTATCATCTTTATGTTTTTCATACGCTTCTTTCCGTTCAGCTAACATTCTGTTATACACGAAACGTACACAACCGAAAGTTTTACGCATAAGATGTGCTTGGTCTTCTGTTGGATACAAACGGAATTTATATGCTTTATTCTGCTTTGTCATATCATTTCACCTCACTTTTCACTTTGATTTTCAATATATGTTTTTACTACGTCTATTGGCGAACGACCAGTAGTTAGCAAGCAAAAACTTCTTGACCAAAACATCTCTTTCCAAATTTTCTTTTTCACTTGTGGAAAGTCTCTTTTAATAAGTCGAGAACTTGCACTTTTATAAGCATTGATGAATTTTGTCATTTCTGTATTAGGGTGTGCCTTGAACAAAATATGAACGTGGTCTACATCATGATTCCATTCAACTAACGTGATGTTATAGTTTTCAGATAGTCGAACAAACATATCTTTTGCATAGTCTGACATATCATCATCAAACACATTTCTTCTGTATTTCACGACCAACACAAGGTGATAATATAACAAGAATACTGAATGGTTATTACTATCTAATTTCATTTATATACCAGCCCTTATAATTTATAAGACTGATTATATCAGAGGCAAAATAAAAAGGAAAACCTTTTGGCTACGCCAAACCGAAATTCATCTCCCACCTACCGTTGGGCTACGCCCTTCACACGCTTGAGGAAGGAGAATTCTTTCCGGAAATTCGTTAAAAGGTTATGAGTTTTAGGGGCTGTTCTACCGTTTAGTGTAAGAAATCCTTTTAGAGGTTTCCCAACACATTGTTGACTATGGTAACAAATAACTGAGGCAGGGAAAGGTTTCATGTGAGCTAAGTACCTAGCAGAATCTAAATTAGATTTTGCAATGAATAGCCACTCTTCTAGATCCTCAGTATTTTTCATATAAAACTTGCCCCCCTAGTGCAATTTTGTATTCCATGGTTACATTACGGTTAGCACGTTCTTGAAACTCTTCAGGTCCATATACTAAAATATCAACTGGTGTTTCCATCACATCGTAAATACCCCAATTGATAAGATTAATCACTTCTCTTTTTCTTGATCCTACACCATCCACAATAATACAAAGATCAAAATCACTATCTTTATTTGGTGTGCCATAAGCATGAGAGCCAAAAAGGATAATTTTTTGGACAGAAGATACGGTTTCACAAATTTTTTGTACTAATAGGTTTAGCTCCCTTTGTACTTCCTCGTTAATCCAAATCACCCCTCGGAAAATAGAATTATATTGACGTTTAAGTATATTATACATGCGCTTCTCTTCTCCTTACTATTACATATTTATTTTCATATTGTGCCCTTGTTTCCCAACGTCCTCCAATGCTTAATAACATTTGTAAACCTTCTTGAAGTCTTGTTAGAACCCATCATCACAGATATCTTATTCCTTAACTTGGTGAAGGACGAAAGTCCAAAGGTAAGTGAAAGTTAAATTAGGGGTTACTTGTAATAGAATGGTTTGTTCCTCTGTAGTTGTATATGAAGCAATGTTCTGTATGTAAATACCTCTAAATACCACCTTTCCAGTGGTCTTTAGAGGTACTTTGCAATTTAAGTTTTTTAGAAAGCTGTTGTTTTTAATAATAGTACCTTGGAGGTAGTGGCTGTGGATTAAGTTTTACAAAAGTACAAGGAGGTAGTGGTTGCGGGTTGAGCTGTACAAAATTATCCCATGACCCATATGGAATATACTGCATAGGATTTGGTGTAAATGATGTATATACCTGTAGATGACAACACGGAACTATATGCATTAATATTTCATCTCCTTCAAAATAATAATTCGTTCATGACAATTTATGTATTTTAGATTTAAGTAAAGTAGTAATACTGCCTAATTTTTAAAAATAGTTAAATCCAATTTACTAGAACAAAAATACATTCATGCAATGAGTATATAATTGGGTAAGAGGGGATATTTTATGGGATTTGAACCAAAAGAAACAGTCTTATAAATTGCTGAAGCGGATAATAACTGCTTAACTAAAACATACTTTGATCCAGGCTGGATTGTATTCAACAGTAGTACTGGGGATAAAAGTGATGTTCTTATATCTAACATTATTGGTACAGTTATGCTAAATTCTGATAAGGGTAATCAAATTAGTTTATCATGCATCCTAAATAACAACATGACCCTCTTGGGGAAGCAGTGTGGAATACGGTTTTTCAGATTCTTTATTTAACTAAAGATGGAGGGTTCCTTACTGAATGGCGGGATATTGTATCACCTGATTGTAGCTTAAAGAATTATCCTGTCAAGCACACGTAGCCTATTCCACGCAATATTATGATGATTTTGGGCAAATTCGTACTTTTATTAATATCTCCTCAACAACTTGGTATCCTTACCCTAGGTAACAAAAATTATTATTCAGATTATAAGAAGAAAGGGTGTCTCAATTTTAAATTATTGGCTTTTATCGCTAACAATTTAATAAACTGTTACCTAAAAAGAAACTCTAGGTTAGCTAATAATGTGTATAGGGTGCAGTTTCTATTTCATTTACAATAATCATTATACATGCTCCTCTGCAGTGTAATAAAAAAGACATTGAACAAATACGTCCAATGTCTTTCCCCCCCCTTATATACTTGTCTTGTTTATCTTGTATTTATATACCAAGCAACTGCTTCTTTTTGGCGTTAAACTCATCTTCTGTAATAACACCCATATCGCACAGCTCTTTGAACTTCTTTAATTCGTCTGCTGTTGATATTGGAGCAGATACTGCTTGTGGTTGAGCTTCATTAGGTTTGCTTTTTAAAGCATCTAGAACTTGATGGATATGATTATTAATGGATTTCGCTGAATCTTTATCTAACGCAACTTTGATCTTTTCTTGCGGAGTATCAATTGTTAGGAAGCCAAACCACATTCCTGTTTCAAAAGATATATCATTTATCTTTTCATGATCTACTGCTTTGAATTTTTCACCAGTCATTGTTTTTTGTCCGAACATAATGCGTTTATTAGTTATAGCGTAGGCATAATTACCATCATGCTTTGTTGAAGATTGATAATCATGCATTCCGATATAAGTCATATGAATTTTTTCGCCATTCATCAAGTTATCTTCTAGTACCTTGAAGTGTTTTACACCCCACTTTTCATTAAAGCCAGAACCGAATTTATTATCTATACAGAATTGATACATTCCTTCAGCGCATGACAATGGATCCACAGCAAGTTTTGCTACCTTTGCATCGATTGTAGCTTTCAATTCTTCGATAGTGTCCGTACTTACACTTACAACACCCAAGCCACCTGCTTTATGAAAGCAATCTGGGCATAGCCATGCATCAGATTTTAGTATTTTATAATGATTTAAACCAACCTTTGTATCACAAATACCACATACTGCCTTTTAAAAAAAACCATAATTCTTCCTCCAGTTATATATATCGAATAGTAGCAAACAAACCTAACATTCTACTAAATATTATAATTTATAAATATAAGTATAACACACCTAAAACACTATAGGATGCCAAGCAAAGCCTTAACCATTTGTTTCTCTATAGTTTAAAAGGAAAAAAGACATTGAAACCAACTGTTCAATGTCTTTTTTCTTTTTAAATGTTTGTATACTCAAAGTATAATTTTTCTGGTTTTCCATACATGTTAATTTCATTTTGATATACGACAGCTAATGGCTGAGACATCTCAATGCTTTCCACATAGGATAATGAAGCAGTTGCTTCTATTTTTTCTTTAATCTCATTAGGAATGGCTGAGTAAGATAAGTTATTCATTTTACTTCCTAGTTTAGTATCTGTAGCAGCTTCATAATATATTTCGGTAATTAAGACTTCATTATCATCTGGATCATACATGTATCCTCGATTAACTGTAATCATATTATATAACTCCTCTCAAGTTTCATATTCTAATTCCTTGTGCTTTTAGCATTGCAACAAGTACTTTACATATTTAGATTCCCTTGTTCTTCTCTTTCGAATGCCAGTATGAATTGATTCTTATTACCTTACCTAATAGTTAAATTTTGGAATTTACAATAATATAAAGGTTTGATTTTATAGATAGTAAGTTCATAACATTTAACGTGTTAATTAATTTTTCTTTTGAAAGTTTTAAATGATTTCCCCTATTGATAATGTTGGCTTATCTAAAGTAATTGCATGTTCATATTTCATCATAAATATCCTCTTTTCTAAATAAAAAGCACGAAATATGTGCGTTTTATCCATATTTTTTTTATGCTATACTCTGTAAAAATTCATATAATCTCTCCCCTAAATTAAACAAAAAGCACAAAATTTGTGCTTTCTCATTTAGCATATTTTTAGTCCTAAAGGTTTATGTATAAGTGATTCCTAACTTGAAGACAACACAAAAAGGACTTCTTCAAGTCGATTAAAATGTGCATAGCAAAATAAGCTATATATACACTAATCGGCTCAAAGAAGCCCTTTCATAATTGAAACAAAAATATAACTTGTTTCTAAAACTCAACCACAACACATAGGGCGTGGGAATAGACGGAATCAATTAAACAATAAATATAGATTTATATTAAACCATTTTTATATTATATTCAATTGTTTTCAATAGAACAGGGATAAGAAGGAAGTTTATATGCAGATCCCACATGTATTGTATAATAATGCCCCTGATTCCCCTGCTATAAATCCCCTCTTATATTCAGGCCCTGGTGTTACTTCATGTACTGTATTTCAAAATATAGTTTTTCGGGCTTTTGATTTTGAACTAAATAACAAAGTATTTCCTTAATATTTTTTTCTTCTACTTCAACATTTTCCATATAGGTCATACTTTCGTTTTCCTGGACCTTTTCAAAAATAGCAATAGGTACTTTAACTGGCTCAAATATCCCCATTTTACTGCCTAACTTTTTTTCTGATGTACCATCATAGAAAATTTCATTTACTATTACCTCATTATTATCAGGATCGTACATGTACCCTCTTTGTATACGTAGCAATATAGTACTCCTTTCTTGTATATTCCTCCAATGAAATAACTATATTTGTATATAATGTTATTTTATTAACAGGTGTCAAAGAATATTATTTCGCAAAATCCTTGCTTTGTATAGAGGTAGATACAGGATTATTAATTTTGTTAAGTTTTTTTGAATATTCCAAGCTAAGTATAAAATAAACAAACCACCCTTGAAGCGAAAGCTTGTAAGGTGGCTTAGTTTTCTATAAATAGCTTTGTATCTAATTGTTTGATCTCCCCTTCTGCAAGAGGTTGATAAAAAGCGTGTTGTAATCCTTGAAAATGTAAAGATTCCCCTATGCATAACAATACTTTACCAGGAATTAAATCAAGTAATAGTTCATTATTAATTTGCTTTGCTTGTTTTTTAGTAGAAACATAAATAACTAAGATTGTAGGGTTATTCCCTAAGTCCTGTATAATAACATCTTTTCCTGACTCTACAAAAGTCTGCCATCTAGCAATTATTCGTTTTAATCGATCCTTTTGATCAGATAATAAGGTGGAGTATACAACAAAGTTAAATTTACGTTCTTTTCCTCCATTTACTATAAAACTTAAAGAAGGGGTAAAAACCCCTTTACTAATAGATGGATGCATAATATGACCTAAAAATGAAGGAGCGTAGCGTAAATGACAAAGTAGGTCTATGTCATGCCAATAACGCAGGTGAACATATTTACCATGATTGTCAAGACGCTCTGGGGCAAAGAAGAACATATTTCCTTGCCAGTATTTTAGTAGTTTAAATCCATTATTGGATAAGGTATATGTTTCTTCAAAGATTTCTATATCAAAAATTTCTACTTGCCATTTT
>NZ_JAKUGG010000058.1:0-7318 GCF_022663835.1 Bacillus cereus group sp. BfR-BA-01347 | reverse complement strand
ATATCTAAAAATATTTTAGAATTGCATGGTGTGGAATATGGTGTTTTCAATACAGAAGATGGTGTATTATTCTTCTTCTATTTAAATACAAATAATAAAAGGGAGTAGAAAAATTTTTCTACTCCCTTTTATTATTTGTATGGATTTATTCTGAATTATGATTGTATGCTAGCTCTTTTGTTCGTAAAAAATCTTCAATAAGCTTTGTTCTATTTTTTACTTTTGTTGTGTACGTAAAATCTCCATAACAATATGGATATCTAAAGTTTTTTTTATTATCACCACACGTATACATATCTGGACTTTGATCAACTTTCATTTTAGAAAATTGTTTAGCTAATTTCTCTGAATGTTTTTCCTTTTTTTTGCTAGCGATAAAATCAATATATCCTGGTCCCATATTATAGCTTTGGATGATAGCATCAATTCCAACGCCTTTCTCTATCCCGTATTTATACATTTGAGCGAAGTGTTTTACACCTTGTTCAATGCTTAAGTTAACATCTTGAATTTCATTTCGCTGTAATCCAAGTGATTCAGAAGACTGCATAGGATCTGTACCTTCAGCTCTACTTTCTTGATACATGATTCCCAATAATGTTGTTGTTTTATCACTTAAATTATATTTTTCTAATTCTTTTTCAATGGTCGGTTTAAATTGTAATAAACGTTTTTCTACAGCGAAATCCTGATTTCTATCGGCGTTGTCCATAGGATTACTATATAGTAATCCTATTAATGTTATATGAACAACAAAAATACCTAAGAAAAATACAAACATTTTTTTACTCTTCATGCATTATTCCTCTGTTTCTTTTTAATATTAGGATTATTTCTTCTAGGAAAACAGACTAACATAAAAAGATAAAGATAAGATAAAGATAAAATAAATTTTATCTTTATTTGTCAAAGGAAGTCTCATTTATATGTGTATATTAGAGATTAAGACAAATAGAGATAATGAATAACTCTATGATCTTTTCAATTACTACATTTTGTATAAGATTTTATGTTATATCTCAATGTTCTTTAACTCACTTTGATATAATCTGCACTTTATCTTTATTTCTTTTTAGTAATCTATTTTTTGTACAGAGCGGGGGAACGATATTAAATCTAGCAATTAAACCTGCTTTTACATATAAATAATAGGGAAGGGGATAGAGAAGAGATGTCAGAAAACGGTAAAAATAATAGGAGGAATAGACTTTCGGGCGAGTCCGTCAGGGAATCTGAATTAGAAGCAAACGCTGAAATGAAGAGTCTGGACTTTGAGGAAGATCCTAAACAAGAACAGGGGGATTCTCAGGGGACGGGGCGTCTTGTAGCACTTGATGCAGTTCGTGGTTTAGCTGTAATAGGAATGTTTATACAGCACTTTGCCCTAAATGATATGAATGCTTCAATCGTATCTGGTAACACTACATTGTTATTTATACTCTGTGGAGGCATCTCTTACTCTATCATGGCTCGACGCATGAAAGAAAAAGGGATGGGGACCACTGCGCTCCGATCTAGAATGCTCGCCCGTGCAGTTTTCATCGATATAATCGGATATCTCCTTATTATGCTTAACACTCATATCGGTGTGATTTTACCTGCTTATGCGGCACTGTTCGTACTGTCGCTTGTTCTGGTTCATCGTTCAACACGCGTACTCATTATAACAACAATTGCTTTGGTTATTGTGAGTCCACCGCTGATGATTCTTGGAGAGAGTCTTCTGTCACACACATACCTTCTTAGAGATATAGGAGGCAGCCGTATGTCAGGGATAGCACTTGCTCCCGCTTTCGTTGCAGGTATGGCCGTCGGGCGTATTGACTTAACAAAGTCGCGTCCCGTATTCTTACTCATGTGCAGTGGTGTAATTATACTTACCTTTTGTAAGCTGTTGGCTATTTTTGTCCTTCCTGATCTCAGCCGATCCTTTGAGAAGTGGCTCATAAGCGTTCAAGGTGTCGCTACTGACCAGCCGGATCCAAATTTAATCTGGCCATTTAATATGGAAACACCGATGTGGCATACTCTTCTTTGGACAGCTCCGCACAGTGCATCAACATTTCAAACACTGACAGGGATTGGGGCCGCACTCTTTGTGCTGGGGCTTGTATGTCTTGTACCGAAAAGATTTCTCGTCGTGTTGATGCCTTTCGAAAAGGTCGGACGCGTAGCATTAACAATGTATGCGGCTCAGTTTGTCATATTGTGGGGACTTCAACTGGCAGGGGTACAGCAGTATAGTCTGGAAATTCCATTCGGGGACCTTCTTGTGGCAACTGCAACCCTGGTAATTGGAGGGATAATTGTAAAGCTTCCTGCTGGTCCGCTCGAAGCAATGATGCGACAATTCGACCGCTTTTTCAGCGACTCCCAACAAGTTAAGGGGAAAATATAGGGATAGAGTATATCCACCTCCTAGAAAATAAATAAATTTGATTTTAATTGTTAAATAGGTAATACCCATAATTAGAACTATCACAATGAATCCTTGTCATAATTAAATATGGTTTTACGACAAAAGTAACAGCACCCTCTAATTTGTTGGAGAGGTGTTGTTTTGTTTTTGCCTACTTTATATTTTTAATGACAAAGCACGAGCCTTGAGTATTTCTAGCCAACTTGGAATTCTGCTTGGCAAGTTTAAAATTCTCCCTTTCAACGATTAATAGAATAAAATCAGGCTAGTAATGTTTCAATTTAAACAGATTTTACTTTTCCATACTAATCATCACAACCTTTTTTAGAGTAATAGCATCAGTATGCCCAAGATTTAGAGATTACTCGCAATTACTTTAAATTCTTTACACCAGAATCATCTTAATAGTTACTAAAACCTGTATATGATTGTATGGTATATTTTGATATTCTTTAACTCATTTCGACATAATCTGCATTTTATCTTTATCTCTTTCAAGTAATCTATTTCTGTACAAAGTAGGATTAAAGATATTAATTCTAACAATTAAAACCCGCTTTTTCCATATTAATGATAGAGAAAGGATAGAGATAAGATGTCGAAAAATCCCAACAAAAAGAGTGTACAAAGAGCGTTATTAACACTAATGTTAATATTAACAACTACTTTTCTTATGTTTTTTATAATAGGAAAATTTAATTCGGCTCCCGTAAAAGGGACCACTCACGAAGGAAAGAACAACCAGATCGTAATGCAGCATTCAAAAGAGAAAAAGATAGAAAAAGAAATAGAAAAAACGAATCCGCAAAAGGAAAAAAAAGCAGACGGGAAACCTATAGGGAAATTTGTTTATTTAACATTTGATGATGGTCCCAGTACTTTAACTGGAAAATTTTTGGATGTATTAAAAGAAAATAATGTAAAAGCAACATTTTTCATGCAAGGAAGTAATTTACAAAATACAAGTTATCAGATAAATGTAAAACGGGCAGTAAAAGAAGGACATTATATCGGTGCACATAGTATGACGCATAATAGTGATAAATTATACAAGAATGGACAATTTGTTCCAGAAATGAAAGAAACATTATCTCTTATCAAAGATATTACAGGTACAAATCCTAAGTTAGTACGTCCACCATATGGATCAGCACCAGGACTAAAGAGCGGAGAAATTCGTAATCAAATTGTAGAAGCTGGAATAAAAATTTGGGACTGGACAATTGATTCTGAAGATTGGAAGTTAAAAAATAACCCAAACCAAATTATAGAAAATGTAAAAAAATCTACAACAGATGATGTTGAAGTAGTTTTAATGCATGAAAAACCTCAAACATTAGCAGTGCTTCCAGAAATTATAAAGTTTTATAAAGAAAAGGGTTATGAATTTGGTGTATATAATGATGCTGATCATTTTCATTTGAATTTTGAAAAAGATACACGTTTATAAATTTAAAAGAGAAAAGTCCCTTCATTATGTAAGAATCTTTCGGTTTTTAAAAATAGAGCGTGAAAAGCTAGATCTCCACAATGGAGACAACGTGCTTTGGGAACTATCTAAGCTGGCATTTTATAGATAATAAAACGAAGGGAAATTAATAATTAAAAAAGTATGGTTTTTTAATTTACATTAAGAAACTATATGATAAATAGGTCTGATATTATTTATTATAAATAATTATCAGACTTATTTATTAGTAATTTAGAAAATATGCAAAATAGCATTTCCAATAGTTAAAAATATATTTTTTTAATATAGTTATGTTATGTTTCAATAAAATAAAGTCGATGGGATTATTTCAGATTTTTTTACAAAACATCATCTTATTTAATGCTGTTTGGAACAATATCAAAAAAGTATTGATGTTAATTATCTAAGTAATTTAGGGGGAATTAGCTGTATTTTATCAATCTATTTTTAGATGTATTTACAATTACAATGAAATACATCTAAAAATAAATTGAAAAGGGATGATTTTAGAAATGATTGGAACGAAATACACTAGTTTTATGGGTAGACCACATCTTTGGGGTATCCCTAGTAATGTAATATCTAACCCAAAAATACGAAAATCAGAAAAACAAGAACTTGATTTCAAAAATGAACCTTACACAAATGCAAAAAATGAGCTTTTAAAAGATAAGCAGTTATATGTAAGTTTAAAATCAGAGTTTAGTTCTTTTACACAAACTCTTAAGAATTTAGCTACTTTTAAAGGTAATGAGAAAAAAGTAACAACATCACAAGATGGTTATATTAAGGTGAAGGCAAATCGTGATGCAATTGATGGAACATTTAATATAACAGTTAAACAACTTGCGGAGCATCACCAAATTGCCTCAAATCCTATTAATGTTGATGAAAAGTTGAATGTAAATGATACTTTGAAAATTAGAGATAGGGATTTAACAATAACAAGTGATATGACGTATAAAGATTTAATTAATCGAATAAATGCTGGAGAGTATGGGGTATCTGCTTATACACACGGTGATAAAATTTTTATAAATGCTAAAAAAGTCGGTGAAGATAATAAAATTGAATTAAAAGATGGGACATCAGATTTATTTAAGAAGATGTTTTATACAAAAATAAAAACAGACCAAATAGATGAATCTAGTAATGAAAAACAGAAATATGTACTCAATACCATTAATACAGCGAAAGATGCAAAATATAGCCTTAATGGGATTGAAGAATCAAGCGCTAGTAACACAATTACGCCACTTCCTGGTGTAGAGATTGAATTACTAAAAGCAACGGAAGTAAGTACAAAGAATACCAATGTTAAGAATAGCGAATTAAAATTCACAGTAAGTAATTCTGGTGTGTCAGATGCCACTAAACTAATTAAAAAAATGGTCACAGATTATAATCAAGTTGCTTCGTCCTTTGAAGATTTTACGGGACCGATGGGAGTTTTAAATGGGCATGCAATAATGAATGATATTTATCGAGAAATGCGGAATGTAGTCGGATTTACGCAAGATGGTAATACCTTATCTACTTATGGTATTCATTTCAAAGATGACGGAACAATGGTAATAGATGATAAGAAATTAACAAAAGCTTTGGAAGAACAGCCAGAGGCAGCAAAACAATTTTTCTTCAGTTCCAATGGATTAGGACATACGATTGGACAATCATTTGAAGAACTTTTTGATCATGATAGTATTATTAGTGAAAGAATTAAAAACATCGACTCACGTTTAAATGATTTAAATAAAGAGTTTCACTATATTGACTACTATAATAGCAAAAAACAGGATGAAAATGTTCATAAATATCAAAGATTAGGAATCGCATACGAATTACTTAATTTCCAAATGAATACAATGAGATCATGGATGAGATAGCGAAGAGAATCAATCAAATGTTGAAGGATAATTTTAATATGGTTAAATTCGAATACTAAGTTTTTATTATAAAGGAGGGGTAGAATGAATAATAAAATCTATAAAGAATTTGTAAGTTCTATTTATGACCTAGGTGATTTAAAAATATCAGAAGAAGAATTTCAAAAGAAACAAGAACAATTTAATTACTGGCTTGTATCTTTGGAAGAAGAAAAAAGACAACAAGTAATAAAACAAATTATGCCCATAATTATGAAAGTTGCAGAGCAGATTCAGGAAAAACAGCAAGCTTTTAAAGATATAATCTCTGTTAACGAAGGAATGATGAAAGCCAATTCACACTATGATAAATATTAATGCGAACAAGGAAAAATTAGATCATTATAAAAAAGATTAAAAGAAAACAGTTACGAATTCAAATCTTATGATGAGCATAATTATTTTTTTGTACGATACCGCATATATGAAAGAATATGTATTAGTTGAGTGGAAAATAGAATGGAATAAGAAATAGATATAGGTTTTTAAATATTTTCAAGAGCGTGTTTAGTGTGTGAAAACACGCTCTTTTTGCTTTACATTGTTGTTTTCTATCAGTAATGAATATATTCCACAATGATATCCACCCCTAAAATACAGTACGATTTAAAAGGGGAGAGAAATATATGAAAATGATACACGAAGATATATATAAAGAGCATATAGTTACAAAAAGACTGATTGCTATATTTTTGAAAAGTAGTGTTCCGATACGCGGTAACTTTTTATTAGGATAATATGAAATATATGGTTAAGAATTTACTACAAAGAGCCGTATAGTTTCAAAGAAACTATACGGCTCTTATAAAATAAATATTGTTTTACTAATTAACTCTTAAAAGCTTACCTACAAAAAAATCTTATTCATTCATAGTACTAACTTTAGAAATTGAGTTATCTGGAGCTTTATAGTATTCATAAAATTCGTTTCCTGGATGTTGAATTTTCCATTCAGATTTATTGGATACCTGAACTTTATCACCTTCAGCAAATGTCTGCCCTTTACTTGTTTTTACAACAACCATTTTACTTTTTCCACTGTCTGTGTTGTATTCAACAGAAATTTCACCCTTATATGCATCTATTACTGTTCCAACTATAAAGTCTTGGTTTTGTTTTTCACTAACTTTAGAAATTGAGTTATCTGGAGCTTTATAGTATTCATAAAATTCGTTTCCTGGATGTTGAATTTTCCATTCAGATTTATTGGATACCTGAACTTTATCACCTTCAGCAAATGTCTGCCCTTTACTTGTTTTTACAACAACCATTTTACTTTTTCCACTGTCTGTGTTGTATTCAACAGAAATTTCACCCTTATATGCATCTATTACTGTTCCAACTATAAAGTCTTGGTTTTGTTTTTCACTAACTTTAGAAATTGAGTTATCTGGAGCTTTATAGTATTCATAAAATTCGTTTCCTGGATGTTGAATTTTCCATTCAGATTTATTGGATACCTGAACTTTATCACCTTCAGCAAATGTCTGCCCTTTACTTGTC
>NZ_JAKUGG010000057.1:0-7335 GCF_022663835.1 Bacillus cereus group sp. BfR-BA-01347 | reverse complement strand
ATGATTGTCCTTTTCTTGCCATAAAAAAATCCCCTCCAGATAAAACAGTATTGAGTCCATCATATCAGATGGACTCTTTTTTTACTGTCTACCTATAGGGGATAATACCAATAGGGTCTCTTTTTTTATAGGGTATTTTACTGTTTTCGCTCAAATGAATGGATTGTCTTATACATCTAAGTTGCCTCTACATAAATATCTGTAATCTCACCTATTACTATATCTTAAAAAAATTTGCAACAGTACCAATAAAGCGTTATAAAAAGTATTTAAAATAATAACAAATAGGTATAATGATTCCCACTATAGAAAATACAATACTTCCTAAATTAAATGCAGAAAGTTTCGCACGATGAACTTGAATTTCACCTAAATCTACCCCTCCACTAAAATGCTTATCCATAACTTTAGCGACGTTTTGTTGTTGATTAACAAAATAAGGTATTAGCCATATACAGCAGAACAAAATAATACTACCAAAAAAGAGTGTGTCAATAATTGAAGCTTTCCAATTTAATGAAGTAATGACTATGAGAACAAATTCTCCCACCATAACAATTATCATAGTTCCTACATATCTGGTTTTTTCAGAAACGTTTTTAAATACAGTCTCGTCCATAATTTTTTCTATTTTAGTCCATATTACACTGATTAACACGATTAGGCTAATTAAGAAAATAGTAAATAAGGCTTTAACTAAAAGGTACTCAAACACTACCGACACCACCTAGTAATTTCTAAATTAGAATATAAAGTTGATTTTTTTAACTCTATCAAAAGATTAAATTCAATAATCTATTAACTAGCTTATCGAAAAATTTATTGATTTAAAGATACAACGCTATATGTATTAGTTATATAGGATAAGATCTCCCAAAATTCCTTTTCTAATATATATATCTTCTAATCATTATTGGACTTCAATTGTCTAAATATTTTATTTAGCACTTTATATCAGTTAATGATTAGAATTTTCTGAATTAAAACTCCTTGATATATGTTAAGAACATAATTATTATTATGATATTTCGATGTGATTGCTGCTAATGCTTTATCTTCAAGGGGAAATATAAGGTTTTCGTTACCATAATACTAATAACCACCTAACAAATTGAATGGTTACCATAAAATACTAAAAATACCCCCTCAGCAATTTACAGTATAGTACACTTTTAGGAAAAATGGAATATCAAAATATTTTATTATTAACAATAATGAGAATTTTTATAACGATTATAATTATTGTTCGGATTAAAGATAACTCATTTTTGGTGATCTGTATTCATTTTTTCTAGAGTTTATATTAACTTAGAAAACTTTGTAACAGAACCATAAATAAGATCAAATATCATAAGTTTTTTATTTTTTATACAGTAACCATGTGTCAGCCAGTCCCCTTTTTAATTTAGAATATTCTGTTATTTTTTTATCAATTTATAATTGCGGGGTGAATTGTTATATAATTTGCGGAATTATGGTAATATTTAGGTAAATAGAAGTGGTTGAGGAGGACGTAGTGATATGAGCACAAATATTTTAATGCATGAAGCAGTTATGCAACAACTTAATGATTTTTATCAAATGATGTTGTCGCAGCAAATTATAAAAGCAACTGAATTAAAGAAATAGATGAAAAAATTGAACAGATTAAACATGCAGAAGAAAAAGAAAATCAAAATCAAAATTTATTATTATATTATTCTTTACTAGACCTAAAATATAGAATGCTAACTGATCGAGTAAGTATTCGAAAAGATAGTTTTGAAGCAATTGATACATTCGATGAATCGACAGATACACTCACAGCTTATTACTATCATTCTTTTAAAGCAGAACATGCTTTAATGTTTAGTAACTATAATGAAGCCCGAAGACAATATGAAGAAGCTGAGAGCCTATTAGAACATATTTCTGACGAACTAGAGCATGCAGAGTTTTATCAAAAATATGCGGTGTTAAATCATCATATGTCTAGTATGCTAATATCTATTGAATACGCAAATAAAGCGAAAGAAATCTTTGAAAGACATGCTGGATACGAGGTGAAAGTCGCTTCTTGTGAAAACACAATAGGGACAGCTTGTATATTCTTAAAGCAATTTGAAAAAGCGGAAGAACATTTGAATCGTTCCATTGATCTTTTGCAAAAACATAATGTGGAAAAATTGATTTTAGTAGTAAGGCATAATTTAGGATTATTATACGCAACTCAAAACTTATCTACATTAGCGATTCGTCATTTATCAGAAGTGACAGAGAAGAATCCTGCCCATTTTAAAGCATTGTTCTTACAAGCACGTGAACACTATAAGCTAAGAGAAATAAATATTGCAAAAGAACTTATTGAAAAAGGATTAGCAGTTTGTATAGAATTAGGAAATGAAGAGTATGTATATCATTTCAATATTTTACGTTCTCTTAATGAAGATGAAGCAATTGAACTCTTAGAAGAAGAAGTGGAAAAAAGTATTTCTTACTTCGAAAAGCAGGATTTATGGGATTTCGTAGAAGAATATGCAGAAGTATTAGCGGTTCGCTTCCGCAAATTGAATAAGCATGAAAAAGTTAGTGATTATTTCAATGTATGTTACGAAGCGAAACAAAAATTACTAAGAAAAGGGGCGTTAAAATAATGAAGAAGCTTATATTAGCGGCGTTAGGATTAGTGATAACATTATCATTTAGTAACAATACAGGTGATACACAACATGCTCTAAAAAAGGAAGAAATTATACAATACTCACATGCTGATCATTTTTAATTGCTAATTAACAAAGGGACTCCATAATTGGAGTCCCTTTGTTAATGCGGTAACGATTTAGTTTATCTGATTATAAAAATGCAAAGGGTTTCTAAATTTGCAGAGGTAATTATTTGTTAATCTTTTAAAACTTTGGCTTAGTAATACCGAGGGTTATTATAAATATATTAATCATATAATTTGTCCATATCAAAATGAACGTTTTTTGCATCTAATATATTGTAAATATATTTTATTTTGAAAGAATGTGATTATATGGCTTATAAATCTACGGGAGTGTTTCGAGTTCTAGTTTCTGGAAATGGGATTATTCCAACTGCTCTCAACATTATGTTAAACAATGATTCACGTTGCCATACTAGTAATGTAACGGTAACTGTTAAGAGAAGCCGAAACACTTTTTTCCCAACTCAAAATGAATTAGTTGAAATCTCTTGTACTTTTGTTTCTTTAGAACCAAACAGAACAACTAAGATTGTGTTGTTTACTCCAGAATTCCAAGTAGAAGATTTCCTTGATGTCATCATTAGTGGAAATAGAGAGGATGTTAAGGATGTTCTTGTATATTCTTTCTTAGCAGATTCAGTAGGTCATAATCTGCCATCTACTGTTTTCAGAAATGCAGAATACACTTTTGCTTGCTGACACCGTGATGATGTATTCTTTACTGTCGTATATCTGAATTGAAATGTTACAAATAGCACTTCACGGCATACAATCTATCGGTGAAAGATCGTTCGGCAGAGGAGCGGTAGTTGGTGAAAGAAGTTAAGGATATCTAGATGCAAGTGCGTATGCGCTTTGGGTTATCTTTACCGAGATTGCGAGTAGTTTGAAATAGAAATTAGAAGATACCTTCTACCTTAAGGTGGAGGGAGGGTCTTAATATTGTTTTTTGATATATATTGCTAAATATGTTCCCATAATTCATTCTATTGTATTGAGAATAATGTCATCTACATCAAAAAAACGGCTTATAAAAGGAATTAGTATTTGAAGGAGTTCCACCTCAAACATACTCCTATGCATATAAGTATGTTTGAGGTGGATTTATTAGCGAATTTTATATATAGCATGAATGAAAATGAGATAAATAAAACAATATTCCCTATTATGTTTTTAAGAATTAATTGAGCAGGTCCTTGTAAAAATAAAGAAAAGACACCAAAAGGTGCCTTCCGCCGGCTTAAATTATTTTAATATTATCGATCTAAGTTTAAAAGCTATAGGGATTTTTTCTGTGGGTTTTGTAAGTAGTTTTTACGAAATTATGAGTGTTTTTTATTTTGTATTTCAATAAGTTCATCTGGTATCACTTTTGTATAATATTCTTTTTCTGTTAGTTCAAATATAAATAATGCTTTTTTCCAGTTATAAATAACCTCTTCTACATTATGTTGTTTAATTTTTAATAAACACTGACCTTTTAAATAGAATAGTTCACCTAGTAGGTATAAAGTATTTAGATTAATTGCTAATTTGATACCTTTATCAATGTACTTTATTGCCTCTTCATGTTGATATGTGAAGTCGAAACATTTTGCTAAATTTAACATGAGTTTTAATTTAATTTCTTTATCTCTAGGAAAATCTAGCTTATTAAAATTAGTTAAACATTTTTTGAATATATTAATACTTTTTTCATATTCTTTATTTTCCGCATAAAATATAGCCATTGTTTGCATAATATCTATTTCTCTTTCTGATAAAAAATCAGAATTAGTTAAAGTCAGTTTTAATGCATTATTTAAAAAATCTAAAGCAGTTTTTATTGATTTATCCACCACAAATATAGCAATTGCTTCATGCCATATTAGAAATTGTTTCTCATCTTTTGTTTGAAAATTATTTAAGTTTTTCTCTTTTTTTACTATTTCATAAAGTTCTTTATATTGTTTTTGTTTTAAGCAATCTTTTATTACATATTTTACATTTTCTACATATTTTAATCTTTTGTTTTGAGTTAGTGCAAATATGTTATTTGGATCAATACCAAGTCTTTCTGATAATTGATATAACAATATACTAGATGGATAAATCATACCTTTTTCAATCTTACTAATTTGACTTTGTGAACATATTCCATGACATAATTCGGATTGTGATATATTTTTTTTAATTCTAAGTTCTTTAATGGTAATACCCAAATCGTTAAATTCCATTTTGCCACCTACTATTTAGCACTTTATTAATATAAGAACATTCTCTAACCTTAATGTAATGTAAAATTAATATAGTTGCAATTATTGTTTTAAAGGGCTTATCGTTTCTATAAGATGGTGAGATTTTTTTATGTAAAAAAAGAAACCAAAAGGTGCCTTTCGCCGACTTGGACCACGTTCATTTAATATAAACCTATCTGTATTTTCACATGCTCATCTAATAATCCCTCTATTTTCCATTTGATAAAATAAAATCCTAATATTACCAATAATTAAATAAATATTTCTACATATTCAAGATATTTACATAAATTACAAAAGTGATACATTTAAGTTGTAATCAATAAAAACTATTAAAGGGGGATTTATTATGTTCAAGAAATTAGTAGTAGGAGCGTTAGCAACAGGTATTGCATTAACAGGAGGAATTGGTGCAGCTTCAGCTGATACACAAAAAGCTGTGAGCTCTCCGAAGCAAGCAACATGCTCAATTCCTTATGAGTATTCTAATGGGAAATTCAAAAGAACTCTTTATTACTCAAATGGAGTATATGCTAATAGTTTTAATGAAAATGTTTGTGGCGGGACGATTACGTGGTATTTAAAACATGTTCAAAATGGAGTTGCTTTTTACGAAGGTAATTTAAAATAGTAGATTTTTTGAACCTCATTTATTGAGGTTCCTTTATTTTTAGTTTTTAAACTGATTCTCTATAAAAAAGACACCCTAAGGTGCCTTCTTGAGATTTGCTCCATTGTAATATGGTATTGGATGCCAGTCCAATTATTATTTTACCACCTTAAATAGTTTCGGTTATTGAGAAAAAAGACAACTCATTATTTGAATGCAAAAAGTCCTAGGGGGACTAGGACTTTTTGCTAGAATGAATATGATTTAAAAAAGGACTTATATAACGTAACATATGAATGTTTCGTAAATGTATCAAAAAAATGAACAAAAAAGTTATTTTAAATAAAAAAAGCTCCGCGATAAAAGCTGCGGAGCTTCATAAGGTCGAGTTATGTCGTACTCACAAGGGATTTTAACATGAATGTTGTGGTAAAAATACTGGTAAATTTATCCCGTAAAATCCCGATTGGTTTAACTAATAATCAGTGGGGGATGAATAAAACTCCCACTGATTAAAGTTTCACTTCATTCGAAGGAATTCATGTTTTATAAATTAGATTATGAGAGTTGATATTCTCCATATTGACCAGAAAAGAACTAAAAATTCTAGTGAAATTCCAAGTGTTCGTTTCCTAGTTTTTTGAAATTCTTTTATTAAATAGCCAACAGCACTAATTGCTATAAGAATGAAAAGAATAAGTTCGAGTGTAACTGGCATTTTATCTACCCCTAATACATTAATTTATTATATAAAGATTATAAGATATTTTTGTGGCTAGTAGTGAAAAATTTAATAAAACTATCTCTAATGGAGTTTTGTTTGAACTTCTAAAAGAATTTGTGAAAACCATTGTACGTAAAGTTTCTGCGTATGTTTTAGGAAACAAATTTTAGAAAAAGATAACAAAAAAACCACTCCTCATCGTTGTCGGAAGCAAAAGGGTGGGTTTTGTAAAAAATAAATGAGCCCTAATGAATATAATGTACAAAAGAAAAGACACCCAAAGGTGTTTTACTCCGACTTGATAACAACATTTTATGTATTAAAGGTCATCAAAAAATGTTGTATTTGAAACACGTGACGTTCCATTAATATATTATAAATTTAGTATAATTATATATTGAATATAAAATTTAGAAAGTTGGTGGGAATAATAAAATACATAAAATCCTTATTAAAAAAGAAGCTCTAGGATTAGGGGGCTAGGGCTTCCTGTGTTGGTATATCTCGCACGACATTATAAAAAGAAAAGAACTTAATGAAGATAACAGAGAAATGTTTCGTAAATGTATCAAAAAATTGAACAAAATAGTTATTTTAAAAAGAAGAGCAACTAGCAAAAATTAGATACTGATGTATAAGAAAGGAATAGATTGATAATTTAATATACAAAATACAAGATATGAAATATTGCATATCTTGTATTTCATATTACATTTAACCCAATCATGCCTTGAATGGAGAGGGTTTAAAAGAAATATAATAATCTAAATTGTTTGTCGATTAATATGGTAAATTATAGATAAATAAAGAAATTTATGTTAATGTACTTATGGTAATATATTGTTAAAAAAAGGAAGAGGTGAAAAGTTTATATGTTTAAAAAAGGCGTATCATTGCTATTGATTCTCATTCTATCTATTTCTACATTTAGTATAGTAACTCACGCTGCTAGTAGTTCAGAATATGTGAATCAATCATTCTATGGGTATAAGGAGCCATCTTTTAATTCAGCTAAAACAAATGGTGGGTCAGAGTATGGTGCTCAAAATGTAGGAGT
>NZ_JAKUGG010000056.1:0-8208 GCF_022663835.1 Bacillus cereus group sp. BfR-BA-01347 | reverse complement strand
GCTTTTGCTAGCTGCTCTTTTATATTGAGTTGAAAATAAATTTTAGGTCTTATTTCTTTTCTGCATCATATAATTTTAACCGAAACATCCAGCTCAAAGTGTTACCTCCTATTGAACTGCACCCCAATTGTTAGACACAGTCTAACAATTGGAGGTGCAGTTCAAAACGATGCTCTTTTTCATTTTCTATAAAATAAAGTTTTTTATGAAAGATACACACTTAACCGAAAATAACTTCATAAAATATTCTGTGTTCCTTTCTTTATAAAAAGTCGTTACAAAATGATTCTCGTCACGAGAGCACTTTATTAAGTGCTCTTTTTTGTATTCCAAATTAATACAAAATGAAATATTATTTAGTTTTCTTTTTGTATTATATTTTCGATTCTGTTCATACTATAGTTGTAGCTTGTAGTTACAACTCATAATATGTATGCTTAGTAAAACTCCTCAGCGCATTACGATGGAGCGGTTAGCTAGATTAGCTAGCTGCTTTGTCATTTGTTAAGCACAAAATAGCGTTTTTGCTAAAAACCTTTCACGTTTAAATTGGACAAGCATATGTTATTGTATGGAGGCAATCCACTTATAGAAATCTACCTTTCTTGTTAAAGAGCATGCTTATATGCGTGCTCTTTTTATTATGTTTCCTTTTGTACAACAGGCAGTTAGTTTTATCCATAACAGTACAACTCTGCACTATTCACTATAAATTTTCATATATTGTATTACGCTTGTCCAAAACGTGAGATTCTTACTCACGCAATCTAAATGAAAGAAAGGAGTGAAAATATGCGTTCATCTAGTCTTAAACTCACAAACTTTAATTGTGGAGCACAAGCCCCTAGTACACTACCAGCTCTCGGTTTTGCTTTTAATGCTACTTCACCTCAATTCGCAACACTATTCACGCCACTACTACTACCTAGTACGGGCCCAAATCCTAATATTACTGTCCCTGTAATCAATGATACAATTAGTACTGGAACTGGTATTAGAATTCAAGTAGCTGGTATTTATCAAATCAGTTATACATTAACAATCAGCCTCGATAACGTTCCTGTAGCCCCAGAAGCAGCGCGCTTTTTCTTGACGCTAAACACATCAACTAATATTATTGCAGGATCTGGAACCGCAGTCCGTTCTAATATTTTCGGAACTGGTGAAGTCGATGTATCCAGTGGTGTCATTCTAATTAACTTAAACCCTGGTGATTTAATTCAAATTGTACCCGTTGAAGTAATTGGTACCGTAGATATTCGTTCTGCAGCGTTAACAGTTGCACAGATTCGTTAATAAAAACAATATGCTTGGCTAATTAACATTTAATGTTCTTTCTACACACCAAAATATATGTTATAGATTTGACTCACATTTATATCAAACAAGCATATTTTATTGTATGGTGACTATCTAGTCATACAAATCTAAAGCGTTCATAAGAGCACACTTATATGTGTGCTTTATTTTTTATGAAAATCAAGCTTTAAACACACACCACTCTAAAACAGCATGCATATAATGTCATGTTTCCTCTTTCAACTTATATTTTGGGACAGAGCGCTTTAGGAAAGCGCTCTTTAGCTTTAAAATAAAGATTTTGTTTCAACCCATTCACCAATTTCATACTTTTACATACTTTAATAATACCTTTCTGTATAATGTGAGTTTGTCACTTTCGTTATAATGACGTATAAAGGGTGCTCTTGATTAGCGCTCTTTTTTATTTGTTGTTAAATAAGGATTTTGTTTCAAATGTATTCACTCTTTATTTTCAACTTCCATATACTTATACCGACTATAAAAAATTAAACTATAGTTCTTGGTCTAAGAGCGCCATTAGAGCATATGGTGTTCTTTTCAATTCAAATAACGTTTTTATTTAAATTTCATAAAACCTCCCTTTATCCAAATAGGTTCAAAATTATCTATTTAGCATATATAATACTTGTAAACAATTTAAATTCTATACATAAGTAATGGAGGCTTTAAAATGGGAAGTGTCCCAAATTTATCACCACAACAATCAATCTCAAAAAATAAAATTAATCCTAATAAGAATCAACAAACGAATAAAAAGCTAAGACGTCGCCTTTTATTAGCACTTGCTTTTATGCTACCTATGGTTATTTCCATTCAAATCTGCATTTATAAGCAAGAGCAAATGATTCAAGAAAAACAAATTACACTTAATAAAGAAAAGAAGAAATTGTCTGAATTAGAACTTATAGGACGTTATTTTGAAAACGATATTAAAACTTTAACAGCAAGCGAGGAAGGTATTTTAAAATTCGCAAGGAAACTATATGGATTCTCCAGACCTAATGAAACTATATTTCAAATAACTGAATAACTTTTCAATACTTAAGCGATTGTCATTAATCATGGAGTGATTTAATGATCATCGCTTTTTATCAAAATTCTATCAAATAACTATTTTGTTCACTTTTTTGATACATTTATGAAACATTCATGTGTTATCTTCAGTAAGTTCTTTTCTTTTCATAAACCGTGTGGATTATACCAACACAAGAAGCTCTAGATCCCTAAATCTAGAGCTTCTTGGTTTAAATAACTATTTTGTTCGATCATGTATAGACAACTATATGTTTAGGTGTTAAAATATTATTGTAATTCCCACATGGTTTCACATACGACTTTTTTCTTCGATTATGGGGTTCTTACGTAATGTAAGGACCATTTTTTATTTAAATAAGTACTTTTTAAAAATTTATATGTACATATTTTTCAGTATATAATTAAATTATCAATATATCAGGGACAATAATGATTTTGTTATATATTTGTTTCGGAATGAGTGCAGTTTTTAGCTTAATAAAGAAATTTGGAAAGCCACAGATAAACCGGTTCCTGGTTTTAGTTGATTCTTTAATTTTGCTTGGAGCTTTATTCCTAGTAGATAACATCTTCATCTCCTTTTAATAACTGTTTTAGTTCCTCGTAACTCTCTTCAAATAAGTCGCATTCATTAGTAGACTTAACTATATTACTCTGAATCCATTTTTCTATTAACCTGTCTTATTCGCTCATATCGTATCCTAGATAATTTACTGTACTCCCTTACGACCTACGAATGGCTTCGTAGCAGCTTCATCCTACTTTTAACCCTTGAGTAAAAAGTAGTATTCTTAATCCCGTTCTTTCTTGCTAATTCCAAATGCACTGCGTACCCTTTTCCCTTCTTTGCTGTTTCATATAAATTCATACCATCTTTGACCAGTTTGAAGAACGTCGACTGGCTTATTTCATTCCATTCAGCTAGTGTTATCATTCTAGAATTAATGCCACTTTTTCTCTTTACATGTTAAAAAAATATTTAGATGATAGTCCAAATACATATTATTAATATTAAGCTGGTTCACGTCAGGAGAAGGTATTTTAGGTTGTCTTTTTTTTATTTTCCTTCGACATAATATGACAATATACGAATTGACAATTTGTTATTATTATCTAGAAATCTTACATTTATCTACAAATTATTATTGTATTTTTAATTTTTTAAATGTAAAATATTTCAATGTAAATACATACCATTTAGGGAGATGGAGAAAATTATGAAAAAATTATTAGCTTCAGCAACAGCGGTTACATTATTAACAGTGGGGTACAGTTCTGCTGCATTTGCAGAAAAAAATCCAATCGACAAGAATTGCGGTCACTTTAAAAACAAACAAGAAGTTATGGAATTCTGGCACAGCAATGGATACAGCGCAACTAATGATCCTCATGACTTAGATCGTGACAATGACGGCTTACCTTGTGAAGTGAAAAAAGGGGACTACGATCAATTTTTAGCTAGCAAGCAAACTACTAAAAAAGATGAAAACAAACCTCAAGAACAAACTAAGCAAGAACCTGCTAAACAAGAGAACACTAAGCAAGAGAATTCAAAACAAAACAACCAAACAACAAATAATAAACAAGAACAAACTAAGCCTCAAACAACTGCAAAAGAAACAAAGAAAAATACTAATACAGTTGTGAAAAAAGAAACGAAAAAACAAGGTGAAAAATTACCTAATACAGCATCAAATGGTGTTACAATGATGTTAGCAAGCTTAGGATTAGCATTAGCTGGATCTGTATTAATGTTCCGTCGTAAAAAGACAAACGCATAAAATAGTTCCTTAAAACGGCAGGAGAAATCCTGTCGTTTTCAAATGGAGTGATAAAAGTGAATAAAAAACAATGGATAGGCTTATGTTTAACTGTTATTGGACTTACTATCTTTTCCTATTATTTTCTAGAATGGTATAGTGCTAGACAATCAGCAGAGTCATTAACAACTAACGAGGCTAAACAATATGAGACCTCCACACCTTCTAAAGAAAATGAAGCGCAAAACATCAATCAAACTGAAACTGAAACTTCACTACAACCTAAAGAACCTGTACAAATTCCCGCTTCAAATGTAAACCATCAGTTAGGAGATAAAGTAGCATATTTAATTATCCCTAAAATACAAAAGAAATACTCTGTATATTGGGGAGCTGATGATAAAGTACTAAAAAAGGGTGTAGGTATGTTTGTTAGTGACTTAACTACTACACCATCTGGAAATGGTCATACAGTTTTAAGTGGACATAGAGATACTGTTTTTACCGAGCTTGGTCAACTAAAGGAAAATGACCAACTTATCGTGGAATATGAAAATAAAACATATACATATAAAATTAACAAGCATTGGATAACAGATTCAGAAGACCGAACAGTTATTGTAGAAAAAAGTGAGCCAACATTAACACTAACAACTTGTTATCCTTTTGACTATATAGGAGACGCTCCAGATCGGTACATAATTGAAGCATCTCTACTTTCCATTCGGTAAGGATGAGAGTCCAAAAATTAAAGTGGGTTAAGTAGGAAGAAGGCACCTTTGGGTGTCTTTTTTTATGAGTAAGAAGTACTGCCAAGATGCGAGGAATAATAGGTCATAAGACGGAAGTTCAGCCTGAAAATTCTAAACTATCTTTTTTATTTCCTTTCGACATAATATAACAATATCCTTATATATAGTTTGTTATTATTAGCTTGGCAATCTTATATTTTACATAATTGGAGGAACAAACGTGGGAAAAATATTTAAATTTGGATGCCTAGGCATTATAGCTTTATTTGTAATCGGAATAATTGCTATGGTCGCTGGTGGTGGAGACTCAACAGAAAAAACTTCAACAGACACTAAAGCAGTATCAAAAGAAGGTGTATCTTCTGATGTTAAAATCGCTGTAGGATCTATGGAAACAGTAGATTCTGTGGGTAATGAATATACAAAAGAACAAGCACAAGGTGTCTTTTAAATTTTAGAAGTTACACTTACTAATAATCAAAAAGACGCTATTACTGTTGATGCTAATAGTTTTAAATTAGTAGATAACAAAGGTCGTGAATTCACATATTCAACACAAGGTCAAACATCATTTGACTTAACTAATGGTGGGAAAACTGACTTCTTCTTAAAACAATTGAATCCTGGTCTAACACAAACAGGTAAAATTGTATTTGATATACCAAAAGATGCTGAAGGCCTTTTCTTAAAAGCTAGTGGCGGCATGACAGGTAAAGAAATTAAATTAAAAGTAGAATAGAAAAAAGGCACTCTTTCGAGTGCCTTTTTTCTCAACAGCCAACATTATTTAACGTGGTAAAATAATACTTGGATTGACATCTAATACCATATTACGATGGTTAAAATCGTAAGAAGGCAGCTTTGGGTATCTTTTCTTTTGTACATTATATCTATTTATATGTTCATTGATTTTTTATGTACGTTTGATATAACTACTGTAGTAGTATTACAGTAATAGCTTGTTTATACAATAAAAGAAAAGATGCGCTAACATCTCTTCTCATAACTGCTACCTTCAGGAACGTGATTATATCATTTGTTTTTTACGGAACCCATCCTTTTGCTTCCGATGGCGACGAGGAGTGGGGTTTTTTGTTATCTTTTTCTAGAGTTTGTTTCCTAAAAACATACGCAGAAACTTCACGTACAATAGCTTTCACAAATTCTTTCAGAAGCCAAAACAAAAACTCCATAGGTGTATCATCCCCTTTCCTTCCAAATGGAAAGAAGGGACTACCAATTACCCTCACAATATACAGTTAATTCTATTATACTAGTAAAATCTTACTAATATAAAAAAGACCACCATTAGGCAGTCCTTTTTAGTAGTTTTAGAGAATTAAATTATAACATATAAATACGTAAATAATAATATATTATTTCCCAAGATACTATAAATTTTTTATGATTCTTGATTTCTTACTCTTCATTGCATAATAAAATTCCCTATAATAATTAAAAAATAACCTAAAAACTATTAATCCACTAAATTATTGAAAAAACTGGTTATCTCTATAATTTTTGGTAAAATATAGATATTGTTTAAGAAGATAAAGTTAATATAGATTAACTAAGTAATGCAAAGAAAATGTTTTATTGCATAAAAAAAGGCTCCATTGCTGGAGCGCTCCAAAATAAACAAACGAATTAAAACAAGAAACAGACAATTTAATTATATAGATAAAATATAATTAAATCTATATATATGTAATGTCGCATATAAAAAACTCTATTTATTGATTCTAATAGACTTACTCGATGATTGTTATATTTTTTTATGGTTTTTAAGCAATACAATACCTTCTTAACACTAAGTGTACAAGTAAAAGAAGACATTTTAATCGATGTCTTCTTTTCTTATATAATAACAACACAATAAATTTCTTTATGAATTAGAGGAAACTCTAAAACAAGAAAAAATATTGTTGTAATCAAAAAATGGGCATCAAACAAAAGGAATAAAAAACAGGTAATTGTTCGTAATCACAATTACCTGTTTTTTATCATTTATATTTACTCTTTATTTTTTAAAATTTCATTAACCTCTCCTACACTTAATTCAGTGGCTTCCGCTATCTTCTCTATAGGTACACCTACTTTAATTAAATTGTGAATCATCTCTATCTTAGTTGCTATTCTAGCTTCTTTTGCTGCTTTTTCTTCTGCCGTCTCTATTTCTGATATTCTATCTTTTATTGCCTTCTCTCTCGCCTCATATAAGCGTAAAAAGTCCTTATCACTACTTAAACGCTCCCAATCCTCCATTGCCTTTTTCAAAACTGGATCTTTTTCCATCGCGATTCCCTCCAGGATTGTTGTTAATTTCTCATCTTCATATGCAGGAAATAATAATAGCCAACGTGCTAATATATCCTCCCATGGATCCATTCGATCTTCTTGCCATTCTCGAATAACCTTTGGAATCTCAAGAAAATGCAATTGCATATTCTCTGAAATTATGTGCTCCGATTTTTTGTTCATGACTACACCGACATTATGAAAGTCCTCTTCTCCTGGAAACAGAATGAAATCCACTATATTAATACAAATAGTTGGTCTTAATTCTGTATACTTCATCCCCTGAGTCATTTGGGAATAATACATGCCAGCCCAGTAGAACAAAGATCGCTCGATCATGTCTTTTTTGTCACGAACCTGTATCTCTATATTTAATTTTATACCACTATTAAGGGTAGCTCGTAAATCTAAAATAGACAATTTATCATCCTTTTGTTCCCTTGGAAGATGTGGATCATCTAAATGCAAAGAAATAATTTCCTCATCTAAAGAGGATTGTAATACCGCATTAAGAAATCCAATGAGTATATCCTCGCTTCCTTCTACTCCAAACAAGCGCTTGAAAGCAAAATCAACTCATAAATTTACTAGATTTTTTTCATAGATGTATTCATATTCTCTTCTACCTTTCTTTTAGTGAATTTAAATCCTCTGTAGTAATTGAATATAAGAAAAAGATAGAATTACAAACTCTATCTTTTTAAATTTACCTTCAGAAAGTTTACTTTTTTCTGCACGCTTAACCACTTCTAACACTCCATCATGATGCACAATCATTGCAAGATCATCTTTCTTAAAAAGACAATCCACATCTGCAGTTTTTACATGATAGCTGTGTAGAATCGGCTTCCATTTCTAGAAAATCACGGATTGCAGTAAAGCGATAACTTTTCCCTCTAAAGCATCTCTCCATTGAACTACCCCCACTCTCACTTCGTTTAGAAGTGAGGGATTCCTAAGTAAAGAGTTCTATCGAACTCTAATTGATTAGGCTAACCCCGCAGTCCTTGCGGTTAGAAGCCTTATTGCTTCATTCTTTA
>NZ_JAKUGG010000055.1:0-8628 GCF_022663835.1 Bacillus cereus group sp. BfR-BA-01347 | reverse complement strand
ATGATGGCAGAGAGGTCACACCCGTTCCCATACCGAACACGGAAGTTAAGCTCTCTAGCGCCGATGGTAGTTGGGACCTTGTCCCTGTGAGAGTAGGACGTCGCCAAGCAATCTTAAGACGAGTCAGAATGACTCGTCTTTTTTGTATGCTTTCATACCTCTCTTAATTGCCTGTTTAACTCCTTCTAAATAGGCGAATCCATGCTTTTTATCTGGTTCTAAGTAAGTACCTTCTGCCCATTCATTCCACGCATTAATAAATAAAAACTCGCTGTTGTAAAGAGAATAGGTACGATGAATTTGCTTACTTAAGTATATCGTGAACTTCTCAGGAGTAGAACCGAGAAAGATGCTGCTATTTAAGTCTTTGCGACGTGCTGTGTTGTCCCAGTCAACAAAGGCACCGGGAAATGTTTTTTTCTCTGGAGGAGATCGCTTTAGTATATACATCCAAACTTTATCATAATCCCAAGCGTTTATTTGTTTACCAGACTCATATATTGTCTTATTTATGTCTGGAGAGCTATCATGAGCAATTGTATAAAAAGGCTCGAATTGAATGCTAGCATCGAACCCATTTATATTAGGAAGTGGGAAGCTGTTTAATGTTTCTACAAAGTATATACCTTTCAAACCATTTTCTTGTGCGAGTGTATCCCAGTAATTAAGCATTTGCTCACAGCCAGGGATATGCCCAGGACGATAAATAATGGATAGGGGTTTATCATCTATACGAATATATCTTTCATCTTGGAAAGCTTGTAATAAATAGTCAAAGTGTTCTTTCCAATCCGATAACTCTCCATAATTTTGAGGCATTAATATATGGCTATCAAGACCATCCCAAGTTTTTGTCCACGGTTCATTTGCCCAAGAAAGGCAAAATGGAAAATCTGGTTCGCCCGTCTTAAGTACTTCATTAAAGGGTGTCTCCAATAGCCTTTTTCCTTTAAACCAGTAATGGTAATAACAAAAACCATATATGCCGTGTGCTTTGGCAATTTTTGCTTGCCATTTTCTTACGGATGGGTCCGTTAAGTCATAATAAAAATCTTGATAAGGTTCTCTAGGTTGATAATGTCCTGCAAATAAAGGTCGTGCACTTTTAGTATTTGTCCATTCAGTAAAACCTTTTCCCCACCATTTGTCATTTTCTTTTATTTGATGAAACTGCGGTAAGTAAAAAGCAATTATTTTCAAGGTATATCCTCCTTATGTTCTTTGTAGTTCAAAGTGGGGGGGGAAGTTACTTTTGATTTTTTGAATCGAGTTTAAAGCGCTAGATAGGTTATTTACTTACTATTTTGTTGTGCTTCATATTGAATTCGTTTTTACAGTTTGCTCGATAGAGGAATCTTGGATCATTTAATATATGGCTGAGATGAAAAGTGATTTTCATTATAAAATTATGCGCATTACCATGTAGGAAAAGAGTTAATCTTTTTGGAGAACAAATAGGGCTTGGGGTAATCGGCTTGCGTCATCAAAAAAGTCCCGTAGCTTTAAATACTTCTCATAGTGATTTTTAATATAATTTCTAGGTATAACGGTTTCTCCGTAGAAGCTACTATTTCTAACATCTCCCGCTCCTGTAGGACTGTGGACAAAATTACCGCTTTCATAATCCGAGATGGCCCGATTTATATCTGGGAAAGCTTGTGATAAAGTTTTATGCCAACCCGTTTGAATGAATTCAGGGTGTTCCTTGAATTGTTGACAGTAATCGAGAAAATAGCGCTTGTGTTGTGGCTATGAAGATGCCACCTGGACGAAGAATTCTTGAAAATTCCTTTATCCAATTTTCTGCAGTTTCTTCGGATAAATGTGAGAATACAGAATAAGCGAATATGATGTCTAATGAATTGTCACTAATAAATTCTACAGGAGGTTGTGGATTGGCTGTTTTATATATTCCTCTTCCTAACGTTTCATTGCAAATGTTAATCATTGCGGGATCTACATCAATACCAAGTAAATTTTCATCGCGAACATCTTTGAAAAAAAGCGTATAATTCTTCCCCATCCGCAACCAAAGTCTAAAATTTTACGTTCTTTATTCAAGGGAACACCTAAATTTTGGGCATATGTTTTTACATGGTTATAAAACAAATATGCTTCATAAAGAGCATGTTCATAGGAAGCTCCTACAAACTGTTGTTGAATTTCTTCGGGGGGGAACATAGGTACTGGGATACCATTTATCTTTGTTTGTGAGCAACTTTGTATAAATAGATTTAGAAGTTCAACGTCAGAAAGAGGACTAACAAGGTTATCAAAATCATTTCCTAACTTAAAGTTATTCATTTGTTAACCTCCAAATTATATAGTGCCTAAAAATTATGTTCGTGTTTTTTACTAATAAAAACATGTAGAAATTCAGCATCTAATCCTAGTGATCTATCCTTTTGTAAATAAACAATTGTATACATATTTGCATGTGTATAAATATATTCAATCATATCTTGGCCCCAATCAAATGTTACTAAAGCCCCCTTCTCATCAATAGGATTTCCATGATAAATTGGCTCTTCCATATACTCAATTCCTTCTTTATTGTTTCTTGCTCTTTGTAAAGTCTTTGGGAGTGTATGATACCAAGGGACGGTAAACACATGAGCGCCACCAGGCTTTAAGACACGTTCTATTTCTTTAAAGGCTTTCTCTGGCTCCATTACGTGTTCAAAGACATCTTGCGTAATGAATAAATCAAAAGATTCATTTTGAAAAGTCATGTTTTCTAAATTCTCACATCTAATTCCTTGAAAGTATTGACCAAGAGGATAGTTTTTAAAGTATTGAGAATATGTATAGTTTTTACAGTTTTTTATCAGTAGTTGAGTTGTAATCCCTCCTGGTGAGGACTCGTGGATATGATAGGACCCCCATTTTGGAAAAAATGTATTTAAGACATGAACTAAAGCTCGTTGCCTCGGTATAGAGTGGCATGTAGAACATAAATAGTGATCTCTAAGCCAATCATTATGCTCTATAAATGTAGCTTCCTTCTCACAAATAACGCAGTAGCCATTATTGTGCTTCAAATTACCTTCCACATGATATCCCTCCTGTATAAAATGCAATGTATTTCCCCCATTATTTTCATGGCAGTAATGCTCTCACCTTAAAATCCGGCTGGAGCAAAGAAGTTGGGTGGGATATGAACTGCCCGTAAACGCCCTCACTTTATGGATAGTATCAGACACATGTGAAACCAAAGAGAGTGGGTAGAAATTAGGGAAACCATAAAAGTAAGATTGGTAGAAGGGAATAATTAGTAGGGGAGAACCCCACACTAATTAAAGTTTCACTTTATGCTATGCGATACATTTGCTTTTATTCATTGAAAAACGTAGGGGTTTAAAATATCCCTTTCGTGTATGGATACATTTCAAAGTCCTTTGCATATATTTCTGTAACTAAATCCATTGTTTCTTTGTCATAAAAGCTTGCGTATGTTGGAAATCGGGGAAAGGCTTCATCTGTAATGCTAAGTTCTGCATAGCTTCCTGTATAAACCATCTTGTGAGCGCGATGATGACCTGAACTTGTAAGTTTGGTTAGGTCAGATTTAATCAAACCGTATTCGTTTTCTATTTTGGGAATTTGCTTATTAAAATCTTCTAAAGGTATATAGCGTTGGATAAAGGCTTCTTCACCTTGGACGTATTGTTGACTAAAGTGCATATCTATTACTTGGGAATTGGAACCAAGTGCTTGAACGTAATATAAAAATTGTTTGAATGATATTCCTTGCTTACTATGCTTGTCATTATAAAAACACTTTCGGATACTATTCCATTGAGGACTAGCATAAGGATTGTCAGCAAGTAATAAAAATGAGCTAACGGCCCTCTTATAGGGATTTCGTACGAGTTTACAAACATGCTTTTTGGCTTCTAGAAGACCGCTATGTACCGCTTGTATATAATTGGGGTTATTTTTATATACCCAGAATTCATAGTAATGAATAAAATCATTGTATTTCTTTGCTTCAGGAAATAATCCAATTTGAAAGAAGAACCAATTAGCTAATGCGGTACATCCGCTTCTATGACTCCAAAATAATATAAGGGGAAAATCCTTATGGAAATGCGGAATTCGATCTTTATGTAGAATGATGTACTCTAAAAACTTTTGATTTATATTTTTCATGAGTTTAACACTCCTTTTTTAAGGGTATAGAAGAGGATTTTTTATTAATCCAATATATTCATGAGAATGAGTAAATATTATGAGTGTATTTTGCTTTCGTCTTAAATAAGAAAGCCATTCTAAAAGGGAAATATAAAATAAAGATAATGAAAATGTATAAGAGGCATACAATTAATTATAAGAAAAGAAATAATAAAAGTGTCCAAGTTCATTTATTTGTATTTCTAGGTGTGATAAGCAAAAATCTTATTACTAGAGAGGATATTATGGGGAAGAATAATTATTTAATAGTAGGTGGAAATAGTTTCATTGGTATTAACCTCGCATTAGGTTTATTGAAACAAGGTCAAAATGTAAAAGTATTTTCCAGACATATAAATAATTTTCCTCAAAATCTTATAAGTGAGGTTGAATTTATTAAAGGTGATTTAGCAAATGTTGAAGATATATATAAGGCTTTAGTAAATGTGGATATTATTATTTATTTAGCTGCAACGTCTAATGTAACAACTTCAATTGAAGATGTTTTTGGAGATAGGAACAGTAGCTTTTTTTTTCTTAATTTCATGGAAACTGTTAAACGTTTCCCTATTAAAAAAATTGTATTAGCATCCTCTGGAGGCACAGTTTATGGTGAACCAGAATATTTACCTATTGATGAGAAACATCCATTAAAACCACTATCTCCTTATGGAATAACAAAAGTGTCGCTTGAAAATTATTTGTACTTTTATAAGAAAAAGTATGGAATGGACTATGTTGTATGTAGATATTCTAATCCATATGGAAAATATCAAAACCCGTTAAAGAAAGTTGGAGCAATAAACTGTTTTTTGTATCAGCATCTCAGTAATGAAAAGATTAATATATATGGGAATCCACAAGAGATTATTCGAGATTATATTTATATCGATGATCTAGTGGAAATCACTATACAACTATCACAATTAAATCGCTTGAAATCTTGTGTGTATAACATAGGGAGCGGCAAGGGTCTCTCTTTAAAACGAATTATAGTAGAATTGGAGAAATTAACGGAAAGAAAAGTGGACTTTATCTGCTATAAACAAAAGCAAGAAAATGTTCAAAAAATCATTTTAAATATAGATAGGGTAAGACGAGAATGTAATTGGGAACCGAAAGTGGATTTCAAAAGTGGAATTAGATTAAATAAGCTATGGATTGAAGAGTTCTTATATAGTAAAAAATAATAAGCCATGCCCTACTTCTGTATAAGTAGAGCATGGTTTATTATTTTGTTTCTTTTTGTATTACCCAAAGGTCTTGATGTTCCCACCAAAAACCTTCAGTGTATTTTTTGATGATAGGATTATAAGGTAATAATTTAATTTTGTCACATACGTAAGAGGGACTAACGATCGTTTGCCCGTATTGATGCACATCTAAATCCAGTTGTTCACTAGAGGGGAGAAACCAATAACCCTGTTTATTTAAATCTGGAAAGCCGAAGTACTTTTTACTTTGATATCCATGAGTTGTGAAAATGAATAATCCGCCAGGGGACACAGCATTATACAATGTTTGAAGCCAACGAAACCAAGTTGTATCAGGCATATGAGAAAAAAAGGATAGACCAAAAACGATATCATACGTAGACGATAATTTTACTTGTTCCGGCTCAGGGTGAGATAAGATAGATGAAGTATTTAATGTGCGTTCAATAAAACTAATAGCCTCTTCATGTATATCACAGGTAGTTATATGTAAGTTCGTTTGTAAGTTTAATAAATGGCGTGTTACGCAGCCATATCCGGATGCGAATTCTAATAATTTTGTTGGAGTGTCTACAGGAGGATAAAAGGAAGTCATTAAATCTAAGAGTGTTTCTGCTGATTTTCTTCCATCTTTAAAATAATAATCTATTGCTTCTTTTTTAGAAGGAAAGACTGGATTCGTGACCAGGAATTGGAAGATGTGATCCTCCGGATGGATACTTGCATTTACATTGTAGTTCTGTGCAATTTGAGAAATCAAATCTTTATTTGCCTCTATAAATTCTTTCAAAGAGTAACCCTCCTTAAATAATAGTAATGTCTTACAAGAGATACTGATGGTAAAGAAAATATATAATTAAACCTTCAAATATGTTTTAAGATACTTTCTATATGCGTACATTTTCTTTTTTGAAATGTCGTCGATAGTAAAGGTTTCTTTAATGAAATTCTGCATTTGTACAACTTCACTGTAATGGGAATATGAATCTTCTGCTCTCGTTACGCTATTTGTATGTCGTCTATGATAGTTTAGAGGTTTTGGATTGAAATAAATGTTCCCCTCTTTAAGGATAGAAACATAGAAAAACCAATCACCGGCTATTTTAAACTGTTCCAATTGTTTTGCTGTTGTTTTTATATCTATGTTTTTAAAAACTACACTTGAGACATTAGGTATGGTGTTTTTGATAAGTAACGTATCTTGTATTTCATCTATCCCTTTTCGCACATAAGAACTCTGCCATTTTTCTTTATCAATATCATTTGTGTAATCTAAATAATGATTGGCCAATATATTTCCTTGTTCATCTATTTGTTTTGATTGTGTGTAGCTTAAGGCAACATCACTATCTATATGAAAACCTTGTATTACTTCTTCTAAAAATGTCTGATCACATAAGTCATCGGCCTCAGCAATCCAAATATAATCACCGGTTGCTGCAGAGACACCTTTTATCCATTGTTTAAATACAGAACCAGAGTTTTTATAATTAATAATCTGCTGAATTTTCAGGTGATGTTTATTTTCGTTTGAGAGCAGCTTTTCAAATATAGATACGCTATTGTCAGTAGAGGCATCGTCTAGGAAAATTAGTTCGTAAAGGGGATAGGTTTGATTTAATATTGATTTAACTCGTTCGGATAAGTATTTTTCGTAATTATAGTTCGGTACAATGACGCTTATTTTTTTATAATTATGCTCAAGCAAGTTTAATAATTGATAAATGTAATGAAGAAAGTTGAAATTTTTTTCAATAAGTTCTTGGCCAAAGGTCCCTTTTTGTAATCGTAAATCTTCATCCCCGATAAATTCGTATATTTTTTCCAGCATCATCGGTAAGTTTAAATAGTCTACTAATGCGCCAGTTTGTTCCGTAACAACATCTTCAAAACCTCCAGCGTTTTTAAACCCTATAACAGGGAGTTTTGTATCTAATGCTTCTAAAACCACGTTTGGGAAAGGATCTTCTCTTGAAGTTAATAAATATAAATCAGCCCCAGCGTTATATAAACCGATATCTGGAGTAGGATCCACTAATGTAAAATGTGCTGTATATCTTGGTGATAGCGTGTTTAAAAAGTGAACATCTGTTTTCCCAACCCAGATAAAATGAATATTTTTATGAATCTTTCTTACTGAGTAAGCAATAAGTGAGAATAAATCTATCCCTTTTCGATGATCAGCGAAGCCTACCCCCAAAATGATTTTGCTATCTAGAGGCAGGTTGTGTTTTTTTCGTAATTCGTTTCTCGCTTTTGCAATATTGTTCTTATAAGGATTGTGGTTAAACAAACCTTGAGGGAGGATGTGGCACTTTTGATGATCTAATTGGGTGATTGTACGGAACTTTTCATACACGTATTGTGAAGGGAAGACAATTTTGTGAGCAGACTCGGCAATTTTTATCGCTTTTCCCTCAGCAGAGTACTGTTGTATTAAATGCGGCAATTCATGTATTAATGAAATAACTTTTATATTATGTTTAGCTAGTAATGCAACTATATCACCACTTATGACGGTACTACATATGGCGATGGTATAGTCTTGTGATAATAACTTCTTTATTAATGATTCGATCTTTTTATCCGTTGGGTAGTCTTCCTCTAGGCAATAAACAGGACCATACTTTTGAAAGTCGTGGATTAAAATGCCCGTTCCAATAGAAATAATTGCGACGGAGTAATGAAAGTTTTCTTTGAGAGCTTTAATAGTATGTAAAGAAAGCAGCTGTGCTCCGTGGAAATGGGCATCATGGGATACATAAATGATTTTCTTATTAACATGCATTTCATAACGCCTCCTAAGGTTAATTAGATTTTTAGTAAATGTATGGTGTATTTATAATTTCTAGAGAGAAGTCTAAATAAAAAAGCTACTTTTAATATATATTTGTTTGGCTTGATATTCATTCTTTAGAAAGTATAAACTGTCGATTATGAAAGGGACTGCGCTAGTTTATTAATCTTTAGGGAAGAAGTATAAAAATACCCTTCATAATTTATAAAATAAAAAGGATAAAAGGTATTGACGATTAGAGTATAGAGGTGTAATATAGAACAAGTCGCCGATGACAACAACGTCGAAAGCGACAAACGAAATGAAAAACTTAGTTGACATTGAAAGATGAAAATGTTAACATAAGGAAGTCGCAAATGAGCGACCAAGTAGTTCTTTGAAAACTGAACGAAACAAACAACGTGAAACGTCAATTTTTATTTTAGATGCTAGACAAACTAACTT
>NZ_JAKUGG010000054.1:0-9418 GCF_022663835.1 Bacillus cereus group sp. BfR-BA-01347 | reverse complement strand
GGGCCAATTACTAATACGATAATCACCGCCAAGGCAATTAACATACCGTTTTCTGATGATAGTTGTGAATCCTCATTTTTTAACCAATTTTTCATTTTTGCTAACATGATTGAATCTCCCTTATCCATTTATTTGAGCTATTCGTAAAAAACATCATTCATTTAAAACTTCTATTACTTGTTCCAAGAATTCACATCTGCATTGCTTGATGCTTTTGTGAATCGAGCTAGAATCGTATCATAACCACCTTGGATTGCTTTCCATACAAAAGGGCCAATCACTAATACGATAATGACCGCCAAGGCGATTAACATACCGTTTTCTGATGATAATTGTGAGTCTTCATTTTTTAACCAATTCTTCATTTTCGTTAACATATATTTTGCTCCTTTACCTATTCCATTTTTGACAATGCCTTCTATAAACTTGCAAATCCTTGCATTAAAGATTGAATAACAATCACCATTGGATAAATCACAATACATCCAATAACTGCGACGTTAAATTTATTCATTTCCATCGGCTTATTTTGAATGAGACGGTTATAGTTCTCATGTTTTAACTCACGCATCATTTTAATCTGTGCATCCATAATACGAAGACTCTGTACCTTGTCCGTTTTTTGCGCTTGTTGCAATGCAATCGTAAAGGTATTTACTTCTGGACTATTTAAGGCTGCTGCAAAGTTTCGAAATGGTTGATCCGATCCTGCATACATTTCTAATTCCGCAGGAAGTGTAGATACATACGGACGAAGATGTCTTCCAGCATATATTTGCGCCTTTTTTACTGCTTCTAATGTTGTATGTGTTTTTAACAACTGCAACATAGGAATTAGATACTCTGGTAATTCGAACTTCCTAGCTTCTATCGCCTGCTTGATTCTTCTCTTTAATAGATAATCAGGATAGAAATAAAGCAGCGGTGAAACCAAAACACCCACTTTAAATAAGTAGTAATCATGGAACACCGTACATATCAAGAAAACAGAGGTGAAAATGATGGGATATGCTACCTTCATTTTTAAATATTCTTCTGGTTTCGTATCCAGGCCAGCTTCTTCTAATTTTTTCTGAATCTGCTCTTTCTTTTCTTCTGTCAGATACTTATGTGATAACGACTGGAAGGGAGCGAGCATCATTTGATTTAAATTCTTCTTTTCAATTCGTTTTGCATTTTCTACATAGTTTGTAAGTAGGCTACCACTATCTTTTTTACTTTGTAGAAAGGTAGAGAATACCCAATACATGACAACGAATACTACTACAGCTAAAATCATAGCCACCTTATTCCCCTCTTTCTGTTGGGTTATAATTTGCAATCTTTTCTACACGGGTTGCTAAGAAAAAGACAATCAACATATTTACCGCCAACGCAATTTTCCCCATCATAGAACCTGCTAAAAATCCATATGCTTCTTTTGACATCAACATAATAACAATTGGCATGGCGATAACGATTAAACAGTTCTGTACAAAAGCACGTTGTGCTTGCGACAAACTAGAACGCAATCTTGCCAGGTATAGTTTTTGTTTTTCAAAATCTTCTGCAATATCTAATAGGACTTGTACTGAATTTGTTCCACCTTCTCGACTGCACACTTCCAACATTTCATGGAAGAAAACCAATTCTCTAAAGTTAAACGTTTCATTGAATCCTCTAAATGCACGATGCATTGTGGTTCCACCTTCTAATAAAAGAGAAACTTTTTCTATTTCTTCTTGAATGCTTTCATGCATCATTGGTTTCACCTGAACTAACACCCGTTTTGCATTGTTACTAATTTGAAGTGCATTTGCTACTGCTTTCATATAGATAGAAAGACGGTCAATGACAACCAAGTAGTAACGTTTTTTTCTTCGATAAAGAAGAAACCTTGGAACTAAAAATCCAGATAAAACGGTAATCAGTGTAAAAGGATCTCTACCAAAGGAAAAATAGAATACTGCTGCAATACTCATCCCAGAAAGAATCGTATATACCCAGTACATACTTTTCGTCAATTTCCATTCGTACTTTTGGGCTTCTTGGATAACGGATTGTGGTAGATACATTCGTATCCCTTTAATATTCCTTAATTCCAAGCGCCTTTCTTCTTTTTCGTTTTCTTGTACAAATTGAGAGAGAGCAGAACCTTTAGATTTCGAAAAAAGTAAAACAAGCAACCCTACACTAATAAAGATTAAAAATATACATCCATAAGCTAATAAACTATGCATATTGCACCTCCTGTTTTGAAAGGAATGGTGCATAAAGAGCTGGATTTACAGTAGAAGAACGGAATTTCTTCTCCATTTCAGCTGACATCTTGGCTGTAATGATATGATCTCCATGAATCTTTCCTACTCTTTCATTCATTTCATCATATTCCTCACCCGAAGGGATAAATTGAGAAAGCTGATTGAACTGTATATCATCTTGATAATCCAACAACTCAATCATCTCTGTAATATAGCGATTTCCATCATCTTTCTTTTCTAAAAAGACAATCACATCAAATGTCTGTGAGATTAATTCATATAAATACTGAGCATCGATATTCGCACCACTTTGCAGACACATGAGCATTAAACGTCTAACTGCTTCTTTTGCACTTCTTGCATGGACAGAGGTGAAACCAGGATGTCCTGTTTGGAAGAAGTTAATCATTTTTAACGCTTCTTTCCCCCTCGATTCCCCTACAATTAATCGCTTTGGTCCTTGACGTAAAGCATTTGTTAACAATCTATCAAAGTCGATTGCATTTTCTTCTACTTCCGATGCCCTACATTGCATCGGAACAAAATGATGTTCCGGAAAAATGCGATGCAAATATAATTCAGGGTTATCTTCTACTACAAGAGTACGTTCTTTTTTCTTTCCTTTCGGAATGTGAGAAGCAAGATATTTCATAAACTCTGATTTTCCGGTACCTGTAGCTCCAGCAACTAGAATATTCATTTTGGCTTTCACGGCGGCAGCCAAAAAGTCCAACATCTCTTTTGACGCTTGATTGGTAGATAACATACGCTCTTCAGAAGCACGAAGGTGATCCGCATTCTTACGAATCGTTATTGTTGTTCCTAATCCCCCAAGTTCATCTAGTGCTATATTGATGCGGATATATGGAAACACGCAGTCCACATACGGCTTTGCTGTATTTAATGACTCTGATGTACTGTTTACCATCTTATAAGCTAGAGCTTTTACTTCTTCTTCCGTCTCAAATCGGTAAGGAAATGTACATTCTCCCTCTCCAATTTTTTCGTAAATGATTTCTTTTGTGCCATTGATATAAATATCCGTTACATCCTTATCTTCTTTTAAAGGTTCTATAATCCCAAACCCCACAATTTCGTCACACACCATATTTAGTAATTGTTCAGAAGGTACCTCTGAAATGACAACCTGATTACTCAATAAAAAGCTTTTAATGATTTGTTCTACAGCTGCTCTCTTTTCTTTATTCATAAAGGATTCACTTAGGATATCACGATGATCTTTTACTAAAAATGCACGAATTTCATCTGTTATATCTTTAATTTGTTGAGCTGTAGTTGTTCCTAACTTTCGAGCTGATTTGGAACGAATCATGTAACCAAAGTGATATAAATCAACTCGATTTCGCTTTAAGGCGATTTGTTTTTCCTGTAAATAGCCCCACATACTCCTTGTCCCCCTTTTAATTTCGTAAACCAAAGAGACCCTTTTTCATAGCAGATTGCTGGGATGGAATACCAAGACCAGCTGCTTCCATAATGTGATGGACCTTTGTATTAATTTGTGGGGAACCAAATTGCATCCCCCATTCGTAACTCGTACGATCTCTGTCATACGGAATTGTCACCGCAATTTTTTGAGAAGAAAGCTTTTCAATATCTTCTACATAATTCTCATCTGCCATATTTAGCACATGAATCATTCGAGGTAATGTTAGCTTTGCATTTTCTATTAATTGTAATTCTCGCTTAATTGCTATTGCACCACGAGGGTTGCCATTTAGCACATGAACAACAAGGTCTGATTGGTATAGGATTGGATAACTCAACACCTCTGATAATTCAGTTGGCACCGATAGAATGATATAATCGTATTCTGTATCTACAAGTGATTCGATCAATGTCGTTACGAACAATTCTTTGTTTTGAATCTCTGGGAATTGAGCCAAACTATAACCTGATGGAAATACCAGAAAATCCATCTTATCGTGCAATTTTTGCATCAACCTTGGATTCACTTTTTTCTCTAACAAATCTTGCTTGGTACAAATATAATGCGAAAGATTATATTCATTTTCTTTTCTTACAAGCTCTAGCATGTTTTTACTCTCATGGCTAAGACCAGTTCCAACCGCAAAACTTGGTCTTACTTGGTCCGCTTCTACATAAAGCACCTTTTTCCCTAGATGTGCTAACTCATTTGCCAACGTAATACTTAACGTACTTTTTCCTACGTTCTCATTTGTGGCATAAAAGGCAATGATTTTTACTTGCCGATCCATCTAAAAAACTCCTTTCTTACTTAGATTCGTTCAGATACTGCGCTACATACTCTTTTACATTTTTAGAAATTGGATTGGTCGAATGCTTCTCTACATAGTCTAAAATGTTCTTTTGATCCGATATTTGCGAGAATCCTTCAGCTGGTTCTAGTTCTTTCCCTGTTTGTTCTACTTTTTGTCCGACTGCAACAGGAATTACATCTCCAAGCGTTTTTGCACGATTTAAATATTGAAGCTGTTCAGGTGAAACAGCCAGTGTATATAATCGCGTTACCTTTGGCTTTTGTTTTCCTTCTTGTTCCTCTTTTGATTCTTTCTTTTCTAGCACGAAGGCATCTTCTGTATTGCTATCCTTTGCAGCAGTCACACGTACACGTTGGAAAAGACCACCGAATACTACCTTTTCATTGTCTCCTTCTTTTACAACCTGTTTGAAATATAAGTCCACATACGTGTTCGGAATGATACTATTACCGGAACTTGTTTCCAAATCAACGAGTAACGGGAATGCAACTTCTCCATCTTTTAAATTTAAAATGGCAGAGTCAGGTAACTCTTCTTTCTTTACTACTTTGTTTTTAAAGAGATAGCTATTTTCTGTAATGGGCTGCCCATCATTTGTCCACTTACCTACTACTTCTTTTTTATTTGCACGTAATGCATTGGGGGGAATCGCATCACCAGGTAATGTTCGTTCCACTAGCATGTCTTCTTTAATTTCTGTATGCGCAGGTATATCCTTTGCGGCTACAACAATCTTTGTTGGTTTTACTGCATTTTCGACTGCGAAATGATTGTACCCATAGATACCCGCTACAGTTGCAGCAGCTAAACCTACCGCAGCAATCTGCTTCTTTTGAAACTTAGATGGCTTCAATGTTTGTATTCCTCCTTATGTAGCCTTTAAACGCAAAAAAAGGACACACCTATGGCATAATGCGCCTTAGGTGTGTCCTTTTAGCTAATCTAAAGTCTATATGAAAATGTTGGATTTGGTTTCTTTAATACTACAATTTCAATATTATGATATATAGAGTTTCATGTCAATCATTTCTAAAAAAAATATTATTTTTACCATTTCAAATCTCTGATCCCAAAACTTAAAAAACCTTAAAAACGTTGTCATATCAAGGTTTTTAAGCTATTAACCCAACTATAAATATGGTATAATGAATATAATGTAACTGAATATTTCAGGGTGGTCGGTTGCTTTCCTTTCTCTTTTATTTTATGGAGAAAGGAGGTGACAATATGGACATTCTTTTCATGATAGCAATTGAAATTCTGAAAGTAATTGCTAGAGAAGTCGCTGTGTTTTTTGCAAAACATATAGGAAAATACCTATCAACGTTTTGGAAAAAAAGACAAAAAAAGCGACGAAAAACGAAAAGAACCACCCAACGCCGCAAACGTACTTGGTGGTTCAATAAAAAATAACTAAATTTTTAGTAACCAACCACCTTGCGGTAGCAGTTACATATGGCGAAGTGTTACCAGCACTTCGTCTTCTTTAGTTTATGCAAAAACTATTATTATAATACTTCTACACATATTATAACATCAACTATAGTACATGTCATGCAGATTTATCCACGATAGTAAGTAAAAGAGACAAGATTATTATTAAAACGAAATCAACTTCGTTCCTGTTTCAAAATACTTTGCAGGAGCATAACTCTTCCCATTCCGATCCTGAAATTCGCTTCCAATGTATAGCGATACAATCATTGCGACAACCCCCATAATAATCACACGTCTAACACGTTGTTTTTTCTTTTTATCCACTCTAATTTCCCCTTTCTATGAAAAAAAGGCACATCCCATTAAGGGATGTGCCTTTGGTTTATCCATTCAGCTACTAGTTTATGATGGATATATTATTGTGTCGATTCATCAAATTATACTATATTTTATTTTTATTTCCCAGTCTTCATGTAATACCAATCAGTCAGTTTATGAAGTAGTCCTTCTTTCCCTACCCAGTTCCATCCTACTCCACTTCCTCCAGGGAATGGATCATCAGGAAATACTCTTCTTTTTATGAAATCATCGTACGCAACACCCTTAATCTCTACTTGCTCAGTTAAACATAAACTCATTTCATTGATACCTGCTGGAGCTGTTTCTACATTAAAAGTGTATACACCATCTTTTGTCTTCAGTGGTGAATACCATTTTTGGCCACCATCAATGATTTTCTCTTGTCCATCCCAATATAAAGACTTAGTTGGTCTTTTACTATCAAAAACATGTCCTGTTGCTTCAGATAAATACATATTTTTAGGTAGGAATTTTGCTGTATTATCTTTAAGTTCTTTCTTCTCTAAATCTTGAGTAGACTTTAATCCTTCGTCTGCAAATGGGTATTGTGCCTTTGCAGCAGTAAATACACCAGGGTATTTTGCATTCCAATCATTTTTGTACTTACCGTTTACTTCGTACGAAAATCCATAACCAGAATGTAGCTTAGAAGGAGCTAAATTATCAATACTCCCTGTCAAAGTTTCATAATACATTTCCCCAGTTATATCTTCTTTTGATACACGTTCACTTACTGTTTCTACTACACCTTTTACACTCGTTACACCACACATTGCCTTTTCTTTTGAAGGCTCATAGATTGCTGTTTTAATAGGATTATTTTTGTACGTAGTTTCCTCGATGTCTAGCCGATTACCAGCAGGGTTAATTTCTGCCTGAATTGTTCCTTTCCCCTTATGTTGCCAGCCAAGGTTCAATGTTTTCTTTTCTCCCTCAGTTAACCTTACCTTTTCTGATGCTACTTGTTGTCCGTTATGCTTGAGCACGACTATTGTTTCAGAATTTGCATATTTTGCTTCTAGTGCATCTAACTTTTTAATTTTGTTTTTCTCTTTTTCTAACTTCTGCCTTGCTGTATCTAGCCTACTTGCAGCACTATCCAATCTATTTTCTTCCCAAGAGCAGTCTCTATCATAGTAGTGATCCTTCCCTTCAGCATCTACCTCATGAATTGGATTACGACGACAATAACTTAGACTAGACTGTGCACTATCCCTATCAGATTCAGAAGTATTTACTTCTTGCTGGGACTTATTAATATTGTTATTTACCTTTGCTCTATATTGGTCACGTTCTGGTTTAAAATTATCACGTGATACATCTATTCTTGTTTTTATATTCTTTCCTTCTCTTGCTGTTTCTCCTTCGATTCTGTCACTAGAAAAATCAATTTTATATTTAAAGTCTTCTTCATCGCCTGGATCTGGGTTAGGTGTTACTTCAGTACCACAGTTATCATCTATAGTGAAATCAACAGTTTTCTCGTTTGATTCCCTCTGAACAGCATCAAGAACTTTAATTTTCGCAGTATATCGGCCACACATTTGTGGCTGCCACTTTAATTCTTCTGACTTAAATTGCCCTGCATCACCTTCATTTGGTTTTTGATTATCTTTTTGTGGATTTGAACGTAAATAATTTTCTTGATGATGCACAGTTTCGCCATCTTTTGTAATATCTAACAGCCATTTAACTCGGTTCCGTTCTCCAGCAGCTGATTGATATGGATTTACTGTTGTCCCATTCGGATCTCTATCGTTATATCCTTTTCCCTTGCTGACATATTCAAAACCGTTAAACGCAAATTTCACAGGTACATCTTTTTTCCCACTAGACGCTTTAAAAGCTTTTAGTTCAGGCTTACTAGTTCGTACATACCATAAGCTATAATTATTAACCTCACTTACTCCACCAGCTCCCGCATATCCACCAGAAAGATATGCAATATCACGAATCCAATAGAATAACCCATATCTTGAACCTTTTGTATTTACAATTTGATGTGATTTTAAATTTTCTAAAACAAACTCTGAATTCCCCCAGTATTTATTAGCGATAACCGCCGAATCAATCCGTTCTTTCTCAGTTATCATCCTATCCCCAACAGTAACCGATGGATTGATATAACCTTCATTAGAAATTCGTACATACGGTTCACTTGAATCGGCATTTTGAACTAAATTTTCCCATGGATTCTCCCAATTAAAAGCCCCATTATATACAGCTGGATAATGCAAATCAGATAAATACATTAAGCGCTTAGCTTCATATCCCTTTCCTGGACGTAAGTATTTCCCCTCCATTTGCAATTGCCCAGATAAAAGATAAGTATCCTCTTTTCCATCGAAGAAGGGAATATCATTATTCTTAGCATCTACCGAAATAGGGAGTGTCAACAGTAGTGATGTACAAGCAAAGAGTATTTTCTTTTTTATTTTCATGAATATTCCTCCTGAATATAAAAAAGGACACACCCGTACCATTGGCTGGTACGTAAGGTGTGTCCTTTACGTAATTTTAAAATCCGTATATTAAACTATATATTGATTCTAGCAAATTTTATTTCTCTTTACAATTACTTTATTTACTTTCTACTTGAATATACATCATTTTATCAGCAGTTGAATGCCCAATACGAACTTTATGGTTTTGAGTAGTGTAATTATTAATCACTTGAGCATCTACTGTCTCTTGGATTTCTTTATCTAAATTTAATTCAGGATTTATGAAAGTAACCCATTTCTTAGTTAATTCAACTGTTGCTTTATTATTATATAAGAAGACGATTTCAAAATTATTTTTATCTGTTGCATCAACATAGAATTGTGCTCCAATTGAACCTGCTGGTAAATACATATCTTTATCAATAAGTTTAACGTATACTCCAACATCGCTATACTTTAAATTAGTATTATATTTTTGATTGATAGAGCTAACAATATCTTGTCCCTCTTTGGTTACTAGTTTTTGAACAGTAACGTTATTGTTAAAAGCTTCTTGATTAAATTCCATATCATTAGTTGCTAAATTTTCATTTAACCCTACTGGCAATTTAATTTCTGGTTTTTCTTCAGGTTTTGTTTCAGGCTTTGGATCTGGCTTCACTTCTGGTTTTTC
>NZ_JAKUGG010000053.1:0-10557 GCF_022663835.1 Bacillus cereus group sp. BfR-BA-01347 | reverse complement strand
TGATTGTCCTTTTCTTGCCATAAAAAAATCCCCTCCAGATAAAACAGTATTGAGTCCATCATATCAGATGGACTCTTTTTTTACTGTCTACCTATAGGGGATAATACCAGTTCCCCCGTTCTTTTTATTCAACACCAAATAAAACTTTTGCATTTTTAGTTGTCATTTCTGCTACTTCCTCATAAGAAATTCCTTTTAAATTCGCAATTTCTTCTGCTACGAGTTTTACATAACTCGGTTCATTTCGTTTCCCTCGAAATGGATGCGGCGTTAAATACGGACAATCCGTCTCTATTAACAATTTCTCTAATGGAATCTCCGTAGCAACCTCTTTCGGCTTCTTAGCATTTTTAAATGTAACTGGTCCACCTAACGAAATTAAAAAGTTCATATCAACACATCGCTCTGCTACCTCTACACTGCCGCTAAAGCAATGCATAATGCCTCCTACTTCAGCTGCATTCTCTTCTTCTAGAATATCAACAATATCTTGAGTTGCATCGCGGTTATGTATAATAATCGGCAATTTTACTTTTTTCGCTAATGCAATTTGTTTACGGAATACTTCTTTCTGTATTTCTTTTGGAGACTTATCCCAGTGATAATCTAAGCCCATTTCTCCAAGTGCAACGACTTTAGGATGAGAAGCAAGTTCTTCTAACCAAGCTAAATGTTCTTCTGTCATGTCGATTGCATCAACTGGGTGCCACCCAACCGCAGCGTAAATAAAATCATAGGCTTCAGCTAATTCCATCGCCTTTTTTATCGTTACTTCATCAAAACCAACAACAACTGTATAAGTAACTCCCGCTTCTTTCATTCGGGCAATAACCTCTTGCAAATCTCCTTCGAATTGCTCTGCATTCAAATGTGAATGTGTATCAAACAACATAATACATAACTCCTTTTATATTGAAATCAAGTTTATTCTACAAAAATAAGTTCTTTAATAACTTAACGATAACAATACTACAATCTTAATGCAAAAATAGAGAGTGTAAAAAGAAAAAAGACGCTTCACACATGTTACACGTGAAACATCTCTTTTCTTGTCTTAATTACTTGATTTTTGTACCATTTGGTAGATTTTGGTCAATTGATGCTAATGACAATACGCCATTCTCTTCACCCGCTAAAATCATACCTTGCGATAATTCACCGCGTAATTTTACAGGTTTTAAGTTTGTTACACAAATAACCTTTTTACCTTTTAAGTCTTCCGGTGAATAGAATTTTGCAATTCCAGAAACAACTTGACGCTTTTCTGTGCCTAAGTCTAGTTGAATTTTTAACAACTTGTCTGCTTTTTTCACAGGTTCAGCAGATAGTACTTCAGCTACGCGTAATTCTACTTTAAAGAAATCATCAATTGTAATTTCTTCTGCCTTCGGTTCTTCTTCTTTTTTCTCTTCTACTTTAGGAGCAGAGCTTTTCATTTGTTCTTTAATGTACTCTACTTCCACTTCCATTTCTAAACGAGGGAAAATTGGGTTTCCTTTTTCTACTTTTGTTCCAGCTGGAATGCAGCCAATTGTAGATAGACTTTCCCAAGATTTATGAGCTTCATCAGTAAGACCAAGCTGAGCAAACATCTTGCTTGGTGCTACTGTTAAGAATGGCATAAGCATAATACCTGTTTGACGAAGTACTTCTGCTAAGTGAGCCATTACAGAAGCTAACTTTTCACGATCATTCTCATCTTTTGCTAATACCCATGGTTGTGTTTCATCAATATATTTATTCGTACGACTAACCAATTGCCAAATAGATCCTAACGCTACAGAGAACTCCATATTCTCCATTGCTTCTTCTACTTTTTTCAAAGTATCTTGTGCAAACGCTACTAACGTTTCATCAAATTCCGTTACATTTGCTTTAAATGCAGGGATTTCTCCGTTAAAGTACTTATCAATCATAGCTACTGTACGATTTAATAAATTACCTAAGTCATTTGCTAAGTCGAAATTAATACGCTCCACAAATCCTTCTGGTGTGAATACGCCATCAGATCCAAATGGAACTTCACGAAGTAAGTAATAACGTAATGCATCTAATCCGTAACGATCGATTAATGTAACTGGATCTACTACGTTTCCTTTTGACTTACTCATCTTTCCATCCTTCATTAAAATCCAGCCATGAGCAAAGACTTTCTTCGGAAGAGGTAAATCTAATGCCATTAAAATTATCGGCCAATAAATTGTATGGAAACGAACAATTTCTTTCCCAACTAAATGCACATCTGCAGGCCAGAATTTTTTATATTTCTCTTCATTTGCTGTTCCATAACCTAACGCCGTAATATAGTTAGATAATGCGTCAACCCATACGTAAATAACGTGTTTTGGGTTACCAGGAACACGAACTCCCCAGTCAAATGAAGTACGAGAAACTGCTAAATCTTCTAATCCTGGTTTAATAAAATTATTAATCATTTCATTTTTACGAGACTCCGGCTGAATGAAATGTGGATTATCTTCATAGAATTTTAATAGTCTGTCGACATATTTACCCATTCTAAAGAAATAAGATTCTTCACGAACAAGTTCTACATCATGACCACTATCTGGGCTTTTTCCTCCAACTACTTTGTCGCCTTCCATAATTGGATCTACTAATTGATGCTCTGTATAGAACGTCTCATCTTGTACAGAATACCAACCTTCATATTCATCAAGATAAATGTCACCTTGATCTACTAATTGCTTAAAGATTTTTTCGACAACATCTTTATGACGATCTTCAGTTGTACGAATAAAATCATCATAAGAAATCTCCATCTTCTCCCAAAGCTCTTTAATTCCTGAAACAATGTTATCAACATATGCCTGTGGCGTAATATTTAACTCTTCTGCTTTCTTTTGGATCTTCTGTCCATGCTCATCAGTTCCTGTTAAATAATGCACATTATAACCTTGCATACGCTTATATCGTGCCATCGCATCTCCTGCTACTGTCGTATAAGCATGTCCAATGTGTAATTTTCCACTTGGATAATAAATTGGGGTAGTAATATAAAAGGACTTATTTTCCTCTGTCATTGTTTTGGACCTCCCGAATAACCTCATATGTATTTATAAACAGTATATCAAAAACTCATATATAAAGTGAAACTTTAATCAGTAGGGTTTTTGTTCCTCCCCACTAATTATTAGCCCACATTAATTAGGCTTTTACGAGCAGCCCAAATCTAATTTATCTTCTTTACGCCAACCTAATTTTAAATTTAGGTCTTAATGCTCAATATCTTTATCATCTATTGCTCATATTTCAAAAAAATATACAATCTCCACTTTAAATTTATTATTTTTTCAGAAAATATCGTAAATAATTGTGGAATTTCCTCTCAATCTATTATATATAAGAAATAAGAAATCTATAAATCTTTTTAAAAAATATAGAATTTAAGAATTGACGGAAATGTAAATGATTGGTATCATATGTCCATAGGGTATTTTGTCGAAAAATGACGAATCTAAAAATAGACTCGAAACTTATAAACTATTTATTTAGGAGGAAAAAAATTATGAAATCTACTGGTATTGTTCGTAAAGTTGATGAATTAGGTCGTGTAGTAATTCCAATCGAATTACGCCGTACTTTAGGTATTGCAGAAAAGGACGCTCTTGAAATCTATGTTGATGACGAAAAAATCATCTTAAAGAAATATAAACCAAACATGACTTGCCAAGTAACTGGTGAAGTATCTGACGGTAACCTTTCTTTAGCTGAAGGTAAAATCATCTTAAGCAAAGAAGGCGCTGAGCAAATCTTAAACGAACTTCAAGATTATATCGAAACAGCAAAATAAGCTTCTCAATTATGAGAAGCTTATTTTTTATCGACATGATAGATTTGATATACATCTCTTTTCGACAAATCTCGATCTTTAGCGACTGTTTTAATCGCTTCTTTTGAATTCATACTTTTTTCATTTATATAGTGTTCAATATGATCATATACCGAAAGAGATTCCCACCATTGTTCTTCTGGAGCTGGTTCTTCTGTTGAACCTGCTACTAAAATACAAAACTCACCACGTACTTCATTTTGCTTCGTCCACTCAATTGCTTCTTCGATTGTTCCTCGAATAAATTCCTCAAATTTTTTCGTTAACTCTCGACATAATACAATCTCTCTATTTCCCAACACTTCCTGCATCGAAATTAAAGTATCATCTAAACGATGAGGCGCTTCATAAAACATCATTGTAGTTTGTACATAACGAAGCTTTTCTAACTCCATCTTCCGTTCCTTTTTGTTTCTCTGCAAGAAACCATAGAAATAAAACTGCTGTGTTTCAAGGCCGGATGCAATTAATGCTGTAAGGGCTGCATTTGCTCCAGGAAGCGGAATTACATGGTATTGCTCAGCTACTGCCTCAACAACAATATCGTAACCTGGATCAGAAATACACGGCATACCAGCGTCACTAACAAGTGCTATATTCTTTCCATCCTCTAATTTCTCTAATAGTTTCTTCCCACTTACTTCTTTATTGTGCTCATGATAACTCGTGACAGGTGTTTCAATTTCAAAATAATTACAAAGTTTTTTCGTTTGTCTCGTATCTTCAGCAGCAATTAAATCAACTTCTTTTAAAATTCGGATTGCACGAAATGTCATATCTTCTAGATTTCCAATAGGAGTTGGTACTAAATATAAAACTCCCTTTTCATTTTGTTGAAAGCTTTTTTGTTGCCACATAGCGTTCTCCTTTTTGCATATATGCCTCTTTTTGTTTTCTCGTTAATTGCTTAAAGTAATACTCCGCTTGCATAGCTGTACGCTTATCATTGTGGGTCTCTACATATTTTAAAACGACAGGAAGCCTGGCGCGTGTATACCTAGCTCCTTTGCCGCTATTATGAGTCTGAATTCTCTTTTCTATATGGTTTGTATATCCAGCATAATAACTTCCATCAGAGCACTCTACCACATAAAAAAAATGCTTATTCTTCTCCATATAAAATTGAACGTAGCTCCTTTGTATATTCGTTATTGTTCTCATATACAACGAGAGGTGGTAAAATTTTTAAATCTGCATTTCCATCCTTAATTCCTTCAATTAACAATGTATTTGCTTCTTTTCCAACCTTAGGATAAACAAATTGCACACGCTTTGGTTCAATTTTATATTTACGCATTAATGTGACAATGTCTAGTAATCGCCCTGGACGATGTACAAACGCTACTTTCCCACCTTGTTTTACTAACTGACTACTTGCAGATACAACATCTTCTAATGTACACATAATTTCATGACGAGCTATCGCTAAATGTTCATTCATATTTTTCTCTGAAGTTTGAGGTGTTTGAAAATATGGTGGATTACATGTAACAACATCATATTGATGATGCCCAAGTTTCTCTGGCATATCTTTCAAATCTCCATGTATGAGGTGAATTCTTTCTTCCAACCCATTGTATTGAACACTTCTTACTCCCATATCATATAAGCGTTCTTGAATTTCCACACCAGTAATATTTCCTTTTGTTCTTGTACTTAATAGAAGGGGAACAACCGCGTTACCTGTACACAAATCAAGTAAATTCCCCTTTTGAATTGGTATCCATGCAAAATCTGCAAGTAAAACGGCATCTAAAGAAAAATTAAATACTGATGGGCTTTGTATAATCTTCATGTCTTGTGCTAATAAGTAATCTAAACGTTCATCTTCATATAAATTCATATACTGCTCCTTTTCTTACCCTTAACCTACCCTATTTCATGTATAAAAAATTACCTTTCCAATTATAATTGGAAAGGTAATTTCACTTTTTATTTAAGAATGACAGACAGAATAAACAATCTCCCTCTTTACGTACACTTCCATAATGTAGATTGCAAATATGAAAACCTTCTTGATACAGTCTCGCTAAATTGTCATAGCCTTCACCAATATCTGTTTTCGGCTTCACTTCTTTACGTTTTTGAGTTTTTTGTTTTTCTTTATTCTGCACTTCTTCAAAACGGTGTCGCAAATTGTTATTTTCCATTTTTATATGCTGGTTTTCTTCCAACAACTCTGCAAGATGCTGTTTTAACTCTCCCAACTGTTTGTATAAATGTCCAATTTGCTCTTCCATACTAGAAACCGATTCAAAAATATCTTTTTTCTCCACAAGCACCCACCTCATTAATCTGTGGTTTGACTCGAAACGACCCCTTTATTTACTAACTCATCTAACGTATATTCTACTATCCGTTCCTTGTCTACTAATTCCACTTGAATTAATCTTTCTAAAATATTTAATCCGATAACACGGCCAGTACCATGCGGGGTTTGTATACGTTGATCTAAATCAGGAAGTTGTTCCTTTGCTGCCTCATATTCATCATTCTCATATTTTAAGCAACACATTAAGCGACCACATAAACCAGAGATTTTTGCAGGATTTAATGATAAATTTTGATCCTTTGCCATTTTAATGGATACAGGTTCAAAATCCCCTAAAAAAGTAGAACAACAAAGCATACGACCACATGGACCAATACCACCTAGCATCTTCGCTTCATCACGAACACCAATTTGTCTTAGTTCAATTCTTGTTCTAAAAATTGCGGCTAAGTCCTTCACTAGTTCGCGGAAATCGATCCGACCATCCGCAGTAAAATAGAAAATAATCTTATTACGATCGAATGTATACTCTACATCTACAAGTTTCATATCAAGATTATGCTCTACTACCTTTTGTTGACAGACTTGATATGCTTCTTTGGCAGCATGTTTGTTCTCTTCAACAATGGTACGATCATTTTCATTTGCAATACGAATAACCTTTTTTAGCGGTAATACAACGTCGTTTTCATCAACTTGTTTTTTGGTAATAACTACTTTTCCGTATTCAATACCTCTTACCGTTTCTACAATGACAAACTCATTTTCAGAGATATCGAACTGATTTGGATCAAAGTAATATACCTTCCCGGCCTTCTTAAAGCGAACACCTACTACATCATACAAAACGGTCATCCCTCCTGCAACCGCAACACTAACTGTTCGAACACAAGCTGCGCATTTACATTAGCGTTGATTCTATTTTTTGCCTCTAATATATTAAAGAGAGCTGATACAATGCGCTTCTGAGCATAGGAAAACGATTCAAACATCTCTTTCTGCTCATGAAAAACAAGACGATCTTCTTCTCCAAATTGAACATATAATAAATCCTTATAAATAAGGAGTAACATATCTAAACCTTGCTGTAATTGTTCTTTCTCTCCAAAGTGTTTTCCCCATTTTTCTTGTACAAAAAAAATAGAGGTTTTATCTTTTTCGAGCGCTTCACATAATTTTATCACTAAAGCTCGTGCTTGTGCAAACCATTCATCACTACATAAAGCTAAAGCTTCATCAAAACTATTTGTAAGTTGAGCAGCAAGTGTCGATAAAGATGCTGTAATCCCTTCATCCTGTAATCTTCTAATTAAAGATTCCGTAGGTAACGGTCTAAACGTAACAACTTGGCAACGAGATAAAATCGTATTTAAAATTTGATGACTTTGTTCAGTGAGTAAAATAGCAGTTGTATCACTACTTGGTTCTTCTAAAAATTTCAAAAGTGTATTTGCCGCATTTGCTGTCATACGATCTGCATGCTCAATAATATATAATTTTTTATTTGCTTCTAATCCTGTTTTTGAAAACTCTTCTTGTAAATCATGAATTTGCTGCTTCTTAATAGATAATCCGTCTGGTTTTACAATATGTAAGTTAGGGTGGTTACCTGAATCAATTCGCTTACAGTTTGTACATACATGGCAGGGCTCTACCCCATTTCGCTCAGAACAGAGGAAACTCTTTGCCATTTGAATTGCTGTCGCAAACTTTCCTGTCCCTTTCCCTCCCTCTAACAAGTAAGCGTGGGATATACGCTCTTTTGCAATGCTATTCATCAACATTTTTACACCGATGGGTTGTATAGCAGAAAGCTGCTCCCACGTCTTCGTCATAATGCATACCTCACTTATTTCATTCTTTCCTTCTATTATAACAATTTATCTTCTATAAGCTGAACAACTTCTTCTATAAGTTTTTCCATCGGCTGATCAGCATTTACCAATACAATACGATCCGAGAAACGTTCTACAACTTGTAAATACCCTTCGCGCACACGTTTATGGAAAGAGATATCTTCCATATCTAGTCGATTTACTTCACGTCCTGCATCTTTTTCAATCCGAGCCAAACCAACCTCAGGCTCAATGTCTAGATAAATTGTTAAACTAGGCATACAGTCCTCTGTTGCGAAACGATTTATTTCAAATACCTTATCCATACCCAATCCTCTTGCATAGCCTTGGTATGCTAAAGAGCTATCTATAAAACGATCACATAACACGAGGTAGTTCTCATTAAGTGCTGGCATAACTTTTTCTACTAAATGTTGTCTGCGCGCAGCAGCATAAAGAAGCGCTTCTGTACGTGCTTCCATCATCGTATATTCTTGTTTATGTAAAATCGTCCTAATGTCCTCAGAAATTGCAATACCGCCTGGTTCCCTTGTCGCCATTACCTTTTGTGCTTTTTGTTCAAAATATGGCAATAAGCTTTTAATTAACGTTGTTTTACCTGAACCTTCTGGGCCCTCAATTGTTACAAATAATCCCTTCATCCTAAAACCTACTTTCTATATCATACACTTTCATATATTTCGTATTCCCTTGAAAACGAGCTCCTGCTCTCTCTAAATACATAATTTGCTCTTTATGCTCTGAAGTAATTCTCTCTCCATACATAATCAATGGAATTCCAGGTGGATACGGAATCACCATTTCCGCCGCTATCATTCCAACAGCCTCTTCTATAGATACTATCTTTGTTTCATATCCGTCTAGTTGTTTATACGTATACGGTAAAAGAGAGAATTCACCTTTATAAGTATAACGAATAGATTCCCTCTTGTCTTTCACCTCATAATGTTGCAATGCTACTCGGATCATCTCTATAACCTTCATATATCCCTCATTTACTTGTAAGGGTAAAATAAATAGGACATTGTACGGATCAGCCATCTCTGTATATATACCGACCTTTTCAAATACAGACTGTAATTCGTACCCTGATAACTGACAACGAGTTTGTACGGTGACCTTTAACTCATCTTGCAACGGATATTCTAAAATGGCGATTTGGGGAATAGAACGTAATTGTTCCTTAAATCTTCGTAAAAACTCAACAATTTCAATGTGACCTTCTTCTTTTATACGCGCCATTGTAAAGCGTGCTATATCCAAGGAAGCCATAATTGGATACGATGGACTACTAGATTGTAGCATACTTAAATAAGTAGTAACCTTCTCTTCGTCTACTAAGTGACTATTTATATGTAAATAGGAACCCATTGTCATTGCGGGTAATGTTTTATGTGCAGAATGAACTACAATATCTGCACCATATGTTAATGCTGACTTGGGGAATGGTTCTCCCAAGCACAGATGTGCCCCATGTGCCTCATCTACCAAAACAGGGATTTTATGTGCATGTGCAAAAGCGATGCTTGCCTCTAGATCCATACCCATACCATAATAATTAGGATGCGTTAAAATGAGTGCTTTCGCATTTGGATACTTTTCAATTGCTTTCTTAATAATTTCGTTACGAACTCCCACCGGTACGTTATAAGCTTCATCAATCCATGGATCTAAAAAAATGGGATTTGCTCCCGCAAGTTTTAAAGCATTAATAATTGATTTATGGCAATTTCTTTGCACAAGAACAATATCATGTTCCCCGCAACAAGACAAAATCATTGCTAAGTTCCCGACTGTTGAACCATTAATTAAAAAATAGCTCCTCTTTGTATTATAAACTTCAGCCAATAATTGTTGTGCCTCATCTATACATTCAAACGGACTATGCAAATCATCTAGTCCTGCTAACTCAGTTACATCAATAGATAGAATATCTTTAAACTCTCTTATTGCCTCCTGAGGGAAGTTTAAACCATTCTTATGACCTGGAACATGAAAGGATAACGGCCCTCTTTCTTTAAACTCTATTAACGCCTCATATAAAGGCAAACGATTTTGATTCATCTACATCTCTTCCTTATTATTCATTCTCTATCTATTATACAGAACAAAAAAAATAATAGGCATATGCCTATTTAAAAATATGATACTTCTAATTTTCGAAGCTGCTTTAAATAATGTATATATTTCGGATCATCTGTCTCTGTATTCACCATATCCTTTTCACATTCATAGCATATTAAATTATTATAAACATATATACCTTCTTTTCTTTTTGTCTCACAAACAATACAAACTTCACTTTGTAATTTCATAACCTTCCCTCCCTATTTAAGTGAACCTATTTTATACTTCTAATCCTTAACAATTTACAGAAAAATATACACCCATCTTTTATATAATATGATTAACTCTTGGGCAACGTGTTTGTATTACCATTACTTCTTTCCTATTCTTTTTAACAATACAAAAAAACACAAGTCAAATGACTTGTGTTTTTAGTTGCTTGGCGACGTCCTACTCTCACAGGGACAAGGTCCCAACTACCATCGGCGCTAGAGAGCTTAACTTCCGTGTTC
>NZ_JAKUGG010000052.1:0-11533 GCF_022663835.1 Bacillus cereus group sp. BfR-BA-01347 | reverse complement strand
GGTTCAAAAACTTGGTGCCAGCTTGAGAAAGATGGTTTTAGGTAAAAGGATTTTGATGGGTGTGTTTTAAAGTTTATATATTATTTTAAGAGCCTTATTTATAGGCTCTTTTTTGTATAGTTATAATAAATTTGAGAAACATTATATTTAGTAATTAAAAGGGGTGAGATAAATAATGAATAAAAAGAGAGCATTATTATGTTTGTTAGTGTTTATATTCAGTTATTTTCATTTTGAAAGCTATTCTTATGCCAATATTAATGTTTCGAAAATAAGTAGAGCTGTTTTAAATATTAAAGATATTTCTGGTTTTAATTATAAGGTTTATTTTTTTGCTCCTGAAGAAATTAAGAGTGATTATTATTTTTGTGGTGGAGGTGATGATAAAGTATATGTAGGGGATTATACTTTTGCGATTCAGAAACAAGGTCAGAAAAAAATTAATATGACACCTATTATATTAAAAGGATTTCCTTATAATGAAACCCAAAAATCGGTTTTTTCTATAAAATCAAAATTATATCCTGATCTAATTACAGTTTCACTTGAAATTGATTGCAATACAAAAGTTGGATACTTATATTATGTAAGTAAAGGGGAATTGGTACCATTAAATAGTTCTTTAAATTATGTTTTTCCACCGAGATTTAATCAAAAGAATCAGATAGAAACAATGAATTATAATAATGCAGAAGATTTTCCTTGGGTCTTAAGTACTTATGGATTAGATTTAAAAAGTAATTCTTTAAAATTTATAAGTAACAAATCTTTTTCTTTTGAACAAGGTCAAAAGATGGTTGAGAATTGGTAGTTTTATTATGAGTTTATATTGAACTTTATAAGCAATAATTATATTAGAGACTTATATTTTATGATGTTTTAAATATGAAATGTATGAAGTATATTATCTCTTTCTTCTTTATTGATTTCGATATATTTTAGTATAATTTGTGGTGTGCTGTGATTAAGTATGTCTTGTAACATAGCCATATCTTTTGTTTGTTTATAGAACCAATAGCCGAAGGTTTTGCGCATAGTGTGGGTTCCAATAGATTCTACACCGGCAAAATCTTCGGCTTTTTGTAATTGTCGATAAGCCTGGATCTTACTAATGGGTTGATTTCCTTTTCGGGAAGGGAATAACCAGGTACTTTCTAGCGTTTGGCTATAAGAGTATACTTCATCAAAAATAGAAGTAAGGTTAATTATGCGTTCTTTCTTTATTTTCCCTCTTTGATCTTGAATTCTTTTCTCTTTTTACGTTTTAAATTTATTATGGTTTGTGTTTCAATTTGGAGTAGATCACTGACACGTAATCCAGTATGGATCCCAATAAGGAAGAAAATATAGTCTCGTTCAGAACAATGACGTTTAAGAGCCCATTTCATATCTTCGATCTGTTCTTTACTACGGATAGGTTGGACATCAATGAGATGTGGTTTTTTGCGCATGGATTTTAATCTCTTTATTTACAATGTTTTGAATGTATACTTTTGTTGTGTAAATTGAGGATATCAGGGGGATTGGTTAGAAGTCAATATTTAAAGGGATTTGAATGTAAACTAATATTCAAAAGTTTACTTTGGAACTTTTTATTATTTTTTGTATAAAATGGTTTGAAACTAAAAGTGTATCAAGGTGAATAATGGTGTTTTTTTTTCAGACAAAAAGTCTAGTAGTTACTAGGCTTTTTGTTTAAATTATTCATGTTTTACATAATAAATCTTAAAGTAAAACATCTATCCAAAAGTTTACACTTTTTTTTGGAATCCAACATATAATGTTATGAGCATTTACAACATAGTCTTGGTCATAAAAAGAAAAAACCACAGCAATTGTTGTGGTTTTTCTTTTTGAAACTGTGGAAGTAAACTTATCAAGAAGTTGTAGAAATAATACAAGTTTTTGATGAGTTTACTTGCTAGGATTCAATTGTTAGAAAGAGGTATGATATAATTAATTGTCGAAATAACGTAAAAAAACCCTTCCAGTCGGCAAACTTGAGGGTTTTTTTATAAAAGACTAATTTTGAAGGGGTTAATCCCTTATTAACTGTTTAAGTATTAATATTTTAACATAAGTGGGTTGATTCCTTCCAGTAGAGAAGGAGAGGAATTTTTTTCATGAGTAAAATTGTTGATTTTGAAAACTCTGAAAGGAAAGCTAAATCTAGAGAAAATCAGATTGAAAGTTTTTTAGAAGAGGCAAATGTAGGATTATCTTCTGAACAACAGCAATTGTTGTTGCAAATTTTACATAGTACAACGGGTGAAAATTATTTCATTGGTAAAAAGAAAAAACGAACTGATGGGGTGAAGTTCGTGCAATTAATTATGGATAATGTAAATTATTTAAATAAGATTGGCTATTTACAGCCAAAAGAAGAAGCATTTTTATTTAAGTTGACTCCTTATATTGAGTTTAAAACGAATGTAATAATTGAACGGGTAGATAATGATTTAGAAGTTGAAACGAATGCTGCTACTCCTAGTTATTTGGCTGAACAATTTGGAAATACAAGAGAATATATTTCTAGGATTATGAATTCTTTATTAAAGAAAGGTATTCTTGGGGTTGCTGAAGCTGGAATGACTACTGATGATGGTAGAATTTGTTCTTCTAGAACATGGTTTGTAAATCCTAATATTATGTGTTGTTCTCCTAAAGATGGTGTCGATAAAGCTACTCAACATATTTTTAAAAGATCTCTTCGGAATTTTAAGGTGAAAGACACTACAAAGAAACATAAATTACCAGTTTACTTGTTTTAAAGCATGACTTTTTTAGTCTTGCTTTTTTTTTTTTTTTATGAAATTACATTTTTTAGGTGTGATTATATGATCACACCTGTGTGATCATATAATCACACCCCGAACACCTCAAACCCTTGATATTACTGACTTTTTATATTTCTCCTTTCTCACTCTATATATATAGCTAAAAGTTCCGCAAGGAACAGGTAGTATTTTTAAGCAAACCCCGCTTAAAAATCTCCACCTTTGCTAGAAAAAAGGTCGGCTCGTTAATCCTCGCCTAAAGTCGAAGACTTTTCTTTTTTCTAACATCCTTGCGGAACTTTTTTTGGCTCGTTTGCTTCCATCGCCAAGCCGATACACTCAAAAGTGGGATTTAGGCATATCGGCTTGAGCTACTTATTATACGAGCCAAACCGCTTGATTTAACGTTCCATAATTAGTTCTTACTCTATTTTTAGATACGCAATACATGGGGTCTCCCCACACCCCGGCCAGCCTCTACCTCAAAAGTAGGGGAAAGATCAAAACCACTTACTATAAGTAAGTGGTTACTGTGGAAGTGGTTTCTCTCGCTGAGATTCGTAGGAATCATTGAAATTTAAACGTCTAAATAGATTTGTATTCCGGATTTTGATGTTTTTTGGATCAATCATAGATTGCCAAGGTTGTAAGTTCTTTTTATTTTTTCTAAGTTTAGTAATTCTACTTATAACATTGTTTAACTCACGTTCATGATCTTGACTCATCACAATAAAAGTAAAACTTGTTATGACTGTTGGGAAGCAAATTTTTAATAAAAATTCAATATGATAGATATCAGAGATTAGGTTATTAATTGTGATATAAGATGTTCCTGGTATTGGGATAATATTTGCTACGATTCGTAAAGATTCTTTTTGATCATTAATAAGTAATTTAAGAGAACAACGTGTAGTAAGGATTTTAAAGAGTTCATCGATAAATGTAATGAGTACATGAAGTTGAGTTTCAGGTGTCTCTTCATTGATGAACCACAATCCCCTATTTTCTTGTTTTGTCTTTATGAGAAAGTCTGTTACAAATTCCATATCAAGATTTTTAGGTATTTTGTTGTTTGGAAAGTATTCTCCAAAGTAACGTGTATCTTTTTCTTGTATTGGATTGATTGGGAAAAAGGGTTCTGTATGTAATAAATAATAATGCTCGTGAGAACAAAGTAATGCGGTTAATAATATTGGATCTGTATATTGTTTATTTAATTCTAGATAGTCTTCCATACGGGTAAAGTGACGGAAGAGTACATTTTCTCCTGGTGCAATTGGTAGCACCTTTTTTTCTTGGCCAAAATAATAGTAAGCTCGATAAGATAAATAAATATATTCCGCACCATAAAAGGATTTAGAACCAATTAATAGTTTATCTTCTAATTCTTTTAATTTTGCGTATCCAAGTGTTCTAGATTTATTTTTTTTGCCTTTTTGGTAACCAAATAGATCTAGGAACTGTGATTTTAACATGTAGGGCTGATGATGGAGCATAAATGTAAATAGATTATGATAATGCTTCATGATGAATAAATGTAATTCATCACTTAATTTTCTCTTATGTGGATCTTCCTGAATGTCATGTAAGTTTAAGATATAGGGTGAATTCGTATTATCCATAATTTCATGTACTGTATAAAAAGTATGTGGAACAATAAATGTTGGTTGTATTGCCATGTTTTTTCCTCCTATAGTTGTTCATATCCGGATAAAAATGTCTTCGCAAATTCTTGTTTTTGTTGAATATCAATTTCTTTGTAATTACGTGTTGTCACCTCTATGGCAATATAACCGCCATGCACTTCGCTATAGACGGCTCCATCGGGCGTTGGTTGGAATTTTCCTTGCGGATGGGACTCTACTATTCTTTTTTTAAAATTGTTGTATCTGGGGTCTTTCTGAGCTTCTGAATGCAATTGTTTTTCTGTTTTCCATGTTTCTCTTATTTCTCTTGGTAAAGAGATGTATTTTTCAGAGAGACGAATATCATGTTTGGCGTTATTTATACCGGTTTTATATTGATACTCTTTTCCCTCTTTCTTAAACTTTTCTATCCCTTTTTCTCCTAAAACAATTTTTCCTGTACGTTCTTCTAAATAGCCGCTATGACAAAGTTTTTTCAGGCGATCTCCTTTGATGTTATATTCTCTTTCCATTTGTTCTCTGGTAGCTGTTCCAGTTTTCCAAAGCATATCCATGCCCTCAATCTCTTTTGTCTTGAGAATTCTTACATGTTTTCGTGGCGCGGCCATAGGGATTCCTCCTGTCTTTGCTTTATCTCTGTATTTAATTATTTGGGATTTTATAGCGAAGCTATGGGTTTTCGCTATAATTCGTGTTTATATGTTTCGTTTTTTATTAAACAAACATTTTTAAACAAATGTTTGTTTAATTTCATTCAAAATGTGATGCGAAGCATGACATTTTGATCAAACAAATAAAAATGCCGGAAGGCGATTTTATTTGTCTTTTTCTAAGAGGCGTGAGCTGATTTAGAAAAAGAATCTGGACAGATGCGAAGCATTCTGTCCAGGAAGTCCCGCAGGGCAAAATACGCCTGAAGACCATTCACTCGGCTTGCCGAGCTTGTTTTTGGTTCAAGCGTAGCGAGAATCAAAAATGAATGCGTCTGACCGCAGGCATGGAAAAGCGTCAGCTTTTATCATGCCAAGGCAGGCGTATTTTGCCCTGCTTGAGTCTTACAGGACAACGGACGGTAAGACGATGAGTGGAATGCTCTTGATCTTCCTGATTTGACGCCGTTAGGGCGGAAAAATCGGGCTCCCCGTAGGGGAGAATATGTACTTGATTCTATGTGATACCACATGGAATCTGATTTAACTATATTATACAATATATTAATTTAGATATGAGAGATTTTGTAGTAGGAATACATGGGAGAATAACTAGAGGAGAGTTTATCACTGAGTCCGTAACGTTTATGCCGCGAAAGTCACTTGACCATGAGGGGCACCCTCATGCAAACTCATCAGAGGTGGCTCCAGAAGGGCGGTTTTTGCCCGCTGGGGTTATCTTTGGGAGTTTGAGGGTGTAGAGGCTCGTGGTCAAGTGAACCGTGGAATAAAAAGTGTAGGACGGGATCCCCAGAAAAGGGCAAAAACCAAAGGGGGTTATGCAAAATGATAATCAAAGATCTGAATTTTTTGTGATAAATACTTATTTATGGTTGATTAACATAACGTCTTATTATTAGCAATCATATATTCCTTAAAAGCTTTTTGGGATAATTACGATCCTATTGGGAACATTAATTTTTATGGAGGTGATTGTAATGAATAATAACAAACAACCAAACAAAAATTCTGCAGGGACAAACGCTGCATCTAACAAATTTGGAACGGAATTTGCTAGTGAAACAGATGTACAAGCAGTAAAACAACAAAATGCTCAAGCAGAAGCTAAAAAGAACCAACAATCTAGCCAACAATAAAGTTAATATACAAAGGATTATTTTCGATAATCGTGGGAAATACACTTTGAGCAAACTATCCAAGATGCGATAAGGCATTATTCGTGGAACTCAATTACGTAATAGAAAAAGACTACTTCTTCTAACTGGGAAAAGGTAGTCTTTTTCTGTTTTTAAGATGTATATTGTATACAGTTCCAGTTAACATAACGTCTCATTATCGGTAGCAAATCTTTTGGTAGAATCCTTGTCTATATAGGGGTTCTTCTTTTTTTGTCTTGTTATCTCGTATACAGGATTTTATACATTGTTGATATAGCGGGGATTCTATGGATCCCCGCTATTCTTTTTTTTGCATAAAATCTTGTATAAATAAAAAAGATTTTGATGTGGGTATTGGGATGGGATGAGTATTCAATTTTAAAATTTGATCTGTAATAGGAATTATACAAATTGCTTATGTAAAGATTATGGAGATTAATGGTTTGAAAAAAGTAATACGTGAATTATTAGGAAAAAGGGTATATCATCGCTATAGCGAATATATTTTTGAGGTGAGACGCTATGAAGACGCTATATAGTCCCGGCGACGTGGCAGAGCAATTAGGTATTCAATCTAGTACATTACGTAAGTATGCTGATGTACTAGAAAAAGAGGGTTATACTTTTATAAAAAATGAACGTGGCCATAGGAAATATACAGAAAGTGATGTAATGGTGTTTCGTAAGGTTATCAACCTAAAGAATGATACAGACATGACATTAGAAAACGCCACAAAACAAATAGTATCATGGAATCAAGGCGTTGAGGTATTGCCATTAGAGCGACATGAAATTGAGCGCTATGAAGAACCAGATTTTAACGCTACAACGCTACAGATGATGCTTCAAGATCAAAATGAAATCATTGAAAAGCAAAATGAATTACTACAAGAATTAAATAAACGTTTAGTTGAACAAGATCAGCGATTTGCACAAAGAGAATCAGAGTTATTGAGCGCTATACAAACGATACAGGAATCCCAAAGGCTTATAGCGGTGAATACTAGCGAAGACGTAGCGAAGAATCAAAGAAGCGATGAAATGCTTATACAAACAATAAGGGAAGTTCAGGAAGTTAAGAAGATGATTGCAGCAAGTAAAGATAGGAAATGGTATGAGTTTTGGAAATGATTTTTTAAAATTTGTTTAATTATCTCTTGCTACTTCTAAAAAATATAGAAAAATGAATACAAAGGTAAAGCTTAGAGTTATATGGGAATTCTGAGTTTTTTGGGTTATTACTGATAATTTGATTTTATATGAACTAAATTTTAGGAAGAAGGAATAGAAAATGAATAAGAAATGTCCTAATTGTGGTTCTAGAGAAATAGAGGAAGATTTATTAAATGCCCAAGAATGTTTAAAACTTATTAGTACGAATAACCTTTTTAATCAATTTTCAAGAGTGGTTGCTGATATTTGTACTGAGTGTGGTAACATTTTATCTATAAAAGTAGAACATCCAGAGTATTTTAGAGTAGATACATAAAAATTATTGATAATACAGATTATGTGGACGAAAAATCCCTTTAGAATAAAGATCTGAAGGGATTTTTTTTCTTTTTTAATTAATGAAATGTGAAAAATAATTGATTTGCTTTAAAAATATTACTTTTTTATTTTATCCGATTTGTACTTGTTGAGTTTGTAATACTTTCAAAGTAAGATCAAGAACAATTTTTTCACGTAATTTGTCAAATTCTTTCTCAGGATATTCATCATAATGTTTATCTTGATATTTATCTTGATATTTATCATAATATCTATCATGATTTTTCTCAGGATATTCATCATATTTCGAATCATGATGAACATCATATGATGAATAATCAAGTTCATAAAATTCTGCACTAATTAATTCACAATATGGTTGTTCATTATAGAAAACATTATTTCCAAAGAAGTATTTGTCTAGACGAGGAACATCATTGTTTTTTGGATTAATAAAACGTGCTTTGTTTTCCGAAGAAAAAGCTATAATTGGTAAGGAAAGGAATTCATCTTCAGTTATATCAGCAAAACCAGAGAATCGAACCTTTGCAATTCGATCATGAAGCACGCCATTGCAGTATTTAGCAGCGTATTCAATATTTTTACGAATATAACCTTCTACAAACAATTTTGCTCTTGTTACTTGGAAAAATCCTGTTTCATTAATTGGTTCATATTCAACAGGTACTAGTTTACATTGTGTTAAAAATACATCTTTTAATACTCTCTTAATTTCCACTGCTGGTGGAGAAAGTGGAATTTCCGCTTCTACAACAATTTGAAGTGTTCTTTCTGTTAATACAACTGGAATTTTAACTCTAGGATTGGTTGTAAGAACGGGTATTGCTTCAGTATCAGTGAGTGGAATTCGTGATTCTGATTTAACTTTACAATTCTTATTTTTACTATATTCTTTTTCACTCAATTTAAAAAGCCTCCTCTTGGTTTATGTTTGAGTGTTTTGACATTACTTTAATATGCTATGGAATGTATTTATTTGTGTGAAGGCTCGTATAATAGTGATTTTTCTCATTTTGAAATAGAAAATAGGTTAAAGTAATAAAATCCATATTTTTCTTATGGAATTTTGCTTAGTATATATTTTCGTTAAAATATTGTTAGACTTTTTTATCTTTAAAAATAGATAGTACTAAATAAAATTTTTTGAACCATTTTGAATTGAAAGCATATATTTATAGTGTGGAACAAGCTTTGGACACTTGTTTTGCACTCATAACTTGATCTTCTTTGAAAGAAAAGGGAGATTTACTAGTAAATCCCCCTTTTTGGATTAAATAGATGTTTATATGTTATTTTTTCTTTTTTTATAAGATTAATATATTTATTTTTGTTTGAAAGAAATAATATGAGTCTATAAGTCTAGTTAGTTATATAAAAACGTTATATTAGAAAATAATTATATAAAGAATAAATAAAAAAGATATTCATTACGAATATCTTTTTTATTTATTCTTTGAGTTGTTTTTCGGAGAGAAAATATATTTACATTCATGATTTTATTGTATGAAATTACTTTATAAAAGGTTAAATTTAAGATTATTTGATTTAACTATTTTATTGTGTTATGAACTACTCGCCACTTAGCAAAGCTTGAAGTGGGAGCTTCTCAGTTCCGCGACGAAAGTAACCTTTCGACTCCCTGAGCGTTACTTCGGGGTGTTCCACCCCTAGATGTCTAACGCATGGTCGCTCTTTTGGTATGGTTCATATTTTACGCAGGAACCGAATGGCTTGGTTTTCGCACTCTATTTTCTTCCTGTAATCTTCTATATCAAGTTATCAAAGAACTTCATATAGCTAGTTTATCAAAATTTTTTGGCTAGGCTAAACCGAAATTCATCTCCCACCTACCGTTGGGCTACGCCCTTCACACGCTTGAGGAAGGAGAATTTTTTCGGGGAATATGTCAAATATGAAATACATCTAGGACATTATCTTTTTCTTCTTTATTAATTTCATGGAGAAAAGTCAACATTTAAAGTGATTTGAATGTAAACTAAATTTAAAGTTTTACATTGGAACTTTTTATTATTAGTTGTATAAAATAGTGTGAGATTAAAAGTCTATTAAGATGAATAATGGTATTTTTTTTCAGATAAAAAGCCTAGTACTACTAGGCTTTTTGTTTATGTAAAATATTTATTTGAATTCTCCACATGTTAACATTTTTTGGAATTAAACATATAATGCAATGAGCATTTATAATATAATCTTGATCGATAAAAAAACACAGCGATTTTTGTGGTTTTTTATTTATTATTTTATATTTATATATGTAAATAATTAGATATTATATATAAATTATTTTCTTTAATATGGGCTTATATAAGATGGGAATTAGCGGATACATACATATGCCCTATTACATACCTATATTTTATGTCTTGTTTTATACAATATAAATTTTATGAGAAAGAAGGTTTAAAAATATGTATCAAGATTTTAATTCATATTTACCTTTGTATAGAGAGGATACTTATGAATATGATGGTTGTTTAGAACATGAATGTTTGGATAATGAATATCGTGCAACAGATTATAGTTTTTATGTTGGGCAAACAATTGCAGCTCCAGCAAATACAAGATATTTTTCCATGGGAACTCCTATATTTATACAGAGGACTTTTGGTCATGGTCAAAATCAAAATGTAGAGGTAATATATCAAAGTCCTTTTGGTTTAAGTACTGTGATTATTTCTGCAATAGAGCTTGATGGTTTTTCTGGAGGTTCATTTCCTTGCCCTAGCCAAAATCGTCCAACACTTCGCAGAGGAAGCACTGGACATTGGGTTGTAAAACTTCAAGAATTTCTTCAGAAGTTTGGTTATTATTCAGGAAGAATTGATGGTCAATTTGGTCCTGTAACTGATCGAGCAGTAAGGAATTATCAAAGCAATCGTAGACTTCTTCCAGATGGAATTGTTGGTCCGAAAACTTGGTGTCAGCTTGAACAAGACGGTTTTTCTGGAGGTTCAGGTCCAATCCCTCCCTCTTGCCCTAGCCAAAATCGTCCAACACTTCGCATAGGCAGCACTGGACATTGGGTTGTAGAGCTTCAAAAGTTTCTTCAGAGAACGGGATATTATTTAGGAAGAATTGATGGTCAATTTGGTCCTGTAACTGATCGAGCAGTAAGAAATTATCAAGGAGATCATAGACTTTTGGTAGATGGAATTGTCGGTCCAAAAACTTGGTGTCAGCTTGAGCAAGACGGTTTTATGATTCAAAGAGAAGAAATTTGCCCTAGCCAAAATCGTCCAACGCTTTCGATAGATAGTACTGGACATTTGGTTCAAGAACTTCAAGAATTCCTTCAGAGTATTGGATATTATCCAGGAAGAATTGATGGTCGATTTGGTTCTGTAACTGATCGAGCAGTAAGGCAATATCAAAGAGATCGTGGGCTTTTTGTAGATGGACGTGTCGGTCCAAAAACTTGGTGTCAGCTTGAAAAAGATGGTTTTGGTCCAGTTTGCCCTAGCCAAAATCGTCCAATACTTCGTGGAGGAAGCACTGGATATTTGGTTCAAGAACTTCAAGAATTCCTTCGGAATATTGGATATTATTCAGGAAGAATTGATGGTCAATTTGGTCGTGTAACTGAGCAAGCAGTAAGAAATTATCAAAGAGATCGTGGGCTTGTGGCAGATGGAATTGTTGGTTCAAAAACTTGGTGCCAGCTTGAGAAAGATGGTTTTAGGTAAAAGGATTTTGATGGGTGTGTTTTAAAGTTTATATATTATTTTAAGAGCCTTATTTATAGGCTCTTT
>NZ_JAKUGG010000051.1:0-12463 GCF_022663835.1 Bacillus cereus group sp. BfR-BA-01347 | reverse complement strand
AAAATGGCAAGTAGAAATTTTTGATATAGAAATCTTTGAAGAAACATATACCTTATCCAATAATGGATTTAAACTACTAAAATACTGGCAAGGAAATATGTTCTTCTTTGCTCCAGAGCGAATTGATAATCATGGTAAATATGTTCACCTACGTTATTGGCATGATATAGACCTACTTTGCCACCTGCGTTATGCTTCATCCTTTTTAGGGCATATTATGCATCCATTCATTAATAAAGGGGTTTTTACCCCTCCTTTAAGTTTTATAGTAAACGGCGGGGAAGAGCGTAAATTTAATTTCGTTGTATACTCTACCTTGTTATCTGATAAAAAAGACCGATTAAAACGAATAATTGCTAGATGGAAAACTTTTGTAGAATCAGGAAAAGATATTATTATGCGGGGTTTTGGAAATAATCCTACTATCTTGGTTATTTATGTTTCTACTGAAAAACAAGCAAAGCAAATTAATAATGAACTATTACTTGACCTGCTTCCTGGTAAAGTATTGTTATGTATAGGAGAGACCTTGCATATACAAGGATTACAACATGCATTTTATCAGCCCCTTTCAGAAGGGGAGATTAAACAATTAAATACAAAGCTATTCGCAACACACTAGGCCACCCTTACAAGCTATTAATTTCTTTTAAGGGTGGCTTGTTTACTGCTTTGTATTCGCTGTTTAAACTCCTTTGGTAAACAATTATTCTCTTTTTTAAACAACTTATAAAACTGTGACATGTTTGCAATTCCAACTTCACATCCAACATCTGTAATACTAAGATCGCTTGTTATTAATAAACTTTCTGCTTGTTTGATGCGCTTATAATTCACATAATCAAAAAAGGAAATACCCATAATTCTTTTAAAGTATTTTATGAAATAATGATAGCTTAAATTTATTAAAGCGCATGCTTTGGTTACGGTTATCTTTTCTCCTAAATGATCTTCTACATAATCAAGTACTGGTTTTAAACGAGCCAAGTCGTCTTGTTCACTATAATTTAAAATGTTATGTTTGTCGTTTCTTAATAGTATTAAGAGTAATTTCTTAATAGCAACACTAATAGCGATTTCATATCCGTTTATTTTCTTTTTTGATTCTGTAAAAATTTCTATAATAAGAGCGTAAGCTTCATGTTTTACTACTTCATTTTGTTCAAAAATATAGTTTAACTCATTTAAGGATTTTGTTCGTTCTGAAAAGCAATGTAAATATTGTATAATGCTTCGGTCAAAGTGTTGATTTAAATTCACTTGGAACACAACGTAGTGTAAAGAATCTGCAGAAGGTTTATGTGACCGATGCAACTCAGATTTCCCTAAAATAAAAACATCTCCAGGGCCAAGAACAATATACTTTTCTTTACTTTGTATGCCTAAATATCCTTCTATAATTGCTAAAAACTCAATCTCTTCATGATAATGCCAAGGCGCCCTCTCAATTTGATCATAATAAGAAGTTTCCATAACAATGTCCCATACCTTTAAAAATAGTAATGGATTTTGATAAATGACCTTTTCTTCAATTGCTTCAGTATGTTTATTACAATTCCCTTCTGTCATAGACGTTTACACCTCCTTGTTAGCAATATAACACTTTTATCAAAAGTTTTCTTATTTCTTATAAAAAAAGGCAACTTTTGATAAAAACATAACGATATATAGCATATTTTTTCAATTAAAAAATTTCTATAATAATTTCAAATCAAGCAAAAGGAGGATATGATCTTGAATATTTTAAAGGTAGGTATTATTGGATGTGGAAGCATCGCGCAGCATCGTCATTTACCAGAATATGAAGCAAACCCATATGTACAGATTGTGGCTGTTTGTGATAGTAATAAAAAACGTGCAAAAGAGATTGCCAATAATTATGGTGTAAATATGTACACTGACTATAACGAGCTTATCAATTGTGAAGAGTTAGATGCAGTGAGTGTATGTACACCAAATCATTTACATGCATCAATTTCTATCGCTGCATTACAAGCAGGGATCCATGTGCTATGTGAAAAGCCAATGGCAACGTCAAAAGCAGACGCGGAAATGATGATTGGAGCTGCTGAAAAAAGCGGTAAAAAGTTAATGATTGGCCATAACCAGCGTTTTGTTGCTTCTCATCAAAAAGCAAAACAATTGATTAAAAGTGGTGCAATCGGCAAAATATATAGCTTTCGTACAGCGTTTGGTCATAGTGGTCCTGAAAATTGGAGTGTAGATGGAAAAGAGAGCTGGTTCTTTAAAAAAGAGGAGGCTTTTCTTGGTGCAATGGGTGATTTAGGTGTACATAAAGCGGATTTAATTCGGTATATTCTTAATGAAGAAATTACAGAGGTTGGTGCCTTTGTTGAGACAAGCGCGAAAACATTTTCGAATGTAGATGATTGTGCGGTATGCATATTAAAAAGCGAAAGTGGTATTATCGGAACACTTGCAGCAAGTTGGTCTTACGTTAGCAAAGAAGATAATTCAACAATTATTTATGGAGAAAAGGCCACTCTTCGCCTAGAAGATGACCCAACTAACTCACTCATTATCCAATATAAAAATGGGGAAGTTGTAAAATATGAGCTTAATAAAATTCAATCAAACGCCACAGTTGGCCAAAGTAATTCACATGTGATTGAGCAATTTGTAGTGTCTATCCTATCTGATAAGGAACCATTAATTAATGGTGTAGATGGAATGAAATCGTTAGAAGTCATTTTAGCAGCCATACAATCAAGTGAAACAAAACAAATTGTTACAATTCCATTATGAGAAAAGGGGAAGACATGATAAAACTACGCATTGGAATAATAGGGGCAGGAGGAATTGCACAAAATCGCCATATCCCTGCATTTGTAAAATTACATGACTATTGTACGATTACGGCTATACATGATAGAAGCATAAAACGCGCACAACAAGTCGCTAAGACATATAACGTTCCCTATGTATTTGAAACATATGAAGAAGTCTTTAAAGAAGTTGACGCTGTTTGTATTTGTACACCAAATAAGTTTCATTCTGAGATTTCTATCGCAGCATTACAAGCAGGGAAACATGTATTATGTGAAAAACCGATGGCTTTAACAGCGACAGAATGTGAACAAATGATAGAATCTGCAAAAAACAGCGGTAAAAAACTTGCTATCGCTTATCATTATCGCTACATGAAGGAGTCACAAGTTGCAAAAAAAATGATGATAGATGAGATTGGAACGCCTCTTGTTGTTCGTGTAAAGGCACTCCGTCGCCGAAAAGTGCCAGGATGGGGCGTTTTCACAAATAAAGAATTACAAGGTGGAGGAAGTTTAATAGATTACGGCTGTCATCTTCTTGATTTAGCACTATGGTTAATTGGAAATCCAAAACAAACAGAAGTCATTGGTAGTGTCTATAATGCAGTGAGTAAGCTACCAAATCAAATAAACATGTGGGGGAAATATGATTATAAAACATTTGAAGTTGATGATCATGTTACCGCATACATAAAGTTTGAAAATGGAGCATCATTAATATTTGAAACTTCTTGGGCAGCAAATATTAAAAATGATGAAGAACAAGTAAGTATCTCCGGAGTAAACGGTGGAATGAATGTTTTTCCAATTGAATTATATACAATAAAACATAATATACTATTAAATAGTGAACCTATTTGGATAGGATCTAACAGTGATCCTGGAATTTTGCAAGCAGAAAACTTTATAAAAGCTTGCTTATACGACGAGGAATTAATTGTAAAACCTGAGGAATCACTGCAAGTATCACAAATTATTGATGCAATTTACGAGAGTAGTAACACACATGTAGAAAGGACGGGAAGATAAATGAAATTAGGAGTATTTACAACACTTTTTTCTCATATGGAGTTTGAAGAAATGCTAGATTATGTACAAGCAGCCGGTTTGAATGCTGTAGAAATTGGTACAGGTTGTTATCCTGGAGGATCGCATTGTAACTTAGATTTATTATTAGAAAGCGAACAAGCCAGAAGCACATATATAGAACATGTACAAAAAAGAGATTTAATCATTAGCGCTTTTAGTTGTCACGGAAATCCTTTATCCCCGGATACTGGTTTTGCAACAGAATCTCATGAAACATTGTTAAAAACCATTCAACTAGCTTCACTCCTAGACGTACCTGTTGTGAATTGTTTTTCAGGCGTAGCAGGTGACCATGAAAACGCAAAATACCCGAATTGGCCTGTTGCACCATGGCCAAATGAATACAACGATATTTTAAAATGGCAATGGGAAGAAAAGCTCATTCCTTATTGGAAACAAGTTGGTGAATTTGCAAAAGAACATGGTGTGAAAATTGGTTTAGAACTTCACGGTGGTTTCTTAGTACATACGCCATATACATTACTAAAACTACGTGAAGAGACATGTAATGCGATAGGTGCCAACTTAGACCCTAGTCATTTATGGTGGCAAGGAATTGACCCTGTCGCTGCTATTAAGTTATTGATGAAAGAAAATGCGATTTATCACTTTCATGCAAAAGACACTTACATTGACCAAGAGAATGTAAACATGTATGGATTAACAGATATGCAGCCCTATGGTAAGGTGAAAACAAGATCTTGGACGTTCCGTTCTGTTGGTTGTGGCCACAGCTTAGAAGAATGGTCGCAAATGATGAGTGCACTTCGTACATATGGATATGATTATGTTGTAAGTATTGAACACGAAGATCCACTCATGTCTATTCAAGAAGGATTTAAACGTGCAACAAAAAATCTTCAAACTATTTTAATTGAAGAAAATCCTTCACAGATGTGGTGGGTTTAATTTTGTTTTTTAAAGAATGAAATATTTAAAAATACCTTGAGAAAACCAATTATCCTGTATCTACCTCTATACAAAGTGCGGATTTTAAGAAATAATATTCTTTGAAACCTTCTTTCGGAATAGCAATATATATAAATATTGTCTTTTTATTGAAGGAATACATAAGAAGGGAGCACTACTTTGCTACGTATACAAAGAGGGTTCATGTACGATCCAGATGATAATGAGGTCATTGTGAACGAAATTTTCTACAACACTGCATCCGAACAAAAGCTAGGAAGTAAAATGAGTGTGTTTGCTGCAGATAAGCTACCTAATTCCATTTTTGAAAAGATCCAAGAAAACGAAAGTATGTCTTATATGGAAAGTATGGAAGTAGAAGAAGAAACTATTCAAGAAATACTTTGCCATTTAGACCAAAATCAAAAGCCAGAAAAGCTATATTTTGAACTGCAGTACATGAAGTAATACCAAGAACTGAAAATAAGAAGGGATTTTTAGTAGGGGAAACAGGGGCACTATTCTTCACAACATATAACCACTGCATAGAAAGTCCCTTCTTATCTTCGTTTCATTAAAAACGTTTGAATATAACATAAAATTAGTTTAATATAAACGTATATTTATTGTTTAATTGATTCCGTTTATTCCCACACCTTATTGTGTTGTGGTTGAGTTGTAGAAGCAAGTTGCGTCTTGTTTCGATTGTGAAAGGGCTTCTTTGAGCCGATTAGTGTATATATAGCTTATTTTGCTATGCACGTTTTTAATCGACTTAAAGAAGCCCTTTTTGTGTTGTCTTTAAGTTAGGAATCACTTGTACGTAGATCTTCGGGGCTAATAATATGCGAAATAAAAAAGTACACCTATTGTGCTTTTTTTATTTCATTTAGAGGAGAGATTATATGAAATTTTACAAAGTATGGAAATAATATAAGAGTCATTAGTACTCATAATAACCATGAAACAATGGCCTTTATTTAACAGAAACATATCCTGTCTGCGATTGTGTAAGGTACCTAAATGTTTAAAAGTTAAGCAAACAGGTAATACAAATAAAAAATAATGTGAATAACAGCACTAGGTTTACAGCGTTTCTTATTATTGTTAAAGATTTTTGAATTTGACATAAAAGAAAGAGATTAATTTCTAATTCATAGTAAACTAGATAAAGAGTGGAATATAAAAATTAAAAACTAGAGGATGTATATAGAAGTAGGGTACTTGTCGCAATGCTAAAAACACTAGAGATTAGGATTTGTAAACCAGAGAGGAGTCATATAATATGATTACAGTTAACCGAGGGTATATGTACGACCCAGATGATAATGAAGTTCTAATTACTGAGATTTATTATGAAGCTGCTACAGAAACTAAATTAGGGAGTAAGATGGATAGCTTATCTTATTCAGTTCTTCCTAATAACATTAAAGAAAAAATAGAAGCAGTTACTTCATTATCCTATATGGAGAGCATTGAAATGTCACAGCAATTAGCTGCTGTATATCAGAATGAAATTAATAAGTATGGAGAACCGGAAAAATTGTTCTTCGAGTACACAAATATGTAAGAAGAGAGAAGGCATTGAACGACCTAGTTCAATGTCTTTTTTGAATAAATTCACAGAGATAGGAAAAATAGAAATACGGTAAGTAGCTTTTACTGTATTCATCTTAAGTTCATATTTGCAGGTGAGTATTCAGTAACAGGAGTTAGCAAAGATTATAATCTAAGCGGGATTAGGTATCTAAAATAAATATACAAGGGGGCATAAAGGAGGCATATTTTTTGTCTCCTTCTTTTATTATGAGAACATTTAAAACTATCCAATTCGCAATGTTTACAAATATTAAGCATTACATGTTTCTGCTTACAAAGATTGAGCCAATATTAGAGGAACCACATCATGACTATAAGCTATTTCAATTTATTTGTGAGTTAGAGATAGATCAAATATATGAAGCACTTGAAGGCCAGAGGAATGATACTTATATAGATTCAAATGCCCATCCAGTATATATACATACACTTATTAAGCAGGCGAATTTACTTCAATATGTTATTTCCATTGTGCAGGAGGAAGGAGTTATCCATGCTGCATCGATACTATTGATGTACTCATTTGACTTGTACACCGTACATAGGATTACAAATTTATCAATTTCATATCTAAGAAACTTAGGGAATACACTTTCAAAATAAAACTAGGGGGATATCTACAATCAGCATTATTATCAATATTGCAAAAGGAAAAAAGCTTGTACCATATATTGTTTTAATAAGTAAAAGAGGGAATATTAGTGCAGACGGTAGCCCCTTATAAGAATTCAAGCAGGGTACGAATGTTATCAAGCATTGCAAAACGTTGGAAAACAAGAAAACAAAAAAAAAATATATATAATAGCAGGGAGAAGAGAAACGCATGTATAATATACTTAAACGTCAATTTAATTACATTATCCGAGGGGTGATTCGGATTAACGAAGAAGTACAAAGGGAATTGGACCTATTGGTGCAAAAGATTCGTGAAACAGTGTCTTCTGTCCAAAAAATCATCCTTTTTGGCTCTCATGCATATGGCACACCAAATGAAGACAGTGATTTTGATCTCTGTATTGTTGTGGAAGGTGTAGGAGAAAGAAAAAGAGAAGTCATTAATCGTATCAATTGGGGGATTTACGATGTAATGGAAACACCAGTTGATATTTTAGTGTATGGGCCAGAAGAGTTTCAAGAGCGTGCTAGCCGTAATGTAACTATGGAACATAAGATTGCACTAGAAGGGACGGTCCTATATGAGAAATATTGAGGATCTAAAAGAGTGGGTAACCATTGCAAAATCTGATTTAGATTCTGCTAGTTACTTAACTCACATGAAACCTTTCCCCACTGCAATTATTTGTTATCATAGTCAACAATGTGTGGAGAAACTTCTAAAAGGATTTCTTGCACTAAACGGTAGACCAGTCCCTAAAACTCATAACCTTTTACTGCTGCACAAATCTTGTTGTAGATTAGATGAGGAGTTCTCATTGATTTTAGAACAATGCGTGCAGCTAAATGGTTATGCTACTGACATTCGTTATCCATATTTTGAAGCCCTTACTGTTCAAGATGGGTTAATAGCTATACAACATGCTCAAAAAGTAATGCGTTTTTATAAAGAGGCCTTAAACAAGCTAAATATAAATGAAATCGTAATCGATTAAAAATAGAGGAAATACATAAAAGAGAGTGCCTATACTAAGGGACTCTCTTTTTCTATCTAAAAAAAGATGAGGAATGCTCTATTTTTTGAAGGAAAGGAAAGCAAATCGAAATAACTATCTAGTTAGAGCCACAATCCTTAAGGTAGGATCATGCCTTTTCAATTTTTTATTCCATCATTTTAGCTACTATTTCATAAGAATGAAGAAGTTCTTCATGATTATAAATTTGTGAAATAATGATTACTTCATTTGCTTTTGTTTCACCAAGGAATGTTTCAAGTTTAATTTTGACTGTCTCTGGGCTTCCGACAATGGTAGAAGGGGAATCTAATATCTTTTCTAATAATACCCGCTCATCCTCTGATGAAATATCATATATATTATCAATCGGCGGTTTTAACGGCGCTGATTCTTTTCCTCTTCTTGAACTTAGAAATTGTTGTAGTTGAGAAGTGGCTAACCATTTTGCCTTTTCATCTGATTCAGCTGCTATGATGTTAACACTAACCATAGCATATGGTTCTTCGAGTACGTCTGAAGGAATAAAGTTGGTCCGGTAAATTTCTAGTGCAGGCAAGGTATATTTCGGTGATAAATGAGTAGCAAAGGAAAACGGTAGTCCTTTTTCAGCTGCAAGTCGAGCACTAAAGTCACTAGAGCCTAAAAGCCAAGTTGGTATTTTAAGTCCTTCCCCTGGAATAGCATGAACACTAGCTGTACCGTTAAAATAAGCTTGTAGTTCTTCTAGCTGTTGCGAAAATTCTTCTGAATTACGATTTAAAGTACGCCTTAGTGCATAAGTAGTTGCTTGGTCGCCTACAGATGCGCGGCCTATGCCAAGATCAATGCGACCGGGATACATAGATTCTAATGTACCGAACTGCTCTGCAATAACAAGTGGGGCCTGTTTAGGCAGCATGATGCCACCAGAACCAATATGAATATGGTTAGTAGCACCAGCAAGGTGACCAATAATGATAGATGTAGCTGAACAAGCAATTCTAGGCATGTTGTGATGTTCAGTTATCCAGTACCGATGAAACCCCAAAGTTTCCGCATGCTGAACAAGGGAAATGCATTATTTAAACGCTTGTGCTGCATTGCTTCCTTGTGTGATAGGAACAGGGTGAAGAACAGAGAGTGGAACATCGTTAAAAAGTTTACTACCTTTCGTAGTCAATATAGGTCACTCCTTCACAAATGATTGGAACTACCTTTTTTTATTTTTTACCATAATAACCAGGGAATAATTGAAAGAAACTACTTAAAAACCAAGGCAACGATAAGAACTCATATTCTAACCATACTTCTTAATCTTCTTTATTAGCTAATTCTAACATGTTATATACTTCATCTATCTTAGTTACAACTTCTGTTGGAAATATCATTTTCTCATCCCATCTAACTACTTTTGATACAATGCAATGTAATAATTCTTATTAGTTTCCTGCTCCAATATAACCATTTTTTCAGTAAGGATATACGAATATCGATAGAGATAGGGATAATAAACAAAAATGGTGATGATAGATCAGAGATGTATTAATCGGATAATGTATGAAAATGTAGAGTATTTTCCTTGGATGCTCGCAGGTTCCCCCGAACACCTCCACAACGGACCTCTGTTGCGGTCCCACCTAATTCCGCCGATATGGGTCCAGGTTCCGAATCCGGAGATGAAATCGACGTACCTGTAGTTTCCGATCAAGCCGGTCGGTCGAGGCGTTGTAGAAAAGTAGACCACCTTTAGGAGTTCCGATGACGTGGGTCCAGCCTGTTGCCAATCCCGAGACAGAATCCACGAACGTGTAGTTTCCGTTGGCGTCAAGTTGGGCGGTCGCACACGTACCGTTTGCGGAATTGTAAAAAAGGAGTTTACCAGTCAAGAACGAATTATACGCCGGGCCAGCTTCTATCAACTTGAAGATCGCTCCCGCGATGAACGGTTTCGAGACACTTGCAATCCGAAAGAGATGGTGTTTGGTCATTGATTTGTTCGTCGTGGGATTTGCAATGTAAATTTAGAAAAATAACAGAAGTGAACAGCACTTGACACAACTTCACCAGAAGTAGGGCAAATTGAGTTGTAGTATTAACTGATTGCCCCATTAAAATTATCGTATAATCAGGGTTAAACTTTTAACCTAGTAAACCGGGTAAACCAAATTACGTGTATAGAGAAGAGGCTAAAGAGACATGCTATCACTGCAAGATATTTATTCAACTCTGAGGAGCGTGTATTATGACAGAAATATTCAATGAATCTCAAGACAAAACGTTTAGCCCAAAGCCAGAATCAAGGCCAAACCCAAAGCCAGAATCAAGGCCAAGTCCAAAGCCAGAATCAAGGCCAAGCCCAAAGCCAGAATCAAGGCCAAGCCCAAAGCCAGAATCAAGGCCAAGCCCAAAGCCAGAATCAAGGCCAATAGATTAAGCGCTTCAAGAGAGTACGTTTGCAGGTGAAGTTAAATCGACTCCTTTTCCTATGCAAGCTCAAGCTACGGGAATAACTGAGGCCTTAGGTCCTATGCAAGTGATACCGACAGAGGGTCGAATTCTGGGTGGCACCATCGTCAACTTCACATTTGATCACTTCGACGGGACCAATAATCTGAAGCATGGTCGCCCCGAAACAATGAAAGCGCGTGTAAATGACCGGCAGGGGCAAATTGGACTTTTGTCTGGATAAGCAAAATCAACTGTGGCTACATTAACGGGAATTTGGGTAATCCACAGATGGGTTTGCGTGACCTGCCGATGAGGCAACTGCAGGTCGACACCTGGATAAAGGGTGACGATATTGTCTGCACAATGCAGCTCACTGATAACAACGGGGAAGACCCATGTGTAATGCGAGTCGGAGTCAATGTGCTGTTTTTTCAACCATAGAACAGGATGAAAATTTTCCAGTATGGTCGCAAGGTTGAAAATCAAAGGAATTGACGGAGGCCCGTATAAGTACCGAAGTATGTGGTTTCAGAGGAAACGGTAATAAATTGTTATTTGGAAAGGGAGTGACGACATGTCCGAGTTTTTTGCGATAATCACCACCTTCGGAAATTCACCATGTGCCAATGCTCACCTTGAGATAGGCCTGGACTCACAGGCGGCAAGCGCAGTTGACGTTACCTTCAATGTGTACAGTGAAAAGGGCGTTGAACTCGCCTGGTTCAGCCAACTCAAAAACGCGAACGGTTACGTATCTTCGTCTACCGATCCGAACAATGACCTGTTCCGGCTTAGCAAGGAGCAGCCCGCCTTAGTAAGGGCGCGGACGCCGTTGGTCGCACAGACCGCCAGCGCCGTGCTGCAACAGAGTGGTCCTCAAAACCGACTCGTGTTTGCCGTACCTCCGGCGGTGAACTCCAGCGGAATACGGGTGGCGCAGGGAACAGTTTTCCCGCTTACAATCGGTTCAATCAACAAAGGTACACTACTCATCGCCAATGTTTCGGACTCGGACGTCAATGTCGACGTCTTCACTGGAACTGTGGGGGAGCCGAGAACAGGAAAGTACAACAATCCAACCCTCACGAAGTTCTCGATCTGGTCTGTGGAACTGCAAGCATCCGACCAGTACTCGCACCTTGTCGTCATGTCCTCAGGCGATATCATTGTCCAGCTGGTGCTCGACGACAGTCAAGTCCATGCAGTGACCTGTCTTCCAAACTTTTACATAAAATAATCCTTCAAAACCGTTCGTATTTAGAACGGTTTTTCAGTTTGGGTACAGATCCAGAGTTCCCTCTACAAGTGAAAATGTTTTTTTGATTGCTTTTGCTAAAAGTGAAAGGATCTTAATACCTGCAGTCATTCCTGTCGTCATCGGTAGCGAAGGTACGACATAGCTTAAATTAGTCATCGAAAGTGTAGGTGCTGGTCCTACGTCCACTGATGGCATATTAATAGGTCTCGATGGTGCCAAGAAGTGAGAAACTCCAGTTTTCAAAATATAGAGGTTTTAACAGAAGATACAGTTTTCGAGGGTATCCAAAATCAAAACTAAAGGCGAACACGGAATGAGGAGAAATATTAAAACTTGCTTGCTGGAATAGCATGTGGCGTTGTTTTCAAACACCCTTTATACGTTCCGCTATTTCACAAATTTATGTGGAAAATCGCTCGATTTGGCATGAATAACGAATCGTATGTACGTAAGCATCACCGAACATCTAACACGTAAGAGGCTTACTTTGTTAAAGGTCTTTTTCAATGAAAAGGGGTGACAATCTTGAATACAATTCTTAGTCTCCAAAAAATCATTTTTTTAAGTACAGAGCGCGATGGTGAGGAGGCGTACAGCGCTGTTTCCTGTACCAACAATAGCTGTGACGGGGGTTACGCAGAAGGATAGGGTAAGCGCACAGCTGTAACCAAAATCAGGCTAAAATGTAATTTGATTTAAAAAGTTTGTATAATCTTCTTTTGAAATGAATATGTTGTACTTGTAACTCGTACAAGGCGTGG
>NZ_JAKUGG010000050.1:0-14556 GCF_022663835.1 Bacillus cereus group sp. BfR-BA-01347 | reverse complement strand
AATCAGCAAATACGTCTAGTACAGTCGCTGCAGCAGCAATATCTCCTGTGGCACTTGTTTCAATTGTTCTTCTTGCACCGTTAGTAGAAGAGTTTGTTTTTCGTTATGCGGTCATAAACATTTTAATGTCCAAGTTTAAGCAAACTTGGAGCATACTAATAAGCTCATTGTTTTTTTCTATCATGCATTTTGATTTTCCATTTATATTTGGATATTTTTTAATTGGAGTTATACTAGCTCTAGTGTATGTGCGTACCAATAGGTTACTAGTATCATTCGTTGTTCATGCTAGTATGAACTTAATTGTTGTTATACTCCAGATTTCTTGATGAAAATGCAGTGGATTCGCGCAACTTACTAGAGATTTAGGTTTTTTGTTTAAGAATTTTAAAATTATGGTAAGATTAATAAGACTACATTTGAAAATGTGGGTTCAAGTTGCTGTATTGACTGAATTGCACACAAAGAAACCAATTCCATTACACGGGAATTGGTTTTTTTGGTGTGTGTTTTGTTAGCATAATGTTTGACGGCCTAAAGGAGAATTGTTTCTTTGTAGTTTAGTAGGGGTACAGCCACACATCCATCAACTTAAGAACAGACACTTACGCTTGAACATAATATCAAATTTAGATGAGCAAAGCTATTTCAAGTGAATAGAATCCATTCTTTAAGAATACATAAAATATATACATACAAGCTTAGTCTGATTACTACATCATTAGTGAGAGTAGAATTCTATAAATTTTGGAGGAAGAGAAATGCAAAAAAAGGTTCTCCTGTTTACAGATTTGGGGATTGATGATGCGTTTGCTATACTGTACACCTTTTTTCGTAAAGATATTCAACTTGTAGGAATTGTAGCCGATTATGGAAATGTATCAAGAGAAAATGTAATAAGAAACATTAACTATTTGAAGTACATTGCGGGAAGAGAAGAGATACCTGTATTCCTTGGTGCTTCTGTACCGTTGACAGGTATATTGACTCAGTATTTTCCTGAGGTGCATGGAAAAGTCGGATTAGGACCTATCATTCCCCCTGAAATTTCATATCCAGTTTATCCTTTAAATGATATTTATCAAATTATAGAATCAAATTTAGAAGATCTTACAATTATCAATTTAGGAAGACTTTCTTCGCTAGCTACGACTTTTGTATTGAATTTAGAGATAATGCGAAACGTAAAAGAATGCATTTGCATGGGGGGAGCTTTTTTCTATCCAGGTAACGTAACTGCCGTGGCTGAAGCTAACTTTTACGCAGACCCTTATGCAGCAAATTTAATTCTGCAGCATGCAAAGAGCTTGACAATTATTCCTTTGAATGTGACGCAACATGCGATTGTTACACCCGAAATGGTCCAGCAAATCGATGCATTTCATCGGAATACACAGGATCTTGCAGGACTCATCATCAAACCTATGTTAGATTATTATTATAATTTCTACTCCAAGTCTAATCCTGGTATAAGTGGAAGTCCTATGCATGATTTTGTAACAGTGTGGTATTTACTGAATCAAGAGGCTGTTAGCCTTTCAAGAGTACCCATTAAAGTAATTCCTGATCAAGGAGAAGGATTTGGTCAAAGCATTGCAGACTTTCGTTTTGTTACTAATCCAGGCTATAAAACACATAATGTAGCTTTTCAGTTTGATTATGAAAGATTCAAGAAGGATATTATGGAGACGTTCCTAAAGAAGAGAGTGTAACAGACTTTATTAACTTCAGATAATACGGATTATGTGAATGAAATGCCACTTCACTTAACGTACAGGAATTCGACTTTTTTAGGTTAAGATTCGCTTAGCATATAAAACTTCCGAAATGTTGGCTGTATCCCATCACTATCAAGCTACTAAAACAAAATCCTCCTAAAATGAAAAAATCCGCTGACTTCCCAAAGTAAATAACTGTAGTGAAAGAAAATTTTCATTTTGGGGTACATTAAAACTTTAGCTTGATGGCGATGGGGTCACCATATCAAAAAAAGATAATTTTGCGTTTAGACATATTTTTCAACCACTTCCTGTTCGTTAAGGAACTCGTTATTTTTTTACAGTTTTTTATTATGAAATTCTAAATAACTAATTATAATAGGTGAAAAAACGATCAATAGTTGGGGTACGGAAAGGATTCGAATTTACATTCTTTCTCAATACATATCATGGATAAATAAAGTAAAATATGGGTTGGGGCTATGTCTCATGTTGTGTTAATCCTAACAATAACTAAGGGTACATAATATGCTTTCATACCTTTGAATAATTTTGTTATAGAAGGGATGGAGATTTAACTGGCTCAAATTGTTGGTATTAATAGATACCTTTGTACTGGGGCTTTAATCTATATGCGTGAGGGCCTTTCCCTAAGTCTTGTCAGGAAGTAAGGAACAGTAAGCAAACACTTATACAATATGATTAGAGGAGAGGAATGCCATATGAAAATACGTAGTCAAATTACATGTGCAAGTCTGGCCCTTTTAATAGCTGGAAGTTCCCTGTTATATACAACACCAACCTCAATTGTAAAAGCAGAGCCCACTCAAAATGTATCTAGTTCGTTACAAACAAATACTCAACGAGATCATACTTCCGTCAAGCAAGCAATGCGGGATACATTGCAACTTGGATACCCGGGGATACTTGCTAAAACTTCTGAGGGTGGAAAAACGTGGGGGTATGCTGCTGGAATAGCGGATCTAAGAACCAAGAAACCAATGAAAACAGATTTTCGCTTTCGCATTGGGAGTGTGACGAAGACGTTTACCGCAACAGTTGTACTTCAATTAGCTGGAGAGAATCGCTTGAATCTAGACGACTACATCGAAGACTGGTTGCCTGGTGTCATTCAAGGAAATGGATATGATGGTAACAAGATTACTATCCGGCATATATTGAACCATACAAGTGGTATCGCTGAATACTCAAGGTCAAAAGACGCTGATTTTACGGATACAAAAAAATCGTATACGGCTGAAGAGTTAGTGAAGATGGGGGTTTCTCTGCCTCCAGACTTTGCCCCAGGAAAGGGCTGGTCTTATTCAAACACAGGATACGTATTACTGGGCATTCTTATTGAAAAAGTAACCAAAAACAGCTATGCGGAAGAGATTGAAAATCGGATTATTGAACCACTTGAATTGTCGAATACATTCCTACCAGGCAATTCAAGTGTTATTCCAGGCACAAACCATGCCCGTGGATATGTCCAACCAGACGGAGCAAGTGAGCTAAAAGACGTTACTTATTACAACCCAAGTGCAGGTAGCTCTGCTGGAGATATGATTTCTACTGCTGACGACTTAAACAAATTCTTCTCTTACTTGCTTGGTGGAAAATTACTGAAGGAACAGCAACTAAAACAAATGCTTACTACAGTTCCTACAGGAAAAGAAGGAATCGATGGATATGGTCTTGGAATCTATGAAACTAAGCTTCCAAACGGTGTCTCGATATGGGGACACACAGGTGGCATTCTAGGGTTTACAACTCTTGTTGGAGGTAAACTTGGAGGCAAGCATACGTTGGTCGTCAATTGGAATAGTTTGGGTAGAACTGACAGTCCTAATCCTTTTAAAAAAATTTTACTTGCTGAATTTAGCAAGTAGGAAAAAAGGAAAAATTTATCGTAGTTTTCATAGTTAAAAATATACTTTTCTGGTTCAAAAGCCCTAAATTATTTTCAAGAAAAATTTGGGGCTTTTTTTTGTGTGGCGTTTATTCTTCTTAAGTTGATGGATGTGGCGAGATCCCTTTAATGTTTGATGTTTTAATTTCTGAATAATTGAATATTATTTTATCAAGTTTATTAAACTAACATTATTTGTAAAATGTGTTAAGTTTGTTGTGTAAGATATAAAAATATTTGAGGGGGAATTTGTATGTTTAAGAAATTAGTAGTTGGAGCATTAGCGACTGGTATTATGTTATCTGGTGCAGGTGGAGCGATGGCTGCAACACCTAACACTGAAAGTCCGAAGCAAGAAAAGGTTACTAGAGCAGCGGCAGCGGGAACTCTTTGGATGTTAAAACCAGGGTATTTTTCTAAAGCTTCGGTACCAAGCACAATCAAAGAATATGGTATCACATGGTACTTGAAAAAGGTATATCAAGAACCGAATAAAACATGGACAGGCTATTTTGAAGACAAGCGTTAATAAATTAACGCTATTTATAATAAAAAGTCTCTTATATTGAAAGTTAAATAATTATAACTAAGGAGCGATATTTATGAGTAAAATGTTCACTAAATTATCTTCACTAGCTTTAGCTGCAGCTGTTGTAACTAGTGGATTTAGCGTTAATGTCAGCGCTGCTGAATTAGAATCGCAAGGACTAGATTCTAATGAATTTAAAAATGCAGTACTCTATGAAACACAAAAAAATGTAGGTGTAAATGATGTAAGACCAGGCGTAGGAGTTCCAAACGGAATTGTACTTTATGGTACATCAAAACCAGATTCGATTTGGAATCTTTCTACGCAAGGTGGATATGGTATTGAAGGAAGCTCAAATGGTGCTACCTTATACACAAATTACTTATTCACAGGAAAAAGTTCATTTACAATTAAGATAAGAAATAATGATAACATTTCATTGAAATTTAAACTCAAGCGGAAGGACCTTATTTTTGATAATACAATAGGTTCATACGAAATATCAGCAGGTAAAGATGGTACAGTTACTGTGTCAGTTGATAAGTCTTCTAACTATTATCTTGAATTTACTGGACCAAATAAATTTAGAGGAACTATCAATTAAAGACCTTTTTCCAATATGAATACAACTCAATTGAAAGCTATTACAATTTTTGCTATGATGATTGCTCATATTGGGGTATAGCAACATCACTAGCAAGCTAAGAATACAAATACCTCCAAAACGAAAAATAAAAGTCTTTTATAGCAATGAAGTTCATTTTTATCATTTTTTGGGGAATCTGCACTGTTAGGTTGATAGACATATGGAGGGACCCCATATAGGCCTTATCTTTTCTATAGGAAGATGAGGCTTTTTTATGCATAAAGAAAAGACACCCAAAGGTGCCTTCCTGCGACTTGAACCACTTTAATTTTAATAACACCATTTTACAACCACAAATATATCTTTAATCTTTCATATGATATTTTATCACTTTTTTCAGTTAATTGCATGTACTGGTGAAAAATTGTCTATTTCTTGTAAACTCCTTTTCTCCATAACCACTCAATAGGACCATAACGGAAATATTTACTCCAAATCTTGCTGAATATAATTTGTACAAAAATAATTAAAAGCCCAAAGATACATAATTGCCAGTAATATACGTGTGAGACATCTTTAAAGCACCACGAAAGAATGACAAGCGTAAGTATGCTTTGAGTGATGTAATTCGTTAAAGCATACTGGCCAACGTTCATAAAGGGGTGCAGGCATTCTATATATTTTTTATTCTCACAAACTCTCAGTAGAGTACAAATATAGAATATAGCTAGCATTTTCCCTCCAAATAGAATCCATAGTTGTACATCCTGAGAGTAATAGACATCTGTTTTTATAAAGTAGTAGATAATAGGATAAGAGAGAAGGCATGAGATACATAACGAACTCCACTGTAAAAATCTAATTTTCTTTATTAATTCCGGTACCCTTTTAAAAATATTTTTCTTACCAGCCCATAACCCTATTAAAAATAAGCCTATATATTCCGGAATTCCTATTAGTAGTTGCTGGAATTCCTGAGTCATTAGAAAGAAAAGACGTGCTTTTATTTGATGAGAATAATGTATAAATAGATTTACAGTGTGATTGGTAGTGTTGCCTGTAAACATATATTGATAGTAATTTGGTACTTCAGGAATAGAAGAACTTGCTCTTAAAAATACAATAATATGTAATCCATAACTAACCAGTAGGAAACTACAACCAGCTATGAAAATAAGCTTAGTAGATCGCCTATAAAAGAATAATAGAATAAATCCAGCTAAGGCATACGCATGTAGAATATCTCCATACCATAGAAAGGTGAAGTGGAGTAAACCGAAGACTAGTAAGATACACAGTCTCCGTATAAATAGTCTATACATGGGATATCCTTTTGCTTCTGTATTTTTCATAAAGATGTAAAATCCTACTCCAAATAAGAATGCGAAAATAGTATAGAACTTTGATTGAATAAATAAATCTACTAAAAAGCGAATTACTTTATCTATACCAATATAACCCGCTTGATTAAAAGGATATAGTCCCGTCATAGTGGGTAGATTCGCAAATAGGATACATAGTATGGCCATACCTCTTATTATGTCTAAAGAATAAATACGGGCGTTTTGTTGCATGTAAATTCTCCTTTCTCCAAAGAAAAACGAGCACTATATTAACTAGCGCTCGAGTTACGTCTTGCAAAGAAACCATCATATGTAGCAGCTGAAACGGCTCCCTCTAGACGTTCCACTTCTTCACCTCTGTTATAAGCTACAACAACTGGAGTACCTGGAATGTCGAACTCTTGAAAGGCACTTTGATTTTCTGGTGTAGAGATATCAATACGATAAATCGTTCTATCATGCTTTTTCGACATACTATTGATATCTGGCGCAGCCTTTTTACAATAATGACAGGTTGGTTGATAGTAATACGCAATGAATTCTTCATGGGATTGTATTTTTTGCTTTAATCCATCTTTTGAAATATCTTTTATATTCTCAGGTGATACTTTTGCGTCTGCAGCAGATACAATTGTTTTTTCTGGTGTTATAGTTTCTGTATTGACTGATTTATTCTTAGTTAAAGTAAAGATCGCAATACAAGCAACACATAAAGTAGTAACAATTACTCCAATTTTGTAGACTTTTTTCATAGTAAATTCCTCCTTAAAGTAAAAAAAGGACAAACCTCGCCCGAGTTAACTGGGCGTAAGGTTTGTCCTTCACGCTACGTACAATAGAGTATAAACAATGGAAACAAATTTTCTATATATATAATACCATAAGATTTATATAGAATGCTATAAGAATTTTAAAAGAAAAACAAAGGAACAACTTAATCGTAAAATTTCATGTACCAGATTACATATAAAAAATAATAAACAGCACAATAAGGGAATTCTCTGTGCTGTATCCAACTGTTAGGAACAATATTCCCCTCCATTAAGCATAAAATCATCCAACAAACATATCTCAAAAAGTGTATGTACTTATGAAGTGTGGCTTAAGTACATTTTGGTACCTTTTGAAGTAGTTTATGGTGTGAAAATTATATTTTGTCTAAGGGTGTACTTTTACAGATATACATAAATCTATAAAAAATATATTTGTAAATGGTGATTTCACACCTTACGGATGTCTGTATATTTTTAAATATTCACGGACAGATTTGCTACAATAATCATCATGTTTCCTTCATAGCTGGTTTATCCCCCCATATTACACCTTATTTTATTAACTCCTTTTAAATCTTATAAAAACCCCTATTTGTATAAAATATTACATTTAACGACTTAAAAATTTTTAAAAATACCATAAATCCATAAAATTTACCATAAATTATCTAGTTAACTTCTTAATATTTTATGAAGTAAGTAACATTTGTCTAAATTTAGCATAAAGGAGAAAGGAGATGTTTCAATTTTTCTTTGTTACTTACAGATCATTTATATACAGAACGTATTCTAATGAAAAGGAGGGCAAAGGAGGAAAAGTTATGAAAAAAAACATATCAATATTTTTAACAATTCTTTTATTCTTACAGTTATTTTCACCAGGATTAATCTCTCTGGCTGCATCACCTGTCAAAAATATAGAACATAAATTACAAACAAAAGAAACAGCTAGTATGTGTTTGAGGGAACATGAAGGACAAATAAATTTCCAGTGGCCGCTTAATAAAAAGAAGGTAGATTTCGTTATTGTGCAAGATGCTAGTGGGAGTTTTAAAGGTTCTATAGGAAGTGTAAAAAGTGCATTGAAAAAAATTGTAGATCAACTTGATCCACAAAATGATCGTGTTATGGTGACAAGTTATCAAGATTATAAGGGGTTTAAAGGGATATATGGTCAATTATTAAACAATAGTGGGCCAGGGGTCAAAACAATTTTACAATCTGGATTAACTCATAATCTAGGGGCAGCAAAGCAAGGGATTGATAGAATTAATCCTAATAGCGGTACCCCAACTGCCAATGGTTTAGAATTTGCTTTACAGCAATATGAGAGAGAAAAAGGAGCAGATGATCCAAATCGTGAAACAATCTTCTTACTCGTAACAGATGGCGTTGCAAATGTTCAAACAGATGGATATATTCATAAAATGTCAAATCAAGTAAGTGATTGGTCAGGACGGGCTTGGTCTTCTGAGTATGCACAAGATTACAAGGGAGCTTTAGGAGAAGTTAAGGAGAAAGGGCTAAACATAAAAAATAAAGGATACAAATTAGTCACTGCTTTTTGGGAAAATAAAGAAACCTTAGCAGCAGCAGATCAGTATTATGATAAATATGACCGTGAGGTTGGTCCCTACTCAAGAAATATACTTGAAAGCATGGCAACGAAACCAGAATGGTTTGTGTTATCAAATAATATTGAAGAATTCTCTAAAAAGTTAATTGAAACAGTAACTCAAGTTACAAAAAAAGAAAAAGATAAAATGATTTTAGATATCTATAAAAATCTGCAAGTAGATGATGTAAAAGTATCTGGGCCAAATGGTATGACTACAAAACCTGTGATCAATAATAATCAAATTACTTGGGATTTAGAGGGACAACCAGAAGGGAATTACACAATTACTTATAAGGTGAAAGAAACAACACCTCAGTTAAATGAGTTTAATGTTGCTGGAGGCTATTTTATCTCATATGATGAGAAGTTTGAAATTCCCGTTGTAAAGGCACAAGGTAATCCCAATGCATCTAATTGTTCAACTGATATAACGAAAAAGGTTTCAGATTCAGATGAAAAATTGGTGGAGGCAGCATCGTTAAAAGCATTAGATGAAAAATTTACATACGATGTGAATTTTAATTTTGGATACGATGTAGCAAAAAATCAAGAGATTATTTTGCAAGATGATTTAGAAGATATTTTAGATATTCTTGATACAAAATTAATAAATAAAAATGGCGAGGAAATTGCAGTAAAACCTGTGATAGATAAAGAGAAATCTAGTGTTATCTACAAAATCCCACAAAAAAATGGATCCTATGATTATCTGGCAGGACAACAATATAAATTAACCATCACAGCCAAAATTAGACCAGGAACAAATATCGAAATTTTGAAACAGTTTATCTCAAAAGGTGGTATTCCAAATACAGCACAGATGATATTAGATAACAAGCCATTGGAATCTAATAAAGTTGCAGTAACTCCACCAATTGAAGAACCAAAAGTTAAAAAAACAGTTTCAGATCAGGATGAAACTGATGTAGAGAAAGCTACTCTATTAGATAGAAAAGAAAAATTTACTTGGAATGTAAAATATGAATTTGGGAATACCCCAAGTGCTTATGATTCCATTGTATTACAAGATGATCTAGAAGACATTTTAGATATCGTTGATGTAAAGGTTGTCAACAAAAAGGGTGAAACAATAAAAATTGAACCAAAGATTGATCAAATTTCAAAAAAGGTAACTATAGAACTTCCAAAAAAAGACGGAAGTTATACCTATTTAACAGATGAAATCTATACAATGCACATTACCTCAAAAATTGCAGATAGTGCATCAAATGAAGAAATTGCAAAATACATTGCTAAGGATGGAATTCCAAACAAAGCAGAACTTTTATCAGATCATAAACCGACAATTTCTAACGAGGTATATGTAAAACCACCAACAGAAAAACCAAAGGTAAACAAAACGGTTTCAGACCAAGATGAAAAAGAAGTAGAAAAAGCAATTTTAAAGGGAAAAGATGAAAAGTTTACATGGAATGTAGATTACAAGTTTGGAAATGATACAGCGAAACTAGAAAAGGTTGTATTGCAAGATGATTTAGAAGACATTCTTGATATTTTAGAAGTGAAACTGGTTAATGCACAAGGAAAGGCAATTGAAGTTACACCTAAAATTGATGAGAAAACCAAACGAGTAACGATTGAACTTCCAAAGAAAGATGACAGTTATGCGTATTTAGCGGGACAAACATATACAATGTACATCAAATCTAAAATTACGGATACGGCATCTATTGAAGAAATTGCAAGGTATATCGCCAATGGTGGGATACCAAACAGAGCGGAACTATTGTTTGATAATAATCCCACAGCCTCGAATGAAGCTAAAGTAGTACCGCCAACAGAAAAACCAAAGGTAAGCAAAACAGTTTCAGATCAGGATGAAAAAGAAGTAGAAAAAGCAATTTTACAGGGAAAAGATGAGGAGTTTACATGGAACGTAGACTACAAGTTTGGAAATGATACAGCGAAACTAGAAAAGGTTGTATTGCAAGATGACTTAGAAGACATTCTTGATATTTTAGAAGTGAAACTGGTCGATGCACAAGGGAAGACAATCGAAGTTACACCTAAAATTGATGAGAAAACTAAACGAATAGTGATGGAACTTCCAAAGAAAGATGGCAGTTATGCGTATTTAGCGGGACAAACATATACAATGTATATTAAATCGAAAATTGCAAGTTCTGCATCTACTGAAGAAATTACAAAGTATGTAGAAAAAGGTGGAATTCCAAACAAAGCAAAGTTATTGTTTGATAATACTCCAACGACTTCTAATGAAGTTAAAGTAGTACCACCAATTGGGAAGGTTGAGCTTGAAAAAATTGATGCGAAAAATTCAGATGTAAAATTGGAAAATGCGGTGTTTCAAATTTTAGATAAAGATGGTAAAGAGGTTGGAATTTTAACAACTGACAAAAATGGAAAAGCAATTTCTGGACCATTATTATTTGGAACCTACAAAATTAAAGAGATAAAAGCGCCGAATGGATATATGTTACTAAGAGATCCAATTGAAGTAGAAATAACATCCAAAACTCCAATACAAAAGATACAAGTAGCAAATGAAAAAAGTGATTGGAATATACCTGAGACTGGCGGAATCGGGACAACAATCTTTTATGTGATTGGCGTAACACTAATGATAATTGCAACTATTGTATTTTTCCGAAAAAGAAAGAGTTATTAATAATTTTACAAGGGAGAAAAAACTATGAAAAAATTATTTAGTATATTATTAGCATTTGCATTAATGTTTTCTGCATTACCTAATTTTTTAGTAAATGCAGCATCAAAAGATAAGGGTTCTTTAACAATTCATAAGTATGAACAAGAAAAAGCTCCAGATGTAGGTTTAAATAGCAATGGTTCAACAGATCAAGAAGTACCTACGGATGCCAAGCCATTAGCGGGCGTAACATTTGAGATTAAACAAATTGCTTCTTTTGAGAAAATTACAAGTGATGGAAAGATTGTAAAGGAAAATGTAAAACCTGTAGATAATGCGAAACCAATTCAGTTAACAACAAATGAAAAAGGTGAAGCTGTATTTAAAGACTTACCATTAGGACGTTATGAAGTAAAGGAAATTGCAGGACCACCACATGTAAACTTAAATCCAAATACGTATACAGTGGATATTCCAATGACAAGTGCAAATGGTGATGTATTAAACTATGATGTTCATATTTACCCAAAGAATGAAATTAAGCGCGGTGCTGTAGAATTAACAAAAACAGGTGCAAAGGATAAAACACTAGCAGGTGCGGAATTCTCATTATTTAAAGAAGATGGTACAGAAATTCAAAAAAATCTAGTAACAGGTGCGGATGGTAAAATTCGTGTACAAGGATTAGCATATGGTAAGTACTACTTCCAAGAAACAAAAGCACCGACTGGATATGTTTTAGATCCAACAAAATATGAATTTTTCATTAAAGAATCAGGTACTATTAGCCCTGATGGATCAAGTAAATCTGGGGTTGTTGTAGAAGTTAAAGTGAAAAACTACGAAGAGCCAGAAATTGATAAAAAAATCAATGGTGATTTAGAAACATTACCAATTAATCCAAAGAAAGATTACACATATGATATTAAAACATTAATTCCAGAGGATATTAAAGATTATAAAAAATATGTTGTAACAGATACATTAGATAATCGATTGATGATTCAAGGTAAACCAATTGTAAAAATTGATGGTGTAGAAGTAGATGCAAGTGTAGTAGAAGTAGTTGTAGAAGGTCAAAAGGTAACAGCTACAGTAAAAGACTTTACTAAATTAGATGGCAAAAAACAATTACATTTACAAATTACATCACAAATTAAAGAAGGGGTACCAGCTGGAACGGAAATTCCAAATACAGCGAAAGTTGATTTTACAAATAACCATGATGTAACGAAAGAAAAAGAAACAAAACCAGTTATTGTAGTTCCAACAATAGGTAATATTGCCTTAACAAAAGTTGATGGTGAAGATCATACTAAAACATTACAAGGCGCGGAATTTGAATTACGTGACAAAAACGGTAAAGTAGTCGTAGTAGAAGGTAAAGAAGTGAAAGGTGTATCAGATGCAAATGGTGTGATTCACTGGAACAATATTCCTTATGGAGAATACCAAATTGTTGAGACTAAAGCACCTATCTATACAAAAGAAGATGGCACAACAGGTTCATACCAATTATTAAAAGATCCAATTGATGTCACAATAGATGCAAACAATCAGACAATCAAATTAACTGTAGAGAATCATAAGAGTGGTTGGAATTTACCGTCTACAGGTGGTATGGGCACAATCCTCTTTACTACAGTGGGTCTTTTATTAATGGCTGCAGCAGTATTTATCTTTATTAGAAGAAAGACTGTAAACCAATAAGTTTTAAAAAAATATAATGTTTGATGTGAAAAGGGGAGAAGCGAATGCTTTCCTCTTTTTCATATTTTAATAGGTAAAGGAGTTACTATGAAACGAAATGTTATCTTTGGCTGTATTTTTGTATTAGGACTAGGGATTTTCTTATATCCAACGATCAGCAACTGGTTCGCAACTCAAACACATTACTCACAGGTTAGTTCTTATGATGCCAAAGTAAAAGCTTTGCAAAAGGGAGAGCTGGAACGCAGGGAAAAGGAAGCGAAGGAGTATAATAAGAATGTACAAAATTCTACTCAAACATTTGCAGATCCATTTGCAGAAAAAGAAAAGACTGGTGGGAAATCCTATGCTGATGCACTTAACATAGGAGATGTGATGGGGTATGTCGAAATTCCTAAAATTAAGGTGAAACTACCTATCTATCAAGGGACTTCGGAAGAAGTATTAGGTCGTGGGGTAGGACATTTAGATAAATCCTCCTTACCTGTGGGTGGAGCAGGCACACATACTGTATTAACAGGGCATCGAGGCCTACCTTCAGCAATATTATTTACAGATTTAGATAAAATGAAGGAGTCAGATGTATTTTATATTCATTCTTTAGGGAAGATTCTCGCGTATCAAGTAGATCAAATTAAAGTGGTATTACCAAGTGAGACAGAGGATTTACTGATTGTAAATAATCAGGATTACGCCACATTACTAACTTGTACGCCATATGGGGTAAATACGCATCGATTATTAGTGAGAGGACATCGAATCCCGTATGAAGCAATAGGGAAAGAAACCCCAAAGGACAACCATTCACAATCTTCCATTCTAGGAAATTGGAAAATAATTGGTGCGATCGGTATGCTAGTTATTAATGTTTTCTTACTCCTAATGAGAAGAAGAAAGAAAAACACAGAAAAATATTAAGCGTTCAATAAAAAAGGTTAATAACAGTGACATAACATTAGAAAAGGAAGTGAATGATTTGAACAAACAAAAAGTGGTAGAAATAGCAAGAAAGTATGGTTTGGAAGTTAAAGAGGAGTCCATCAAATTTAACGAGTCCGGTTTAGACTTTCTGGTTGCTTATGCAAAAGACGATAAAGGTGAAGAATGGGTGCTAAGGTTTCCGAGACGGGACGATGTGATGCCGAGGACGATAATGGAGAAGAAAGCACTGGATCTTTTAAACCAATATGTTAATTTTCAAGTTCCAATCTGGTCAGTTTATCATTTTAGCCAAGAAGACTCCTTCCTCAAGGAGCGTGAAGGGTCACAGCCCAGTGAGTAGGTGGGAGATGAATTGGCTTCGAACAAGGGATGGCAGGAAGCCATCTTAATTGTTCGACTTACAGAAAGTGTTACTCTACTACCTATCGAATGTACGTTCGGTGTATAATAGTCATATACCGAAATGGAGGTGAATCAAATAATGATTAATAAGGCCTATAAGTTTCTTATCTATCCAAATCAAGCACAAGCAATTCTAATCAACAAAACGATTGGGTGTTCTCGCTTTGTATTCAATCATTTCCTATCCTTATGGGATCACGCATACAAAGAGACAGGAAAAGGCTTGACCTATGGTACATGCTCTGCCAAACTACCTGCCATGAAGAAAGAGCTTGTTTGGCTAAAAGAAGTGGATAGTATTGCGATTCAGTCGTCTGTTCGCAACCTTGCGGATGCTTATACGCGCTTTTTCAAAAAACAAAACAGCGCACCGCGCTTTAAATCTAAGAAGAAC
>NZ_JAKUGG010000049.1:0-14862 GCF_022663835.1 Bacillus cereus group sp. BfR-BA-01347 | reverse complement strand
GGCAGAGAGGTCACACCCGTTCCCATACCGAACACGGAAGTTAAGCTCTCTAGCGCCGATGGTAGTTGGGACCTTGTCCCTGTGAGAGTAGGACGTCGCCAAGCAACTAAAAACACAAGTCATTTGACTTGTGTTTTTTTATTTCCCATGAAATAGATTTGGTTCCATTAATAAAAAATTTGAAATATAGTAAGGGATTTTTTGAGCAGAAATACTTAGAAATTGATAAATAAATGGATAATCTTCAGAACCATAACTGCCAAGTAAGTCATACCACCAATCTGTTTCATACCTAGAAATCATGCTTAAATTATAGAGCAATAAATAATGAATGAGGAGTTCAGGTAATATTGGCTTAGGATTTCTAGGATCAGTCGTAAGTGGCAAATAATAAGTATTAGTAAGATGTTCATAGTATAAAGGAGTACTGTACATAGGATTCCATGATTGAATGGGCGCTGTAAAAAGTAAATTCGATTCATTAGTCTTCTCAGGTACGTGCTGTATTGATAAATGCTTACAAGATGTTTCAATGTAACGAGAAAATCTCTCTTTAGTCATATGTAATCGATCTAGTAGGTTGACTGAAAAGGAGAGCTCATTTTTAATTGTTGAATCGATTTTATATAAAGTTGATCCTTTTTGACTATAACGAAATAAATTTTGTAATTCTGGAATATTTCCCATTAATTCTAACATGTTAAATTTTTCTGCTTCTAAGTGTTTCATGTGAAACAGTTGTTCTGCAACATGAGTAAATAATCCGTTTTTTTGTACCTTCACCTCATCTTCTAAAAATTGATACCCTTGTTTTTTTCGTTTGCGAGTTGTAACGCCATGAGCTAAAACAGTAGTGGATTCAGGATAGTTAGGGTCAATAGTTAGTAGGCATGCTTTAAAAAGTTGACTAATTCCATAAAATAACAACATTGGTTGAATGGAAAATGGAGCTGTCTTATATAATTCATAATAATTTTTCCCGTGTTCTAAGTAATAAATAAAGGGATAACAATTTTCAAAACTTTTTTTTTCGGCATCCTGAATAGAGGATTTTTCGTAACAACGGGCAAGATAACGTTGTACGTTTTGAGATGAAAAAAAGAAACTTAACTGCTGCCAAGTACAAGATGTTTGATGCATATATTACGCTCCTTTTATTGTCTAAAAATTCTAACATATATATACGTCCTTGACAGTATTTTAACCAATTGATAAGCTACTAATAATAATTTCTGGTATCATAGGGGGAACAATTATGTGGGAATCTAAATTTGTTAAAGAAGGTTTGACTTTTGATGATGTATTACTTGTACCAGCTAGGTCAGATATATTACCAAGAGAAGTAAGTGTTAAAACAGTTTTATCTGAAAGCTTACAGCTAAACATCCCGTTAATTAGTGCAGGAATGGATACAGTAACAGAAGCTGACATGGCTATTGCAATGGCTCGCCAGGGTGGTTTAGGAATTATTCATAAGAATATGTCTATTGAGCAACAAGCAGAGCAAGTTGATAAAGTAAAGCGCTCTGAAAGCGGCGTTATTTCAGATCCTTTCTTCTTAACTCCAGAACATCAAGTATATGATGCAGAACATCTTATGGGAAAATATCGTATCTCAGGTGTACCGGTTGTAAATAATTTAGATGAGCGAAAATTAGTTGGTATTATTACAAACCGTGATATGCGCTTCATCCAAGACTACTCAATCAAAATTTCTGACGTAATGACAAAAGAACAATTAATTACAGCTCCAGTTGGTACTACACTGGAAGAAGCTGAAAAGATCCTACAAAAGTATAAAATTGAAAAACTCCCTCTTGTTGATAATAACGGTGTATTACAAGGGCTTATTACAATAAAAGATATTGAAAAAGTAATTGAATTCCCAAACTCTGCTAAAGATAAGCAAGGACGCTTATTAGTTGGAGCAGCAGTTGGTGTAACAGCGGATGCTATGCTTCGCATCGATGCATTAGTAAAAGCTAGTGTAGATGCAATTGTACTTGATACAGCACATGGGCATTCTAAAGGTGTTATTGATAAGGTAAAAGAAGTTCGTGCTAAATATCCATCACTAAATATTATCGCTGGAAATGTTGCTACTGCTGAAGCAACGAAAGCACTAATTGAAGCTGGTGCAAACGTAGTTAAAGTTGGTATTGGACCAGGTTCTATTTGTACAACACGCGTTGTAGCCGGTGTTGGTGTACCACAATTAACTGCGGTTTATGATTGTGCAACAGAAGCTCGTAAACACGGCATTCCAGTTATTGCTGATGGCGGTATTAAGTACTCTGGTGATATGGTGAAAGCTTTAGCGGCAGGAGCACATGTTGTTATGTTAGGTAGCATGTTTGCAGGTGTTGCAGAAAGCCCTGGAGAAACTGAAATTTACCAAGGTCGTCAATTTAAAGTGTATCGTGGTATGGGTTCTGTCGGTGCGATGGAAAAAGGAAGTAAAGATCGTTACTTCCAAGAAGGCAATAAAAAACTTGTCCCAGAAGGTATTGAAGGACGAGTACCATATAAAGGACCTTTAGCAGATACAGTTCACCAATTAGTTGGTGGCTTACGTGCAGGTATGGGATATTGCGGAGCACAGGATTTAGAATTCTTACGCGAAAATGCACAATTCATTCGTATGTCAGGTGCTGGCTTACGTGAAAGTCATCCTCATCACGTACAAATTACAAAAGAGGCTCCAAACTACTCATTATAATGTCTTATATACAAATAGACAGAGATTTGATATCTCTGTCTATTTTTTTTTGATTATGTTAGAATAACGGTTATGTGAGTACATAGATATTGGGGGTAGCAAAAGTGAAAGGTATGTTTTGCAAAAGATTCATTGCTTTGGTAACAGTGCTTACACTAGCTTGTAGCATTTTTATGCCATATAGCAATGCATCAGCTGAAACAGGAGCCGCTTTAAACATTGAAGCAGGTGCGGCAATTTTAGTAGAAGCGAATTCTGGGAAAATTTTATATCAAAAGAATGCAGATGAATTATTATCCATTGCTAGTATGACAAAGATGATGAGTGAATATTTAGTTCACGAAGCAGTGGATAAAGGAAAACTTAAGTGGGACCAGAAAATTAAGGTTTCTGAATATGCATATAAGGTTTCACAAGATGCTTCATTATCAAATGTTGCATTAGAAAATGGTGGCTCTTATACAGTAAAAGAGTTATACGAGGCAATGGCAATCTTTTCTGCAAATGGTGCAACAATTGCATTAGCAGAAGCAATTGCAGGTAAAGAAGTAGACTTCGTAAAAATGATGAATGATAAATCGAAAGAACTAGGGTTGAAAAATTATAAATTTGTCAATTCTACAGGTTTAACGAATAAAGATTTAAAGGGAATGCATCCTGAAGGAACAACAGCGGATGAAGAAAATAAAATGTCTGCAAAGGATGTTGCAACTTTAGCACAACATTTAATTAAAGATTATCCAAAAGTGTTAGATACAGCAAAAATCCCTAAAAAAGAATTCCGTCCAGAAAAAGAGAAGTTTGCAATGTCGAACTGGAACTGGATGTTAAAGGGCTTAGTTAAAGAATATGATGGCGTAGACGGCCTAAAAACAGGCTCAACTCCAGAAGCAGGAGATTGCTTCACTGGTACGGTTGAAAGAAACGGAATGCGTTTTATTTCTGTAGTTATTAAAACAAGTTCTCATACAGCACGTTTTGATGAAACAAAGAAGCTATATGATTATGGATTTGCTAACTTTGAAGTGAAACAAATGTATAAAAAAGGTTCTTCAGTAAAAGGACAAGAAACAGTACGAGTAGAAAATGCGAAAGATAAAGATGTAGCAGTTCAAACGAAACAAGCTATTTCACTTCCAGTGCCAAAAGGAAGTAAAGATGTTTATAAAACGGAATTAAAAGAATCAAGTAAGGGACAAGAAGCACCTATTAAAAAGGGAGCGGCGCTTGGTCAAATGGTAATTACGCCAAAAGATACAAACGACCCTGGATTTTTAACTGGTAAGTCACTGCAAGTGGATCTTGTAACAACATCTGAAGTGGAAGAAGCAAACTGGTTTACTCGTGCTATGCGCGGAATTGGTTCATTCTTTAGTGGTATGTGGAATAGTGCTGTTGATACAGTAAAAGGTTGGTTTTAAAAGCTCCTCATGATAGGAGCTTTTTTTTATTCCTATTTTTCATACCGACTTTATGAAAAAGTAGTAGACAAGCATCTGATAGTTAGTGGTAGAATGTAAGAGTATTCTTAATTTTCGCCTTTAACGGGGGAAAGCAATTCACCTAGGGGGGTTTTTGTACATGACAAATGTAACAGGGACAGAACGTGTAAAACGTGGAATGGCAGAAATGCAAAAAGGCGGCGTTATTATGGACGTAGTTAACGCTGAACAAGCAAAAATTGCAGAAGAGGCAGGCGCAGTTGCCGTTATGGCATTAGAGCGTGTACCAGCAGATATTCGTGCAGCAGGTGGCGTTTCTCGTATGGCAGACCCAACAATCGTTGAAGAAGTTATGGGTGCAGTGTCAATTCCGGTTATGGCAAAATGCCGTATCGGTCACCTTGTAGAAGCACGTGTATTAGAATCATTAGGGGTAGACTATATCGATGAGAGTGAAGTATTAACTCCTGCCGATGAAGTATACCATTTAAATAAACGTGATTACACAGTTCCGTTTGTATGTGGTTGCCGTGATATCGGAGAAGCTGCACGTCGTATTGCAGAAGGTGCATCTATGCTTCGTACAAAAGGTGAACCAGGAACAGGAAACATTGTAGAGGCAGTGCGTCATATGCGCCAAGTCAATGCAGAAATCCGTCAAGTTGCAAGTCTACGTGAAGATGAGTTAATGACATATGCAAAAAATACTGGTGCTCCTTATGAAGTACTACTTGAAATTAAACGCCTTGGTCGTTTACCAGTTGTAAACTTTGCGGCAGGTGGTGTAGCAACACCAGCAGATGCAGCATTAATGATGCAACTTGGTGCTGATGGGGTATTTGTTGGATCTGGTATTTTCAAATCAGAAAACCCAGAGAAATTTGCACGTGCAATCGTTGAAGCAACGACTCATTATGAAGATTACCAACTAATTGCAAGCCTTTCTAAAGGATTAGGTAATGCAATGAAGGGTGTCGAAATTTCAACGTTATTACCAGAACAACGCATGCAAGAGCGTGGATGGTAATTAAAGGAGAACTTTAAAATGGTGAAAATCGGTGTACTAGGTCTTCAAGGTGCAGTTCGTGAACATGTAAAATCAGTTGAAGCAAGTGGTGCAGAAGCTGTTGTTGTAAAGCGTATAGAGCAACTTGAAGAGATTGATGGTCTTATTTTACCGGGCGGTGAAAGTACAACAATGCGCCGTCTTATTGATAAGTATGCTTTCATGGAACCACTTCGTACATTTGCAAAGTCTGGTAAACCAATGTTTGGTACATGTGCAGGGATGATTCTTCTTGCGAAAACACTTATTGGCTATGAAGAAGCACATATTGGTGCTATGGATATTACAGTTGAGCGCAATGCGTTCGGACGCCAAAAGGATAGTTTTGAAGCTGCACTTTCAATTGAAGGCGTGGGTGAAGACTTCGTTGGTGTATTTATCCGTGCGCCGTATGTTGTAGAAGTAGCTGATAATGTTGAAGTGCTTTCTAAGCATGGTGATCGAATGGTAGCGGTAAGACAAAATCAGTTTTTAGCTGCTTCATTCCATCCGGAATTAACAGATGATCATCGTGTGACAGCATACTTTGTTGAAATGGTAAAAGAAGCGAAAATGAAAAAAGTTGTATAAGTAACTTGCAACTTGTATAAGATTATAGTAAATTGATGGTAACAATTTTATAAAATAAGCGTGTTGATAGGAAATAGTAACAAATGTCGTTTCTTATAGAGAGTCGATGGTTGGTGGAAATCGATAGAAACAGTTTGTGAATCCATCCTGGAATGGAATGTGGAATATCTTTTGGATTAGTAAGCATTCCCGGTGAAGAGCCGTTATTTCTACTTGAGAGGAAAGCAGTAATGCTTTCAACTAGGGTGGCAACGCGGGTTAACTCCCGTCCCTTTATATAGGGACGGGAGTTTTTTGTGTTTTATAAAATAAAAGGAGGAGTATATAATGCTTGATATTAAATTTTTACGTACAAACTTTGAAGAAGTAAAAGCGAAATTACAGCATAGAGGCGAAGATTTAACTGATTTCGGACGTTTTGAAGAACTTGATACGAGAAGAAGAGAACTACTTGTTCAGACAGAAGAATTAAAAAGTAAACGTAACGAAGTATCTCAACAAATTTCTGTATTAAAGCGCGAAAAGAAAGATGCAGAAGCTCTAATTTTAGAAATGCGTGAGGTTGGAGAAAAAGTAAAGGATCTTGATAACGAACTTCGTACAGTTGAAGAAGACTTAGAAAGATTAATGTTATCTATTCCAAATATCCCTCATGAATCTGCTCCAGTTGGTGAAACAGAGGATGATAATGTAGTAGCACGTACTTGGGGAGAAGTGAAAGAATTTACTTATGAGCCAAAACCACATTGGGATCTTGCTACTGATTTAGGAATTTTAGATTTTGAACGCGCTGGGAAAGTAACAGGAAGCCGCTTCGTATTTTACAAAGGTGCTGGTGCAAGATTAGAGCGTGCTTTAATTAGCTTTATGCTTGATCTTCATACTGATGAGCATGGATATGAAGAAGTATTACCTCCATATATGGTAAACCGTGCAAGTATGACGGGAACAGGGCAACTTCCAAAGTTTGAAGAAGATGCATTCCGTATTGAAAGTGAAGATTACTTCTTAATTCCAACAGCTGAAGTACCTGTAACGAATATGCATCGTGATGAGATTTTAAATAAAGAGCAATTGCCTATAAGATATGCTGCATTTAGCTCTTGCTTCCGTTCTGAAGCAGGTTCAGCTGGGCGTGATACACGTGGTTTAATTCGCCAGCATCAGTTCAATAAAGTAGAGCTTGTGAAGTTCGTAAAACCAGAAGATTCTTATGAAGAGTTAGAAAAATTAACAAATGATGCAGAACGCGTGTTACAATTATTAGAGTTGCCATATCGCGTTATGAGCATGTGCACAGGCGATTTAGGATTTACAGCAGCGAAGAAATACGATATTGAAGTATGGATTCCGAGCTATGGCACATATCGTGAAATTTCTTCTTGTAGTAATTTTGAAGCTTTCCAAGCGAGACGTGCAAATATACGTTTCCGCCGTGAGCCAAATGGAAAACCAGAACATGTTCATACATTAAATGGATCTGGTCTTGCAATTGGACGTACGGTTGCAGCTATTTTAGAGAACTACCAACAAGAAGATGGTACAATTATAATTCCAGAAGTTCTTCGCCCTTATATGGGAGGAAAAACAGTTATTAAGTAAATTTAAACATTCATCGGTATGAGTGATTGGTAATTATGAGCGTTGTCAGTACTGTAATGTAGGAAGGGGAAAGTAAAATTTTCCTTTCCTCATAATTTATTTTAGTAGGGTTGACTAACTGTTTTTCTTTTGATATTATATTTGATGTCAATATGGAGGTATACCCAAGTCTGGCTGAAGGGATCGGTCTTGAAAACCGACAGGCGGCGAGAGTCGCGCGGGGGTTCGAATCCCTCTACCTCCTCCAGATATAATTGACAACAGCGCATATAAGTGGAGATTGGAGAACTCGTTACCAACACGTAACGAGTTTTTATTTTAAAACCAATCATAAAGTATGGTGTAAGGTAATCTTGTCCTTATTACACACTCATATTCCGATGATTATCTTCATAGATATGAAAGGAGTCAACATGGATCTTATTATACAAACGTTTCCTTTAGATGGAAAAACTTTATATTATGTACAATGTCCTGTCTGTAAGAACAATAGAATTTTAAACAGTGGTGCAAACGTATCACGCATTATTAGTGATGATACATTCCGTAAACTTTGTGGTTGTACTTGTGATGTAAAACCAGCTAAGAGTAAAGTAGAGGCGCCAAAACAAGTTAAAAAAGCGGCTGTAAAGAAAGAAGCAGCTCCAAAACGTACAGGTAAAGTATTAACGGCAGTAATTAACGGTAAAGAAATGACTGTTAAAGAGATTGCTGAAGCATACGATATTAGTACAAGTACTGTTCGTCAGCGCATTAACGCAGGAAAACCTGAGAGTGAAATTATTGCTCCAACAAAGAAGAAGTAATTTAATAGGAAAACCCGTGCATATGCACGGGTTTTTTATTTTACAAGTTTACGTGTTTGTTTTAAAAAATGGCCAATTTTTTTAATGATTGGTTCGATTGAATCACCATCTTTTAAAATATCGTACTCATTAATATTTAAGCGTAATACAGGGCATGAATTAAAGTTGTTAATCCAGTTTTCATAACGTCCATGCATTTCTTTCCAGTACTCAATTGGTGTTTGCTGTTCCATTGGGCGCCCGCGTTCTTGAATACGATCGACAATATCATCGAAAGAACCTTCTAAGTAAATTAATAAGTCTGGATGAGGGAAGTAAGGAGTCATGACCATAGCGTCAAATAAACCTTTGTATGTTTCATAATCAGTTTCCGTCATTGTCCCTTTTTCATGATGCATCTTTGCGAAAATTCCAGTGTCTTCGTAAATGGAACGATCTTGAACAAAACCGCCACCATATTCAAAAATTCTTTTTTGTTCCTTAAATCGTTCTGCTAAAAAGTACACTTGTAGGTGGAAGCTCCAGCGAGTGAAGTCCGCATAGAACTTGTCCAAATATGGATTGGAATCTACTTTTTCAAATGATGTGCGATAACCTAAAGCATTAGCTAATGCAGTTGTCATAGTTGATTTACCCACACCTACCGTTCCGGCGATAGTGATTACTGCGTCATTGGGTATATCATATTTTTGCCTTAAATTCATTATTATTTCGACTCCTTTAAGAGAGTATTTTGAAGGGCAGATAGGATGACGTTTAAATCATCAGGATTTTTTACAAAATCCATATCGTCTCCATTAAATTTCAATACTGGTATTTCTGGATGATCTTTTTTAAAAGCATCCATTGCTGTTTCATAATCTTTTGTGAGCTGTAGTAAGTAATTTGGATCCATGTTTTTTTCAAATTCTCTTCCGCGCATGGCGATTCGTTTTTGCAATGTTTCTAGGCTAGCTGTTAAATAAACAATGACATTTGGCACAGGCATATCTTGTGTAAGGATACGATAAATTTGCATGTATTTGTCATATTGAGAGTCTTTTAATGTGCGGGATGCAAAAATTAAATTTTTAAAGATATGGTAATCCGCTACTACTGGTTTCCTTTGATTCAAATACTTTATGTTAATGTCTTCTAATTGTTTGTATCTATTACAAAGAAAGAACATCTCTGTTTGAAAACTCCATTCGTCGATGTCTTCATAGAACTTTCCTAAAAAGGGATTTTCATCAACAATCTCTTTTAGTAAGTGGAGTTGCATGTGAGTTGAAATTTCCTTCGCAAGTGAAGTTTTTCCAACACCAATTGGTCCTTCAACCGTGATAAATGGTACTCCGGTCACGCTGTTTCCTCCTTTCAATCAGTGATTTACCGTGACTACTAAAAACACAAAACAGAATTATTGTAGCACAAGAGGGAAGCGAGCGGGTTAATTTGATATAAAAAGTTAGAAAATAGATATATGTATTAATTAAATTTTATTTTGGTTGATGATGTTATATTTGCTTTCAATGTAGTTTCCATTATTTTCAAGGCATGTATATTATCTTGGTCGTTGTTAGAGGCGATACAATCCTGTGGTACATACAATGTATAATTTCTCATATGAGCATCATTAGCTGTAAATAGGATACATATATTTCCAGCAACCCCTGTTAATATTAGATTTTCTATTTTTAAATAACCTAGTAATGAATTTAAAGGTGTTTCATAAAAAGCGGAATAATGTGGTTTAATAAAAATGTAATCATCAGAATTTGGAGCAATTTTATGGATTATATTTTCGCTATATTCATTTGTGCAATGAGTAATAAGTTGGTCGATATCAGATCTCCAAAGTTGATAATGGTCATTAACGTAAATTATAGGATAGCCGAAGGATTTCATTTTTTTCTTTAATTGTAAAATAGGGTTTGTTATAGTTTCGCATTTTTTAGCTAGAATGGGTCCGTGGGAAAATTGAAAGTCATTAATCATATCGATAATGAGCAAGGCGGTATTTTTCATATGTAATCCCCTCTCTTTTTTCTTTTAGGGTGGATTGAATTTGTAAAAGTTATCCCCTGTGTAGTAAATGGAAATAAGTGTACTTTATTTGTAATGAAAGGACTATGTTATGAAACAAGATCAAGATATTTATTTTATGCAATTAGCGATAGAAGAAGCTAAAAAGGCAGAGGAAATACAGGAAGTACCAATTGGAGCAGTTATAGTGTTAGATGGTGAGGTAATTAGTGTTGCCCATAATTTAAGAGAAACTGAGCAAAGATCAATAGCTCATGCCGAGTTGCTAGCGATAGATGAGGCATGTAAAAAATTAGGGACATGGCGTTTAGAAGATGCAACATTGTATATAACATTAGAACCTTGTCCAATGTGTGCCGGTGGAATTGTTTTATCACGAGTGAAGCGAGTTGTATATGGTGCAAGTGATCCGAAGGGCGGATGTGCAGGAACATTGATGAATCTTTTAACGGATGAACGCTTCAATCATCAATGTGAAGTAGTATCTGGTGTACTAGAGGAAGAATGCGGTACGTTGTTAACGAACTTTTTTAGAGAGCTTCGTAAAAAAAGAAAAGCGATAAAAAAATTAGGGGGAAATACTGAGAACTAACGTATTTGCATTTTACAAAGAAACAAGTTATACTGATAATGCCTTTAATAAAGGCAACCGAATATTGGTTTTAACTTTGCCGTGCTAAGCGGGGAGGTAGCGGTGCCCTATACTCGCAATCCGCTCTAGCGAGGCCGAATCCCCTCTCGAGGTTATGTTGCTGTAAGGTCTGCCTTAAGTAAGTGGTGTTGACGTTTGGGTCCTGCGCAACGGGACCCCGTGAACCTTGTCAGGTCCGGAAGGAAGCAGCAATAAGCGGGTCTTCTCGTGTGCCGCAGGAGTGCCTGAACCGAGCTAACTGCTTGAGTAACGCTTATGGTACGTAATCGACGGAGGGTGCACGGCAGTTATATATGTATACAAAACTCACCTTAATAAAAAGGTGAGTTTTTTGTATAGAAAATAACTTTTGGAATCTATAAACAGAATGGGTTATAATAAATGAGATAATAACCTTTGAGGGAGGCCGTATTTTCGTGTCATACCAAGCGTTATACCGAACATGGAGACCGCAAAAGTTCGAAGATGTAGTCGGTCAAAAGCACGTGACAAAAACGTTGCAAAATGCCCTTCTTCAAGAGAAAGTTTCACATGCTTATTTATTTTCTGGTCCGAGGGGAACAGGAAAAACAACAATTGCAAAAGTATTTGCAAAAGCAATTAACTGTGAACATGCTCCGGTAGCTGAACCTTGTAATGAATGTCCTTCTTGTTTAGGAATTACACAAGGATCCATTTCAGATGTATTAGAAATTGATGCGGCTTCAAATAACGGTGTAGATGAAATTCGAGATATTAGAGATAAAGTAAAATATGCTCCAAGTGCTGTAGAATATAAAGTATACATTATTGATGAAGTTCACATGCTTTCTATGGGTGCATTCAATGCGCTTTTAAAAACCTTAGAAGAGCCGCCAGGACATGTTATCTTTATTTTGGCGACAACAGAACCTCATAAGATCCCACCTACAATCATTTCACGTTGTCAGCGCTTTGAATTCCGAAAAATATCAGTGAATGATATTGTTGAGAGATTATCAACGGTCGTGACAAATGAAGGTACGCAAGTGGAAGATGAAGCATTACAAATTGTTGCACGTGCTGCCGAAGGTGGTATGCGTGACGCGCTTAGTCTTATTGATCAGGCTATATCTTATAGTGATGAGATTGTTACGACAGAAGACGTATTGGCCGTAACAGGATCTGTTTCTCAGCAATACTTAGGAAATTTAGTAGAGTGCATACGTGAAAATGATGTATCAAGAGCATTGCAAATCATAGATGAAATGATGAGTAAAGGGAAGGATCCAGTTCGTTTTATGGAGGATTTCATTTACTATTATCGTGATATGCTTTTATATCAAACTTCACCGCAACTAGAACATATGTTGGAACGAGTAATTGTAGATGATCAATTCCGTAAGTTGAGTGAAGAAATGCAACCGGAAGTGATCTATGAGATTATTCATACCCTTAGTAAGGGACAACAGGAAATGAAGTGGACAAATCATCCGCGTATTTTCTTAGAAGTTGTTATGGTGCAATTGTGTCAACAGTTTATGATGCAAGCAAATGGTACAGATCGTTTGCAAGCAATTATGAACAGGATGCAGCAACTGGAGAAAGAGTTAGAGCAAGTCAAAAAGAACGGTGTGCCAGCTGGTGTACAACAAGAAGTAAGAGAGACACGTGCAACACCAAAACCGGTACGAACAGGAAGTATGAAAATTCCTGTCGGACGTGTAAATGAAGTATTAAAACAAGCGAAGCGTCAAGATTTAGAACAATTAAAAGCTGTATGGGGTGAGTTGTTAGGAAGACTCAAATCATATAACAAAGTAGCGTTTGCCGTTTTACTAGAAAATAGCGAACCGGTGGCAGCTTCAGATGACACTTACGTTTTAGCATTTCAATATGAGATTCACTGTAAGATGGCGAGCGAAAATCGAGAAGCTATGGATACAGTAGAACAAGCTTTATTTGAATTGCTAAGTAAAAGGTTAAATATGATTGCCATTCCCAAAAGTGAATGGGGTAAAATCCGTGAAGACTTTTTACAACGTGAAGGTGGAGAGTCTGAAGAAAGTCCGGAGAAAAAGGAAGACCCTCTTATAGAAGAGGCAGTGAAATTAGTAGGGCAAGAACTCATTGAAATAAAAGAGTAATAATAATTAGGAGGAATTAATTATGATGCGTGGCGGAATGGGAAATATGAATAACATGATGAAACAAATGCAAAAGATGCAAAAGGACATGGCGAAAGCACAAGAAGAGCTTGGTGAAAAAACAGTTGAAGGTACAGCTGGCGGCGGAATGATTACAGTTATCGCAAATGGTCACAAGCAAATTCTTGAAGTGAAGATTAAAGAAGAAGTTGTAGATCCAGAAGATATCGAAATGTTACAAGACTTAGTGTTAGCTGCAACAAATGATGCGCTTAAAAAGGCTGATGAGCTTTCAAACTCTACAATGGGTAAATTTACAAAAGGCTTAAACTTACCGGGTGGAATGTTCTAGGAGGATATTGATACATGCATTATCCAGAACCAATATCAAAACTAATCGATAGTTTTATGAAGTTGCCAGGTATCGGACCGAAAACAGCGGTTCGATTGGCGTTTTTCGTATTAGATATGAAAGAAGATGACGTGTTAGGTTTCGCGAAAGCACTTGTAAATGCGAAGCGAGATTTAGCGTACTGTTCTGTATGCGGACATATTACTGATCGTGATCCTTGTTATATTTGTAATGATTCACATCGAGATCAATCAGTTGTTTGTGTCGTGCAAGAACCGAAAGATGTAATCGCGATGGAAAAAATGAAAGAGTATCAAGGTGTATATCATGTGTTACGTGGTGCGATTTCTCCTATGGAGGGAATTGGACCGGAAGACATTAATATCCCACAACTCTTAAAGCGACTACATGATGAAACCGTACAAGAAGTGATATTAGCAACAAACCCTAATATTGAAGGGGAAGCTACAGCCATGTATATCTCCCGCCTCTTAAAACCTACAGGCATTAAAGTAACTCGTATTGCGCATGGTCTGCCAGTTGGTGGAGATTTAGAATATGCAGATGAAGTGACACTATCCAAAGCGTTAGAAGGTCGCAGAGAAGTATAAGAGGAGAAACAAAAATGTTCTTTCAAAAAAAGGGTAAATTGCGTAAAGAGTATGACGATAAGTTAATTGTACTTTTGGAAAAAGTGAAGAATGAGTGGTTACGTCAGAAGAGAATGGTCGAACAAAGTGTAGAACCGTCTCAAGATGTCATTTGTTCTTTGAAAATAGCAGAGGCGAAATATTTCTTTTTGTTGAAAGAAGCAAAGCGTCGTCCTGTAAAAATGGAACAATGGTAAAGGGTTCTGCTTTCTAAGCAGGCCTTTTTATTTTATTTGTTAAATGCTGAGTTATTGTTTTATTTAGTTTATATGAAAGGGATGCCACTTATGATAACTGTTCTTTTTTATTGTCTTGTCCCATACAAATAGATGTATAGGTCATTCATAAGGAGGAAAAAATGAATTCTACAATTATTATTGTTGGCATTCTTACTTTAGTATTTATTTTTCTTGTTTTTGGTGTTGCCTCTAAGCCATTACGTTTTATAGGTAAGGTGATTTTTCATGTTACTTTAGGAATAGCGTTGCTTTTTATCGTAAATGTTATAGGGACATATTTTGATTTTCATATCCCGATTAACATGGGTACAGCAGCAATAACGAGTTTATTAGGCCTACCCGGTGTGGCAGCATTAGTGATTATTAAGCTTTATATCATGCCAAGATAAAATTATTTTGGCATTTTTTTTAAAAGTGTTGACTATTAAATGATTAATATGGTAAATTAATAAGCGTCGTCAGCAGCGAAAGAAAAAAACTGTTGACAGATTTAACGAGAAATGTTAAATTATAAAAGTCGCTAAAACGCGATGTTGAACTTTGAAAACTAAACGAAACAAACAACGTGAAACGTCAATTTTTATTTTAGATGCTAGACAAACTAACTTTATTGGAGAGTTTGATCCTGGCTCAG
>NZ_JAKUGG010000048.1:0-15762 GCF_022663835.1 Bacillus cereus group sp. BfR-BA-01347 | reverse complement strand
CGCAGGTTCAAATCCTGTCCCCGCAACCAAATGGTCCCGTGGTGTAGTGGTTAACATGCCTGCCTGTCACGCAGGAGATCGCCGGTTCGACCCCGGTCGGGACCGCCATTTCATATAAAGAAAAGAACGAAACAAGTTGTTTCGTATTTTTTTATTTGTTTTAACAAAAAACTAATAAAGACAGTCAAACTATCCTTAGGACAACTCCTAAGGACTTTTTTATATATTCAAAACCTGTATAATAAAGAGCAGAGAACATTGTGAGTAAAGTAGGTGAAATCTGTGAGTAAGTATGAAGTAACAACAAAATCTTCTGAGGAAACACAAAGGTTATCAGAAAAACTAGGTGAGCTCGTAGAGGCACAAGATGTAATTATTTTAGAAGGAGATCTTGGAGCTGGTAAGACGACTTTTACAAAGGGACTAGCAAAAGGTCTTGGAGTGAAAAGAGTTGTAAATAGTCCTACCTTTAATATCATCAAAGAATATAAAGGAAGATTACCGCTATATCATATGGACGTGTATCGCTTAGCAGAAAGTGAAGAGGACTTAGGCTTTGATGAATATTTCTACGGTGAAGGAATTACGGTAGTAGAATGGGCTCATTTAATAGAAGCATATTTACCGAATGAAAAGTTACAAATTAGTTTATTCCATGCTGGAGATGACACAAGAAAAATTATACTCGAGCCAATTGGAGATCGCTATATTAGATTATGTGAGGAGCTATTACAAGATGAAAGTACTAGCAATTGATACTTCAAATTACGTAATGGGTGTATCCCTTATTGAGGAAGGAAACGTAATTGGGGAAATCATTACAAATTTAACAAAAAACCATTCTGTACGTCTTATGCCAGCTGTAGAGAAACTGTTAAAAGAGTGTGGCGTAAAACCGAAGGAATTAACTAAAATCGTTGTAGCTGCTGGACCTGGATCCTATACAGGTGTTCGCATAGGCGTGACAGCGGCGAAAACATTAGCTTGGTCACTTCAAATACCAATTGTAGGTGTATCAAGTTTAGAGGTAGTAGCTGCAAACGGTGCTAACTTTAACGGATTAATTTGTCCTTTATTTGATGGAAGACGTGGGCAAATTTATACTGGGTTATATACATATGAAGGAGAGCAGTTAACTTCAATAGAAGAAGACCGAATTATTCTTATTGTAGACTGGTTGCAAATGTTAAAAGATAAAGGACAGCCTGTTTTATTTATCGGTAACGATGTTAAATTGCATAAAGAAACAATTATAGAACATTTAGGTGATCAAGCTGTATTCGCTCCATTTACTAAAAATAACCCAAGACCAAGCGAGCTAGCATTCTTAGGATTACAAAAAGAAGAACAAGATGTGCATACGTTTGTTCCAAGCTATCTTCGTTTAGCTGAAGCTGAAACAAAGTGGTTAGAAAGTCAAAACAAGTAGGAGCTTGCAGAAGATGGATATGATGTTTAGAAAGATGGAGCTTGATGATATTGCTCAAATTGTAGCTATTGAAGAAGCGTCTTTTTCAACTCCTTGGACTGCAGATGCCTTTCACCGTGAATTAACGATGAATGAACATGCACATTATATTGTGTTAGAAAAAGATGGTCGTGTAGTCGGGTATTGTGGATTGTGGATAATTATTGATGAATCACATATAACAAATATAGCTATTTTGCCAGAATACCGAGGTCAAAAGTTAGGAGATGCCCTATTGAAAGCAGTTATTTCTGAAGCGAAAGAACTAGGGGTAAAAACAATGACACTTGAAGTACGTGTATCAAATGAAGTAGCAAAGCAGTTATACAGAAAATACGGATTTCAAAATGGTGGGATTCGTAAACGATACTATGCAGACAATCAGGAAGATGGTCTCGTAATGTGGGTGAATATATAATGGAAAAAAATACGATTATACTTGGTATTGAAACAAGTTGTGATGAAACAGCAGTAGCAGTTGTTAAAAATGGAACGGAAATTATTGCGAATGTCGTTGCATCACAAATTGAAAGTCATAAACGTTTTGGCGGCGTTGTACCAGAGATTGCATCCCGTCATCATGTAGAAGAAATTACAGTTGTGTTAGAAGAAGCTTTAAAGGAAGCAAACATCACATTTGATGATATTGATGCAATTGCTGTAACAGAAGGTCCTGGTTTAGTAGGAGCACTTCTAATTGGAGTAAATGCAGCGAAGGCAGTAGCGTTTGCACATGATATTCCGTTAGTCGGTGTTCATCATATTGCTGGTCATATTTATGCGAACCGTTTAGTAAAAGAAGTTCAATTCCCGTTATTATCACTTGTTGTATCTGGTGGGCATACAGAACTTGTTTATATGAAAGAACATGGTTCATTTGAAGTAATTGGTGAAACACGAGACGATGCAGCTGGAGAAGCATATGATAAAGTAGCTCGTACGTTATCTATGCCATATCCAGGTGGTCCTCATATTGATCGCCTTGCACATGAAGGAGAACCGACAATTGATTTGCCTCGTGCATGGCTAGAACCAGATTCATATGATTTTAGCTTTAGTGGATTGAAATCAGCAGTTATCAACACTGTGCATAATGCAAAACAACGCGGTATAGAAATTGCGCCAGAAGATTTAGCGGCAAGTTTCCAAGAAAGTGTAATAGATGTACTTGTAACGAAAGCAGCTCGTGCAGCAGAAGCTTATAATGTAAAGCAATTACTTCTTGCTGGTGGAGTAGCTGCTAATAAAGGACTTCGTGCGCGATTAGAAGAGGAATTTGCACAAAAAGAAAACATTGAATTAATTATTCCGCCGCTATCTTTATGCACAGATAATGCAGCGATGATTGCAGCGGCAGGGACAATTGCTTATGAACAAGGTAAGCGTGCAACATTAGCCTTAAATGCAAATCCAGGATTAGATATTGAAGCATAGTTATGCACATAATTAACCACAGGTTGTGGATAAAACCCATATTGTCTGTTGATAATATGGGTTTTATTGTGTATATAAAATGTTGATAACTTTTTTGTTGATTGTGGATAATGTGGAAAAGTTATTTTAAGGTTTATTTTATAAAGGTGGATATGTGTATAAACTTGTGGATAAATAGGATGATGTCAGACCTTTGAATTTGTTCTTTTTCGGGAAATAAAAGGTAAGAAGATATCCCCGAAAAACATTTTGAAACATCACCCCATTATAGAAGATGCTAATATTGTCAATCTTTGTCGTTAAATCGATATTTCGTGTCAAATTGTTAATATATATAGGGTTACGATAGATATATTTGAAAAATCGTTAGTATATTCTAAGTTACGATTGATATACTCAAAAAATTGTTTCTGTATTAAAAGAAAAGAAGATGTCGCATAGTCAAAAATCCTGACTTATGAGACATCTTCTTTATTTAAATATGCTTATACATGCAGCTCTTCCCATTCTGCCATACAAGTTTCAAGTTGTTCTTGTAGCGTTTGCTTTTTAGTTGTAATTTCACTAGCTTTTTCATAATCTGCATATATTTCTGGTAAGCAAAGTTGATCTTCTAACGTAGCAATTTCTTCTTCTAATTCTAATATACTTTGTTCTAGCTCTTCAATTTTTCTAGTGCGTTGACGCTCTAGTTTTTTACGCTCTTTTTCTTCTAAATAATTTAATTTCTCTTGTGCAACCACCTTTTGAACAGGAATGTCACTTTCTTGCTGTTCAAGTTCTGCACGTTCAATCATTTCATTTTTCTTTTCAACGTAGTAATCGTAATCCCCTAAATATTCCTGTGCACCTTCTGTTGATAACTCAACCACAGTCGTTGTTACACGGTTAATAAAGTAGCGGTCATGTGAGACGAATAGAAGAGTCCCTGGGTAATCAATTAAAGCATTCTCCAAAATTTCTTTACTATTTAAATCAAGGTGGTTCGTAGGCTCATCTAGAATTAATAAATTTGATTTTTGCATCATAAGTTTTGCAAGAGCTAATCGAGCTTTTTGTCCACCACTAAGGGAAGATACTGGTTTCAGTACATCATCTCCTGTGAATAAAAAATTCCCGAGTATAGTACGGATTTCTTTTTCAGGTTGCAGTGGATATTCATCCCATAGTTCATTTAAAACCCGTTTAGAAGATGTTAAGTTTGCTTGTTCTTGATCATAATAACCAACAGATACATTTGATCCGAAAGAAACATCACCATTTAATAGTGGTAACTTATTCACAATAGACTTTAATAATGTGGATTTCCCAATTCCATTTGGACCAACTAAAGCAACACTATCTCCGCGAGTTAAGCGCATAGTTACATGTTCAATTATAGGGTTCTCATCATAGCCGATGGTTGCATCATTTACTTGTAAAACATCATTTCCACTTTGCTTTTCAATATCGAAGTGGAATGATGCTGACTTAGAATCCCCTAATGGTCTTGTTAATAATTCCATTCTGTCTAGTTGTTTACGGCGACTTTGAGCCCGTTTCGTTGTAGAAGCGCGAGCTATATTCTTTTGAACGAAGTCCTCAAGTTTTGCGATTTCATCTTGTTGTTTTTCGTAACGTTTCATTTCTTGCTCATATAATGCTGATTTTAAGTCTAAATATTTACTGTAGTTACCAACAAATCGTCTGCTTTCTTTATTCGAAATTTCATATACTTGTGTAACGAGTTTGTCTAAGAAATAACGGTCATGTGAAACGATTAATATTGCGCCAGGATAACCTTGTAAATATTGCTCAAGCCACGTTAATGTTTCGATGTCTAAATGGTTTGTAGGCTCATCCAAAATAAGTAAGTCTGGTTTTGTTAATAATAATTTCCCGAGAGCTAATCTTGTTTTTTGCCCGCCGCTTAAAGTAGAAATCGTCGTCTGGTGCGTTTCAACTGGGAAGCCAAGGCCGCTTAAAATGGAGCGAATATCCGCTTCATATTGATATCCACCTTGATCTTTATAATTGAGTTGCAATTGGTCATACTCAGCTAACAATCTTTCATATGTAGCTTCGTTTGAAAAGTTTTCTTCTTTTCCCATTTCTTGCTCAAGCCTTCGAAGTTTTGTCTCCATTTGCTGTAAGTGGGTAAAGACGGTTAGCATTTCATCCCAAATTGTTAAAGACGTTTCTAGTCCAGTATTTTGAGCTAAATATCCGATTGAGACATCTTTTGGTTTTATAATTTCGCCACCATCATGAGATAATTCACCAGCGATTATTTTTAATAATGTAGATTTTCCTGCTCCATTCCTTCCAACTAATGCGATACGATCTTTTGTTTGTACTTCCAATTTTATGTTTGCCAGAATTGTTTCTGCACCGTATAATTTCGAAAGCGCGTTTACTTGTAATAAAATCAATGTTTTCACCTCAAATAATTTCTTAACTTTGCCATGTTTATATTTCTCAATCATACTAAAAATAGTGTATAGTTTAAAATAAAGAGAGAATACTTCTTCTCTTTATTATACAAGGAATTTAATGAGTGCTAAACTTCTGTATTTGATTAAAGTATATGAATAATGATAGGAAGAGAGGAGAGGTCATATGGATCAGCAAAAGATTCCACAAGCCACTGCTAAAAGATTGCCTCTATACTATCGATTTATCCAAAACTTATCTCTTTCTGGTAAGCAGCGTGTTTCATCGGCCGAATTGAGTGAGGCAGTAAAAGTAGATTCCGCAACAATACGAAGAGATTTTTCGTATTTTGGAGCGTTAGGGAAAAAGGGATATGGATATAACGTAAATTATTTATTATCATTTTTCCGCGAAACACTTGATCAAGATGATATAACACGTGTAGCACTTATTGGAGTAGGTAATTTAGGGACCGCTTTCTTACATTATAATTTCACGAAAAACAATAATACAAAAATTGAAATGGCATTTGATGTTAGTGAAGAGAAAGTTGGAACAGAAATCGGGGGCATTCCTGTATATCATTTAGATGAATTAGAAGAGAGATTATCAAATGATATACAAGTGGCAATATTAACAGTACCAGCCACAGTAGCACAAGCTGTAGCAGATAGATTAGCTGAAACGAGCGTGCACGGTATTTTGAATTTCACACCAGCGCGATTAAACGTATCAGAGAATATTAGAATTCATCATATTGACTTAGCTGTAGAGTTACAAACATTAGTTTACTTTTTGAAAAACTATCCACAATAAAACGCAGAGGAAGCGACCTCTGCGTTTTATTATTGTTTCTTCTTTGTGAATTTAACTAATATAAGGCGAAGTGCCAAATTAAAATCAATTGTTGCCATAACTGCAAATAGTATTGTCCACATATTCCAGATTGTATCTGTCACGTTCGTAATGGCCAAGCGTGTAAAGATACATCCAAGAAGGAAGTATAGTGCAGCCATGAACAATGGTGAGTTTCTCATACAAAAAATCCTCCGATAAAGCCTTGCATTTTTTCAGCTTCTTTAATCATTTCTTGAATTTGCTCATTGCTCATAAAAATTTGCCCAATAGCAACTAATGTATTCATCGCAACATGAGCTGCAATCGGAACGATAATACGTTTCGTCTTCACATATAAGAAGGCGAATACGAGCCCCATAGCAGTGTATACCAATAAGTGAGTAAAATCAAAATGAATTGCTGCGAATACAAGCGAACTAATGATAGCTGCAATAAAGAAGTTAAACTTCTTATAAAGTGCACCAAATAAAATTTTTCTAAATACGATTTCTTCTAAGATAGGTCCGATTATAGATACGACAATAAGGAACCAAGGTGTCGTTCTTGCAATTTCCATCAGTTTCATTGTATTTTCTGAACCTTGCTTAATTCCTAGTAGCTGCATCTCGATCATACCGGCAACTATTTGTGAAAAGAAAGCTAAGAAGAACCCGATGAAAATCCATCCAATAGTAGCTGGGACAGAAGAGCGCATTGCATCTAAATGCCTGTCACGAATATCTGTTCTAAGTAACCAAAGTATGATACATAATGCAACAAAGAAGCTAATAATTGCCCAGTGTCCCATTATGATTTGTCCTTTTTCCTCAATGGTAAATCCTCTATTATCATAGAGTCCTGTTTTTAGGAGAAGTGGTAATCCAACAACGCCAGATAACTGCATTAAAATGTATGTAACGATAATCCACCAGTATTGTTTCTTCAAATGGTTTAACCATCCTTTCTAACTCTAGTGTATGAGATAAGGTAGGATAACATGTAAATATGTTATCTACGATATAAACTTTCATTCGAATTATGATTTTTTTGTAAATCTTTATTTGAAATTAAAGTAGGAGACAGGAAAAAGTTGTACGTTTAGCGAAAACAACTTAGGGTGTCTTTCATATTGTAACATACGAGTAGGGGAAACAACGATTCATATAGTAAAGGCGGTATTCTATATAGAAAGTTTATATAGTAATTTGCGAAAAAATTATGATTTTTTTACTTGCAAAAGAAATTGAGATTATTTATTATTATAAGTGTGTTAGCACTCGGATGACTTGAGTGCTAATAAAAGAAATTTACATAACAAAATGAGGAGGTTATTGTTCATGCTAAAGCCATTAGGTGATCGCGTTGTAATTGAGCTTGTTCAAGCAGAAGAAAAAACAGCAAGTGGTATTGTATTACCAGATACTGCAAAAGAAAAACCACAAGAGGGTAAAGTTGTTGCAGTAGGTACTGGTCGAGTGCTTGAGAATGGTGAGCGTGTTGCTTTAGAGGTAGCAGCAGGTGATCTTATCATCTTCTCAAAATATGCAGGTACTGAAGTGAAATATGAAGGTACAGACTACTTGATTTTACGTGAAAGTGACATTTTAGCAGTTATCGGTTAATTATATAAATCTTAAAAAATCCAAGGGGGTCAATTATTATGGCAAAAGATATTAAATTTAGTGAAGAAGCACGTCGTTCGATGCTTCGCGGTGTCGACACTCTTGCAAACGCAGTAAAAGTAACACTTGGACCAAAAGGTCGTAACGTTGTACTTGAGAAAAAATTTGGTTCACCACTTATTACAAATGATGGTGTAACAATCGCAAAAGAAATCGAATTAGAAGATGCATTCGAAAACATGGGTGCGAAGTTAGTAGCAGAAGTTGCTAGCAAAACAAACGATGTAGCTGGTGACGGAACAACAACTGCAACTGTATTAGCGCAAGCTATGATTCGTGAAGGTCTTAAAAACGTAACAGCTGGTGCGAACCCAATGGGTCTTCGTAAAGGTATCGAAAAAGCTGTTACTGCTGCAATTGAAGAATTAAAAACGATTTCTAAACCAATCGAAGGAAAATCTTCTATCGCACAAGTAGCTGCTATTTCTGCAGCTGACGAAGAAGTAGGTCAATTAATCGCTGAAGCAATGGAGCGCGTTGGTAACGACGGCGTTATTACTTTAGAAGAGTCTAAAGGATTCACAACAGAATTAGACGTAGTAGAAGGTATGCAATTTGATCGTGGATATGCATCTCCTTACATGATTACTGATTCTGACAAAATGGAAGCAGTTCTTGATAACCCATACATCTTAATCACTGACAAAAAGATTTCTAACATTCAAGAAATCTTACCAGTATTAGAGCAAGTGGTACAACAAGGTAAACCACTTCTTATCATTGCTGAAGATGTAGAAGGCGAAGCTTTAGCTACATTAGTAGTGAACAAACTTCGTGGTACATTCAACGTAGTAGCTGTTAAAGCTCCTGGATTTGGTGACCGTCGTAAAGCAATGCTAGAAGATATCGCAATCTTAACAGGTGGCGAAGTAATCACTGAAGAATTAGGCCGTGACTTAAAATCTGCTACAGTTGAATCTTTAGGACGCGCTGGTAAAGTTGTTGTAACGAAAGAAAATACAACTGTAGTTGAAGGTGTAGGAAGCACAGAACAAATCGAAGCTCGCATCGGTCAAATCCGTGCGCAATTAGAAGAAACAACTTCTGAATTCGATCGTGAAAAATTACAAGAGCGTCTTGCAAAACTTGCAGGTGGCGTAGCGGTAATTAAAGTAGGTGCAGCAACTGAAACTGAGTTGAAAGAACGCAAACTTCGCATTGAAGATGCACTTAACTCAACTCGTGCAGCAGTAGAAGAAGGTATCGTTGCAGGTGGTGGTACTTCACTTATGAACGTATACACAAAAGTAGCTTCTATCGTAGCTGAAGGCGACGAAGCAACAGGTATCAACATTGTACTTCGCGCACTAGAAGAGCCAGTTCGCCAAATCGCAATCAACGCTGGTCTAGAAGGATCTGTAGTTGTAGAGCGTCTAAAAGGCGAAAAAGTAGGCGTTGGTTTCAACGCAGCTACTGGCGAATGGGTTAACATGCTTGAGTCTGGTATCGTAGATCCAGCTAAAGTAACTCGCTCTGCACTTCAAAACGCAGCATCTGTTGCAGCTATGTTCTTAACAACTGAAGCTGTAGTAGCTGACAAGCCAGAACCAAATGCACCAGCAATGCCTGACATGGGCGGCATGGGCATGGGCGGTATGGGCGGAATGATGTAATTCCGTTTGCCCTAAAAAACATCCATTTCTATATAGAAATGGATGTTTTTTTATGTTTTTTAAAAAAGGAAATGAATTTCTGTAGAATTTTGTCGCTTTCTCTCTTGACCATATTGATACTTCATTGTTAGAATCTAGGAAGATAATATAAAACGATCCTTCATATATCCTCAATGATATGGTTTGAGAGTCTCTACCGGGTTACCGTAAACAACCTGACTATGAAGGCAGTGTGTCTTATATTTATAAAGAGCGGAGACTATCTTTCTTTATAAAGCCAGACCCCTGCCTTTTCTTTGTTATGAGACTAGAGGCGGAGGACTGGCTTTTTTTATTATATTGGTAATGCTTTTCGCCAAATTGGTGAAAATATTTATATACGAGAACTAACGTTGGGGTGATTATTTTGAAGAAACAACACGATACAATTATCGTTTTAGATTTTGGAAGTCAATACAATCAGTTAATAGCACGTCGAATTCGTGAGTTCGGTGTATACAGTGAACTTCATCCACATACAATTACTGCAGAAGAAATTAAAGCAATGAATCCAAAAGGGATTATTTTCTCTGGTGGACCAAATAGTGTATACGGTGAAGGTGCATTACATTGTGATGAAAAAATCTTTGAACTAGGTTTACCAATCTTCGGTATTTGTTACGGTATGCAGCTTATGACGCAACACTTCGGTGGTAAAGTAGAGCGTGCAAATCACCGCGAGTACGGAAAAGCTGTTCTTAAAGTAGAGAACGAATCAAAATTATATGCGAACCTTCCAGAAGAGCAAGTTGTATGGATGAGCCATGGTGACTTAGTAACTGGTTTACCTGAAGGATTCGTAGTAGACGCAACAAGTGAATCTTGCCCAATTGCTGGTATGAGCAATGAAGACAAAAACTTATACGGTGTACAATTCCACCCAGAAGTACGTCACTCTGAGCACGGTAACGATTTAATTAAAAACTTCGTATTCGGTGCTTGTGGTTGTTCTGAAGGATGGAACATGGAGAACTTTATCGAAGTAGAATTAGAGAAAATCCGTGAAACGGTTGGAGACAAAAAAGTACTATGCGCACTTAGCGGCGGTGTAGACTCTTCTGTTGTAGCAGTGTTAATTCATAAAGCAATTGGTGACCAATTAACATGTATTTTCGTTGATCACGGTTTACTTCGTAAAGGCGAAGCGGAAGGCGTTATGAAAACATTTAGCGAAGGCTTCCATATGAACGTTATTAAAGTGGATGCAAAAGACCGCTTTATGGACAAGTTAAAAGGTGTAGAAGATCCAGAACAAAAACGTAAAATCATCGGTAACGAATTCATTTACGTATTTGATGATGAAGCGTCTAAATTACAAGGTATGGACTTCTTAGCGCAAGGTACACTTTACACAGATATCGTTGAGAGTGGTACAGCAACTGCACAAACAATTAAATCTCACCATAACGTTGGTGGACTTCCAGAAGACATGCAGTTCAAATTAATCGAGCCTTTAAACACGTTATTTAAAGACGAAGTACGTGTATTAGGGTCTGAACTAGGAATTCCTGATGAAATCGTATGGCGTCAACCATTCCCAGGACCGGGTCTTGGTATTCGTGTATTAGGTGAAATCACAGAAGAGAAATTAGAAATCGTTCGTGAATCTGATGCGATTTTACGTGAAGAAATTATTAAAGCGGGCTTAGACCGTGAAATCTGGCAATACTTCACTGCGCTTCCTGGTATGCGTAGCGTAGGTGTTATGGGTGACGAGCGTACTTACGATTACACAGTAGGTATCCGTGCGGTAACATCTATCGACGGTATGACAGCTGACTGGGCACGTATCCCTTGGGACGTATTAGAGAAAATCTCTGTACGTATCGTAAACGAAGTAAAACACGTTAACCGTATCGTGTATGATGTAACGAGTAAGCCACCAGCAACGATTGAGTGGGAATAGTATTTATAAAAAGGTCCATCTATTGCTTATGCATAGATGGATCTTTTTTATTTTGGTATTAATACGAACGAAACTATAAAATTTTATAAAAATGTTCGTTTTTAAATTGACAAAACTACTTCGTCGAGTTAATATGATTATGTAATTCAAACGAAAAGTGAATATTATAGCCGTCGTATAATATCGGGGATATGGCCCGAAAGTTTCTACCTAGCTACCGTAAATGGCTTGACTACGAGGCGTTTGTATAAAGATGAGGGGAAACTTGTCTTTGTTTATAGAACGCTTCCATGTATAAATGCAATGGAAGCCTTTTTTATTTCTCGGGATAAAAGAGGGCTAGGAGAAATGCGGCGAGTAATCATATAACGGGGGAAACGTAAGATGAAACGCTATTTTCAGTTTGATGAGCTCGGTACGAATTATAAGACTGAGTTCATAGCAGGGTTAACGACATTTCTATCTATGGCTTACGTACTATTTGTCAATCCTGCTACGCTGTCGCTTGGAAATGTTAAAGGGTTACCAGCAGGTACAGGGATGGATCCAGGTGCAGTATTCGTTGCTACGGCATTAGCGGCAGCGATCGGTTCGTTAATTATGGGTATTTTCGCGAAGTATCCAATTGCTTTAGCGCCGGGTATGGGAATTAACGCGTTCTTTGCTTATACAGCAGTGTTAACGATGGGTATTCCGTGGCAAACGGCCATTGCTGGAACATTAATGTCAGGTATTATCTTTATTATTCTTACTGCTTCAGGTATTCGTGAAAAAATCATTAATGCAATTCCATCGGAGTTAAAGTTTGCAGTAGCAGCAGGTATTGGATTATTCATTGCTTTCCTTGGATTCCAAAATGCCGGAATTATCGTGAAAAACGATGCGGTTCTTGTTGGGTTGGGGGACTTAACAAAGGGCACAACGTTACTAGCAATCTTCGGGGTTGTTACTACGATCATCTTCATGATTAAGAAAGTTAATGGTGCAGTATTTTACGGTATGATTCTTACAGCGATCTTAGGAGTTGCAACAGGATTAATTGATACTCCGAAAGCTGTGGTGGGAGCAATACCGAGTCTAGAACCAACGTTCGGCGTGGCGTTAACGCACTTCGGCGATATTTTCACAGTTCAAATGGGGATTGTTATTATAACGTTCTTCTTTATAGATTTCTTTGATACAGCAGGTACGCTTGTAGCGGTTGCGAATCAAGCAGGATTAATGAAGAACAATAAATTACCACGTGCAGGAAAAGCGTTATTTGCAGATGCGATTGCAACTGTAATTGGTGCGATCTTGGGTACATCAACAACAACGTCTTACATTGAATCTTCTGCAGGGGTAGCAGCGGGAGGGCGTTCTGGATTTACAGCAGTTGTAACAGCAGGATTCTTCTTACTGGCACTATTCTTCTCGCCATTACTAAGTGTTGTAACGCCAGCTGTAACGGCACCGGCTTTAATTATTGTAGGAATCTTGATGGTTTCTTCCTTAGGGGAAATTGATTGGAAGAAATTCGAGATTGCAGTACCAGCATTCTTTACAATTATCTCTATGCCACTTACGTATAGTATCGCAACTGGGATTGCGATTGGATTTATCTTCTATCCAATTACAATGGTTGTGAGTGGTCGTCGTAAAGAGGTTCATCCGATTATGTATGTTATGGGAGTTTTATTCGTACTATATTTCATCTACGTTCGTAAATAAAAGGGGTTTTTTGAAAGGTCTAGACTTAAGGGGAGTCTAGACCTTTTTTGCGTCTTCAGAAAATCTTAAGGATTTCCGAGCGTTTTTCTTCAGAAGTTTTCCTATAATAGAAGTTAGGGATTAAAAAAGTGATGGGGGAGATATTGTGGCACACGAAACAATACTTGTCGTAGATGATGAAAAAGAAATTCGGAATTTAATTACAATCTATTTAAAGAATGAAGGATATAAAGTATTACAAGCAGGAGACGGAGAAGAAGGATTACGTTTACTAGAAGAAAATGAAGTACATCTAGTCGTATTAGATATTATGATGCCGAAAGTGGATGGTATTCATATGTGTATGAAGGTAAGGGAAGCGAAAGAAATGCCTATTATTATGCTTTCTGCGAAAACGCAAGATATGGATAAGATTTTAGGGTTAACAACGGGTGCAGATGATTATGTAACGAAACCATTTAATCCGTTAGAGTTAATCGCAAGAATTAAATCTCAGTTACGCCGTTATATGAAAATGAATGGTTTCGCTATACAAAATGAGGACGAGCTAGAAATTGGAGAGATGAAAATAAACATCTCGACCCATAAAGTTATTGTGGACGGAGAAGAAGTGAAACTGACCCCAAGGGAATTTTCAATTCTAGAATTACTAGCTCGTAATCCGGGTATGGTCTTTAGCGCGGAACAAATTTATGAAAAGGTTTGGAACGAAAGATCTTTCCAGTCTGATAATACGGTAATGGTGCATATTCGAAAAGTACGTGAAAAGATTGAGGAGAATCCAAGGAAACCTAGATATATAAAAACAGTATGGGGAGTGGGGTATAAGATTGAAAAAGATATTTAATCCGTTTACTTATGTTAGGAAAATTCGAGAATTAATTAGGAAGATAATAAAGAGTGTGAAACGGAGTATACGAATTCAACTTATTACTGCATTTACTGCTTGTGCGTTATTAGGACTCTTTGTATCAACGAAGATAGTAGCACCTGTTTTTGAAGATGCTAGTCGACATGCTGAGATTAATTATAGAGATGGTATGGAACAAATTAATCGTAAAGCGCAAAGTACCGCGGAAATGATGGTTGATGCAAATAAATTAGATGCTGTACAAAGTATGATAGAGCTAGAAAATGAAAATTTAGAGCAGAGGCAGGATGCTTTTAAAATATTAGTTACGGATGAAAGTGGTAAGGTTTTGTATAAAACGAAGCAGGCGCAAGAAGAACAAATTAATTTGCATAATACAATTCGTAATGCAACTTCGTTTGCTATCAATTATTCAAATAATAATGATATTGAAAGATCTAGAAAAGAGTTTATTACTTTCTCACCTATTACAATTGAAGGTAAAAATTTGTATATGTTTGTGAGCGGAATTCCTCAAGGAGAAGTAGTGTATTATAAAGTAGAAGGGCCATTCCCATTTTTAATTGGTGTACTCGTATTCATTTTCTCTTTCTTCTATATAACAAAGAGAAAGATGAAGCAAATTGAAGCGATGGCACAAGGTGTAAAGGAAATAGAAAAAGGAAACTTAGCGTATCGTATAGAGAAGAAAGGTGAAGATGAGATTGCATCTTTAACAGAAAATATTAATAATATGGCAGAAGAGCTTATGAATAATATAGAAAAGGAACGTAAATTAGAGAAGCAAAAGAACGAGCTTATTACAAATGTATCTCACGATTTGCGTACACCACTGACTTCTATTATGGGTTACTTGCGATTGCTTCGAGATTCTAAATATGAAAATAAAGAGCAACACGATGAATATACGAGAATTGCTTTTGCGAAGTCAGAGCAGTTAAAGAATTTAATAGAAGATTTATTTGAGTATACGAAGTTAACGAATGAACAAGTTGTATTAGAAAAACAAGAAGTATGTGTAAATGAGTTATTGGAGCAATTAATAGAAGAGTTAGTACCGCAAGCGGAAGAGCATGGACTTACGTTTGTTAAGAAGTTTCCTGAGGAACGTGCTTATGCATCGATTGATTCGGAAAAGATGGTTCGTGTATTTGATAATTTACTAATGAATGCAATTAAGTATAGTAAAGATGATGGAGAGATAAAAGTTTCTCTTCAAAGGCAGCGTAGGGATATACAAATTGTAATTGCGAATCATAGTGAAGATTTTACGAGAGAAGAGTTAGCGAATTTATTTGAACGTTTCTATAAGAAAGATCAATCTCGAAGTAGAGTAACGGAAGGGTCGGGACTCGGTTTAGCGATTGCGAAAAGTATTGTTGAGTTACAAGGTGGTAGTATTCGAGCGGAATATAGGGATGGTATTATTCAATTTATCGTCTCGTTACCAATTATAGAGAAATAATAAATGAATAGAATGATATGTGATAAAAAGGCTTATTTTAAAAGAAATAAGCCTTTTTATATTTTTTATAAAAACGTATTGACGATTATACTTTAGAGGTGTAATATAGAACAAGTCGCCGATGACATTAACGTCGCAAGCGACAAACAAAATGAAAAACTTAGTTGACATTAACTAACGAAGATGTTAACATAAGGAAGTCGCAAATGAGCGGCCAAGTAGTTCTTTGAAAACTGAACGAAACAAACAACGTGAAACGTCAATTTTTATTTTAGATGCTAGACAAACTAACTTTATTGGAGAGTTTGATCCTGGCTCAGGATGA
>NZ_JAKUGG010000047.1:0-16449 GCF_022663835.1 Bacillus cereus group sp. BfR-BA-01347 | reverse complement strand
GTTCATCCTGAGCCAGGATCAAACTCTCCAATAAAGTTAGTTTGTCTAGCATCTAAAATAAAAATTGACGTTTCACGTTGTTTGTTTCGTTCAGTTTTCAAAGAACTACTTAGTCGCTCATTTGCGACTTCCTTATGTTAACATCTTCATTTTTCAATGTCAACTAAGTTTTTTATTTTCTTTTTTGTCGTTTTCTGCGTTTCCGCATCAGCGACGGTTATTAATATATCATGCAGTATATACGGGGTCAATACTTTTTATAAAAAAATTTCACATCCCGTTAAAAACTTAAAAACCGCTGTAAAAATCATTATAGTGTCCATTCATTCTTCATGGCTCCCCTCCTATTCATTTCATATCTTATCCCTTTATCAATTTACATGAGAGTGAAAATTCTAAATTTTATGTTATATTATTAGTATAGGAGCGTGGTGAGAATGAGCATTAAGTATTCAAACAAAATCAATAAAATCCGGACCTTTGCATTAAGTTTAGTATTTATCGGCCTCTTCATTGCATACTTAGGTGTCTTTTTCCGCGAAAACATTATTATTATGACAACGTTTATGATGGTTGGCTTTTTAGCTGTTATCGCTAGCACTGTCGTTTACTTTTGGATTGGTATGTTATCTACTAAGACTATCCAAACTATTTGCCCAAGCTGTGATAAGCCAACAAAAATGCTCGGCCGTGTCGATGCATGTATGCACTGCAATCAACCTTTAACACTAGATCGAGATCTAGATGGAAAAGAATTTGATGAAAAGTATAATAAGAAGAGTTATAAATCATAAGTATCAAGGGAAATACGAATTTGCAACACCACAAACGTTTCAACTCATTAAAAAGTTGATTTCTTAAAAATCAACTTTTTAATTGTTTTATTAAATTTATTACACCTATTTTTTCGAAATAACAGTAAACATCCCTGTCATATTAGGCGAATAATCTTTAAAATCATATTTTTCGTAGAATGATGTTTTACCTTGCGACGCAAACAAACCAATGAATGCTTTATCTGGAGCATTCCCATTTAAGTATTCTACTAAAGTATTCATTATTTTCTTTCCAATACCATTCTTTTGATACTCTGGATGAACCACTATATCTTGAATATAGAAATAGATAGCCCCATCACCAACAATTCTCCCCATGCCGATGATTTGATTATGATCCTTGACTGTTATACAGTAAATGGAATTTTGAAGTGATATTTCCGCCACCTCAAAGTTCATATAATTAGTCCATCCCACAGAATCACATAAATATTTATATTCTTCCAATGTTGGAATGTTATTTTTAATCTCATATTTCTTCAAAATGTCCCCTCCAAGAATTCATTTTCACCAATACAAAGTAAATTCGACAAACTTTTATCTAACCCTTCTTACTAACTTAGCACTGTAAATCCCGATTAACCTCACGCTAATCCTTATATAATAAAGAAAGAGGCTGACGTATAGCCGTCAGCCTCTTTCTTTATTATATATTACGCCTTATGACACTCTGGACAAACGCCATAAATTTCTAAGCGATGACTATTGATAACGAAGCCTGTCGTTTTCGCAGCTTCCTCTTCCAGCTTTTCCAAGCCTCCATAAGGAAAATCAACAATCTTACCACATTTTTCGCAAATCACATGGTAATGTTGACTTGTAACATAATCAAATCTACTTGAAGCGTCTCCATAAGTTAATTCCTTTACAAGTCCAACCTCTTTAAACACACGTAAGTTATTATAGACAGTTGCAACACTCATATTTGGAAACTTACCTTCTAATGCTTTATAAATATCATCCGCTGTTGGGTGCGTCATTGATTCCACAAGGTACTCTAAAATAGCATGACGCTGTGGAGTAATGCGTACACCCGTATTTTTCAGCATTTCTAGCGCTTCTTTTAATTCTTCTTTGACCACCGTCATGCACCCCGATTCTATACGGATTATTATTTTATAATTCTTATAAAGAGTGTACTCCTTTTCTTATAAATCGTCAATATTTCTACTATAAGTATGTGGTTTATTTTTATATTCAGGACTTGTTTTTATGTATCTTTCCCTTTTTCTTCATATATTACATAGAAAAAAAGTGCGACATAATCGCACTTGGAATACTATCATCTGAGGAGGTATGCCCTACACTTCCACTTTATGTAAGGCAGTAAAATATGTATAGACACTTGCCTTGTTTCTGCATATTTTATCTCCAACGTAGATTTATTTTATATAAGAAAGAACATCCTCAATATGCCCTTTCACTTTTACTTTACGCCACTCTTTTACAAGTTCACCGTCTTTATTAATAAGAAATGTAGAACGCTCGATTCCCATATACTCTTTCCCAAAGTTCTTTTTTAACTTCCAAACATCGTATAACTCTGCTACTTTATGATCTTCATCTACTAAAAGTGTAAATGGCAATTCATGTTTCTCAATGAATTTCAAATGTCTATTCGCTGAATCAGGACTTACTCCAAGAATAACCGTATCCTTCTCTTGAAATACTCCATACGCATCACGAAAATCACATGCTTCAGTTGTACATCCTGGCGTCATATCTTTCGGGTAAAAATAGAGAACTACATTTTTACCGCGGAAATCAGCTAGACGAACTTCTTCTCCGTTACTTCCCTCTAATGTGAATTCTGGTGCCATTTCTCCTACTGTAATCATAGTTATCACTCCTACTCTTTTCCTTTACTATAACAAATGCTTCCTTATTTTTCATTGTCTATTACAGACCTCATCACAAAAGCAAAAGGGAGTGTATATCCAATTAGCGCTTCTGCGATTGCAATCCATCGCCCAATTCCAATCGGAGATATGTCACCATATCCAACAGACAATAAAGTAACTGCGCTAAAATATAAACAAACTTCGACGAGTTGAAAAGAATGAGCGTTCAAACTTTCTCCGTCCTCTTTCAAAACTGCGAAACCCATTTCCTCTAATACAACGTAACTTAATCCAAACGCGATCAGTACTGTTGTATAGATCAAAAATAATGTGGCCAAATTATAGAGCGAAAAAAAACGCGTTGAATCCGAATAGGAACTCCATAATAATTGGACACTTTTCAAAATAGCGATTGCTGCAATTAATAGAATAAATCCCCATAACATGTCCTCCACCTCATTTTATATGTATGAGGTGGAGAACTGATTTATCCCTTAGAAACGAACAAGCTTCTATAATTAATTACCCGCGCCACGATACCTTTTTACCCCTTGGTTCCAGAGGGTGATTGCAATCGTAAAACAGATAATACCAACAATTGGCGTCGCAAATGCATAACTATTCCATTCTGTTTTTCTTAAAAAGTATGCTGCTGGATATACTCCAACAAACGCAAACGGTAAAACAAACGTTAAAATGAAACGAATTACACGATTATAAATATTAACAGGATAGCGCCCGTAATTACCTATGTTATACATAAGAGGCATAATTGAACTTTTCGCATCCGACCAAAAACCAAGGCTCGCCAGCGTAACAAATATCCCTCCATATACAAGTGCTCCTCCTCCTACCATCAATATAAATAAGAAGAAATCATACCAGTAAAAAGATAATTGTAACTCCACAGTTGCATATCCCATTACAACAATCCCTGTAATAGCTCCAATTAAAGATTCAAGTTCCATTCTTTCTAATATAATTTGAAATAGGCTATGGATCGGTCGCGTTAATACACGATCCATCTCCCCTTTAATAATGTATCGATCATTAAAATCCCATATATTAAAGAAAGCTGAAAAGATGGCAAATGGTACTAAAAAGAAACCATAAATAAAGATTACCTCTTCTCGACTCCATCCCTTCAATGCTTGTGTATGCCCAAATACAACGAGAATAAATATTAAATTAACTGCTTGAAGCGATAAATCAGAAAGTAAACCAACAATAAAATCGCCTCGATACTCCAATTTCGTTTTTATATATTGACTTGCATATTGTAAAAATAAGTTTATATATAGCATCTCATCATCCCCCTTGTACAATTAGACGTTTTCTCGCCGTTCTCCACATGAGTACAATTGGAATAATAAGTACAATCGCCCAAATCACTTGAAATATTAAAGCCTCATACAACTTACTCCCCTGTATACCTTCAGAAAAAATCATACTTGGAATATAACTAATAGCCTGAAACGGTAAGAACATCATTGCTTTTTGGGCCCATAACGGATAAAAACTAATTGGTAATAATAGACCTGAAAATAAATCAATAACAACGCGTTTTGCATACATAATCCCACTATTATTAAATAGAAAAAACGTAAGCATTCCTGTCATTAAATTAATTTGTGTATTAATAATAAAACTAAATATTAAAGATAAGAAGAAATATAACCACGTTTGAAAATTCGTTGTAATTTGCAACGAAAATAATAACGTAACGATAACCATACCTGGAATGGAAAAGAAGGCAAAACGGAATATTCCCTCGCCAAGACCTTGCATAACTTTCATTCCCAAATAGTTATACGGACGAATTAATTCTACAGCCACACGTCCTTCTTGAATCTCCATCGCAATTTCCCTATCTATATTATTAAAATAGAAGGCACGTGCCATCCACGCGATTGCGATATACGTGGTCATTTGCGAAATAGATAAACTTTCAATATTCTCTTTTCCGCTATAAATTGCTTGCCATAAAAAATAGTAAGCACCGATATTAATCGTATAAATTAAAATCCCGCTATAATAATTTGTGCGATACGCAAGCATCATTAAAAAGCGAATTCGAATCATTTCAATATACTTACCCATGTTTAATACCTTCTTCATAAATGTTACGAATAATTTCCTCTGTAGACACTTCATTAATTTTTAAATCTTTAATTTGAAAGGCTTGTACTACTTTAGAAATAAGCATTGAAATAATAACTTCTTCATTCGGTATTTTTGCAACCCACGCGTTTTCCTCTTTCGCTTTCGACCAAACGACATGACTATCTGGCATAACCATTGATAAAGCCTGATAGGAAACTGGTGCAATAAACTGAAAATGTATTTCCTTCTCCGCTCCCCACTGCGTACGAAGATTACTTAAAGAACCGTCATACATAATATTTCCTTCATCCAGCATGATAACACGCTCACATAATGCTTCAATATCAGTAATATCATGGGTTGTTAATAAAATTGTTGTTTTATAACGTTCATTCATTTCTTTTAAAAATTCACGTATTTTCAATTTCACAAGTACATCTAGCCCAATTGTTGGTTCATCTAAAAATAATAACGGTGGGTTATGAATTAATGCTGCCGCTAATTCACAACGCATTCTTTGACCTAGAGATAACTTTCGAACTGGCTTATCTAATAAAGGACCAATATCTAACGTTTCAATCACGTGTTCCATATGCTCTTTATACTGAGCGTCTGATACACCGTACACTTTTTTTAATAAACGAAAAGATTCTTGTACAGCAATATCCCACCAAAGTTGTGAGCGTTGACCGAAAACAACACCAATGGTTCTTACAAATTCTTCTCTCTGCTTATGTGGGTTCATCCCATTTACTAAAATCTCTCCTGATGTCGGAGTCAAAATCCCCGTAAGCATTTTAATTGTTGTTGATTTACCAGCACCGTTCTCACCGATATAACCAACCATCTCACCTTGTTTTACAGTAAAAGATACATCATTTACTGCTGGTACTATTTTATAATTACGATTTAATAAATCGCGAAATGCACCCTTTAAACCCGGACGACTTGAATAGGCTGTAAATTCTTTACGTAACCCTTGTACCTCAATTACCGACTTCATAATCGGACCCCCCTCCTAAATGTCACAACGAATAGTTTACCCAACTGCCTTCTCTATCACAAACAATACGTCTTTTCGAAAAACATGTTAGAATAATACATAGATTTTTGTAAGGAGATGAATGGTAGTGAAATTCACAAAGTCAGAAGCATTACATAAAGAAGCTTTAGAGCATATCGTTGGCGGCGTTAATAGTCCTTCTCGTTCTTTTAAAGCAGTTGGCGGCGGCGCTCCTGTTGCTATGGAACGTGGGAAAGGCGCTTATTTCTGGGATGTAGACGGAAATAAATATATCGATTATTTAGCAGCATACGGTCCTATTATTACTGGACATGCTCATCCGCATATAACAAAAGCAATTACAACAGCTGCTGAAAATGGGGTACTTTATGGAACACCAACAGCGCTAGAGGTAAAATTCGCAAAAATGTTAAAAGAAGCAATGCCTGCATTAGATAAAGTCCGTTTCGTAAACTCTGGTACAGAAGCAGTGATGACAACGATTCGTGTTGCTCGTGCTTATACAGGTCGCACAAAGATCATGAAATTCGCTGGTTGTTACCACGGTCATTCTGATTTAGTACTTGTGGCAGCTGGATCTGGTCCTTCTACTTTAGGAACTCCTGACTCAGCTGGCGTACCACAAAGTATCGCTCAAGAAGTTATTACTGTTCCATTTAATAATGTAGAAACTTTAAAAGAAGCGTTAGATAAATGGGGACATGAAGTAGCGGCTATTCTTGTAGAACCGATTGTTGGAAACTTCGGTATTGTAGAGCCAAAAACTGGATTCCTTGAGAAAGTGAATGAACTTGTTCATGAAGCTGGCGCACTAGTAATTTATGATGAAGTTATTACCGCTTTCCGCTTCATGTACGGTGGTGCTCAAGATTTACTTGGCGTAACACCAGACTTAACAGCGCTTGGTAAAGTTATTGGCGGCGGACTTCCAATCGGTGCTTACGGTGGTAAGAAAGAAATTATGGAACAAGTTGCTCCGCTTGGACCTGCATATCAAGCAGGTACAATGGCAGGAAATCCTGCTTCTATGGCATCTGGTATTGCTTGTCTAGAAGTTCTTCAACAAGAAGGACTTTATGAGAAATTAGATGAACTTGGTGCCATGCTTGAAAAAGGAATTTTAGAGCAAGCTACAAAACATAATATCGATATTACATTAAACCGTCTAAAAGGTGCTTTAACTGTATACTTCACAACAAATACAATTGAAGATTACGATGCAGCACAAGATACAGACGGTGAAATGTTCGGTAAATTCTTCAAGCTAATGCTTCAAGAAGGAGTTAACTTAGCACCTTCTAAATACGAGGCATGGTTCTTAACTACAGAACATACAAAAGAAGATATTGAATATACAATCGAAGCTGTCGGCAGAGCATTTGCTGCCCTAGCAGACAATAAATAATCCCATCATTAAAAGGAAAAAAGAAAGCTCACCTTTCTTTTTTCCTTTTTTCTATTTCATAAATTCCGTATTAATAGTATAATTATTCATAATTATCTGTTTTATATTCTTTTACAGCATTACTATCTCTGTGTACAAGGTGATTCGCACCTTAAATAGTAAGATTATTCTAACTTTTACAAGAGGGGGGATTGACGGATGCTCAATAAAAAAAATACATGGACACCGTCTTTATTTCGAGATTATAGAAATGCAGAACATGATGCGTGTGGAATCGTTTCCGTTATGGAGAAACGAAAAATTGCTACAAAAGAAAACATTGACCTTTGCATACAATCACTCGTCAAAATGAATCATAGAGCTGGTTTCATTAATGGCGAGGGCGATGGCATCGGCATTCACATTGATATACCAAAAACGCTTTGGCATGAAAAACTAAAAAGTAGTGGATATAATCCAACGATTGTGGATCATCCCCACTTTATCGTTGGACATTTTTTTCTAAATAAAAAAGAAAACATTACTGCCTTAAAAGATTATATTCGTACGCAATTAAACAACAAAAACTTTACTATCATTTTCGAAAGTGATGATGTAACAAACTCAGATGCGCTCGGTCCACTCGGTAAACAAGAAGAACCTTTATTTTGGCAAGTTGCCCTTATCGCAGAAAACGAAATTACAAATATTGAGCAAACATTATTTTCTGTCACAATAAAAATAGAGGAAAACGAAACAATTCATGTTGCTTCATTAAGTCGTGATCATGTTGTATATAAAGTTCTAGGTGCTGGTGATACACTTGTTGCCTACTATAATGATTTACAACATCCACTTATCGCTTCAACTATGACATTAGGACATAACCGCTACTCTACTAATACATTATCTAATTTTTTTCGTGTACAACCATTTAGTATTCTCGGACATAATGGTGAAATTAACACAATTGCGAAATTACGCGATCAAGCTGAAATGATTGATGTACCACTTACTGCTAGAGGCAGTGACTCTCAAGATTTAAACCGCACCTTAGAAACCCTACTTGTTCAATACGACTACAGTTTATTTGAAGCAATGGAAATACTATTCCCACCAATTATTAATGAAATTAAACTTTATGAAACACCTTTACAAGATTTATATACGTATATACGTGAAGCATGGGGACATTTTGCACAAGGACCAGCTGGCATCATTTCACGTTTTAAAGATGAAGCTGTTTTCAGCGTTGATTCTCTTGGATTACGCCCAGTATGGAAAGTAGAGACAGAAAGCTCTTATATTTTCTCTTCTGAACCTGGAGTTGTATCACCAACTAAATATGTAGCAGAACCAAAACCACTCGCTCCTGGAGAAAAAGTCGGATTAAAATGGAATGAACAAGATGAACTTGTTCTTTATGAATATGACAAATATCAAATCCAAGTATATAACCGTTTTAAAAAGCGAATTGATACTACCAATTACCATTTAAATTTATCTATCCCTGAAACGAAAAAAATTCAAGGGCTATGTGATTCTGTTCAAGTTAAAACGAAACAATATGTCGCTTTCGGATGGGACCGAGAACATATTCAACTTCTTGAACAGATGGCAACAAAAGGCGTTGAGCCAATACGCTCACTTGGGCATGACTCACCACTTGCCGCACTTGATACTGATAGACGAAATATCGCTGACTTTATTAAAGAAAGTGTAGCTGTTGTTACAAACCCTGCAATTGACCGTGACCGTGAAATTGAACACTTCTCTACACGTACTGTACTTGGACAGCGTCCAAGTTTATTAAGCGGCGCAAAACGGCCATTTGTAGTTGAAATGCTTTCACCAATTATTTTAGAAGGCAGCGTGGCACAACCTATTGCAGAGGAATTACACACAATTACGTACGAACAACTCATAGAACTATTTAAAACTCATAACTCTATCGCCACAATCTCTGCTACATTCAGCTCGTCAGAAACTCTGCAATGTGCATTAAACCGCATTAGTTCTGAAGCGATAGCTGCTGTTAACAATGGTGCTTCCCTACTAGTATTAGATGACGCAAAAGCCCATCTAAATGAACGCTTTTGGATTGATCCACATTTAGTTACTGCTAAAGTGCATCAATCATTAAGTGAAAATAAATTACGCCGCAATTGTTCTCTCGTTATACGTTCTGGTGCCCTTCGCTCCTTACATGACATTGTCACGCTATATGGATTAGGAGCAGATAGTATTAATCCATATTTATTATTCGCGACTGTAAATGATGGAACAAAAACACCAATTACGAATCTGTATAATGCACTTAATAAAGGATTAGAAAAAGTCATTTCAACAATTGGCATTCATGAGTTACGTGGTTACGGACGTCTCTATTCATCTATTGGGTTACATGAAGAAATCGCAAATATATTACAAATTACAAATTTCTTCGGTTCAAATGATTTAGCCTTTTCACTCGAATCACTTGCTGAAGATGCAAAAATACGAGCAGAGGATTATAACAATCCTAAAATTAGAATGCGAAAATCATTTCATATATTCCCGCGAATTTGGAAAGCAATCGGCGACGTTGCAAAAGGAAATTCTTATGATGATTACCGTGACAAGTTAAGTGAACTAGAAGAGAATAATCCAATCGCAATCAGACACCTTGTCCAAACGAAACAAACAAAACATGTCGTTCCAACTGAAGAAGTATCTATCGGCATTCAAACTCATAATTTACCATTTATTATTAGTTCTATGTCATTTGGTTCTCAAAACGAAATTGCCTTTCGCGCATATGCAGAAGCGGCCGATCAGCTAAATATGATTAGCTTGAACGGTGAAGGCGGCGAAATTAAAGATATGATTGGAAAATACCCACATACACGTGGACAACAAGTGGCATCTGGGCGATTTGGAGTAAATGCCGAACTACTAAACTCATCCAACTTAATTGAAATCAAAATCGGTCAAGGCGCAAAGCCTGGGGAAGGCGGACATTTACCTGGTTCAAAAGTAACAGCCAAAATCGCTGAAGCACGTAATGCGACAATTGGCTCAGATTTAATTTCACCTTCTAATAACCATGATATTTATTCAATTGAAGATTTAGCTCAAATGATTACGGAAATTAAAACAGCTAATCAACTTGCCAAAGTAGCCGTGAAAGTCCCTGTCGTTCCTAATATCGGAACAATTGCTGTCGGTATCGCCAAAGCTGGCGCTGATTTTATTAACATTAGCGGATTCGATGGCGGAACAGGTGCTGCCCGTATTCACGCATTGCAACATGTAGGTCTTCCTGTAGAAATTGGTGTTAAAGCCGCTCACAACGCTTTATTAGAAGCAAGCATGAGACATAAAGTAGAGATTTGGGCAGATGGTGGTATTCGAAGTGTAAATGATGCCTTGAAAATCATGCTCCTCGGAGCAAACCGGATTGGATTTGGCACACTATCAATGATTGCAATCGGCTGTACTACTTGCCGTGGGTGTCATCTAGATACTTGCCATGTTGGAATTGCGACACAAATTGAGTCTGAAGCACAAGCAAAAGAACATGGGTTACGCCGCTTCGTCCCACGCGAATTAGAAAGCGCAGTTGCTGGCCTGCTAAATTTATTCACCTCTTTCGGTGTAGAACTAAAACGATTAACAGGACAGCTTGGGTATACAAATTTACAAGCAATAGTTGGGCGTTCTGATTTATTAGAGCAAGTTCGAGGCGAAAATTTATTAAACTTACGTAATTTACTACAAATAATAGAACATCCATCTGTTACAACAACAGAAGGCGTACCAGAAAAACAATTTAAGACAGTTCATTCCGCTGACTCAAAAGAATTAGTAGGCGTTGGTGTAGAGCAACGCGTTATGGGGGGTCTAGAATCATGTTATCGCGTTCGCAGTAAACTATATGAAGCTACTCAACTTGAACCACTTACATTAAAGTATACGAATGGTTCTATTCCCGGAAATGGGTTAGGCGCTTACAATAGTGAAAATTTATTTATACACGTAAATGGCGGCGCACAAGATGGCATTGGTAAAACTTCCTTTGGTGGTGGGATTTATATAACGAAATCAAAAGGAAAAGACGGAGTATATTATAACGGTTCTGTCGGAAAAGGATTTGGATATGGTGCACAAAAAGGGGCACTATACGTGCAAGGGAACGCTGATGCTCGCGCTGGCATTCGCCTTTCTGGGGCAGATATGATAATTGGAGGTAGAATAACAAAACCACTTCGTGAAAAAGAGCAAGGAAATATAGGTGCATACTCCAATATTAAAGGTTTTGCTTTTGAATATATGACAAATGGGCGAGCGCTTGTTTTAGGTGACCCTGGGCCATGGATTTGTGCTGGCATGACTGGCGGTGTTGTTTATTTGCGTCGTGATTCAAACTTAGGCTTAACAGAACAGGCCTTAAAAAGAAGAATCGCAAAAGGTGCAAATGTTACATTACAACCAATTAGTAAAAATGGTTTGAAAGATGTAACTGAATTATTGCTAGACTATATTCGTGTATTAAATGAGCATGAGCAATATGAGGAAGTTGCTATATTAACAGCATTATTAGATGATATACAGAACCAGTTTTTTGAGATTATCCCGAAAAAAGAACAGGCAGACCCATCTATCTCAACAGAGTAAAATAGGTAATTTTCATTATTAAGAAAAAATTGACGAAGTACGCTTCTCATAGTAATCTATAGTAACAATTTGAGACCTGCTGAAATTCAGCAGGTTTTTTTACTAAAAACTGATGTTTAAAAGGAATTAGGAAAAATTATAAAGTGAAACTTTAATTAGCCTACACCAATCGGACGTTTACCGGCATCTAGCTTCTAATTTTTGAGGCAGGAATCTTACTGCTCACAATTAGCGGGATAAAATGAATACTAATTTCTTTTAACGTCACTAAAATATCACTTGCTAACATATTGTAATGAATGTATAGTATCATGTTGTACATTCATTATGACAAGAGAAAGGATCTTATTAAGGGTATGAAACTTGGTGCTCGCATTTTAAAAACGGGTATTGCCATCACGTTAGCTTTATTTGCTTGTATTTTACTTCAATTACCGAGTCCGGTATTTGCGGGAATTTCAGCTATTTTTGCTGTTCAACCGTCTGTATACCGTTCTTATTTAACAGCACTTGAACAAATTCAAGCAAATGTAATTGGTGCGATATTTGCTATCGCATTTGCTACTGCTTTTGGACATAATCCTTTTATTATTGGATTAACATGTATATTAGTAATTGCTCTTACATTACAATTACGATTAGAAAACACAATATCAATTGCTTTAGTAACAGTTATCGCCATTATGGAGTATCAAGGCGAAGATTTCTTTAGTTTTGCCTTACTTCGATTTGCGACGATTATGATTGGTATTATTGCGGCTTCACTTGTAAATTTAGTATTTATGCCGCCGAAATATGAAACAAAACTTTATCATCGTATCGTTGATAATACAGAAGAAATTGTAAAATGGATTCGAATGAATAGCAGGCAGGCTTCTGATTTTACAACGCTAAAAACTGATATTGATCGTATGAAAGAAAAAATGATCAAACTAAACCATTACTATTTGCTGTATAAAGAAGAAAGAAGCTACACGAAAAAAGTAAAGTTCGCAAAAATTCGTAAGCTCGTTTTATTCAGACAAATGTTAGCGACAACAAGCCGTGCTTTAAGTACGTTAAAATCATTACACCGTACTGAAAATGAACTGCGCTATATGCCAGAGGAATTTCAGGAATCTATCCAAAACGAACTTGATTCATTAACGCATTATCATGAACAAGTTTTATTAAAATTTATTGGTAAAGCAAAAAAACAACAATCAGTTGAAATGCTTGATGAAGTCGAAACAGGTAAACAAGAATTAATTGATATCTTTATGGAATATCAAAATAAGGACGATGAAGAAGCATATAAAACATGGTTACATCTCTTCCCTCTTATTTCTTCCATCATTAACTATAGTGAAGAAGTAGAGCATTTAGATTTACTTGTAGATAGCTTCTACACATACCATAAACCAGAAAAAGAACTCCAAATCGATGATAAAAAAGAAGACGAATAAAAAACAGCTCCTTTTATGCTAAAGGAGCTGTTTCTGTTATATGTTGAAGTTGATATAAATTATAATAAAATCCTCTTTTTCGCATTAACTCTTCATGAGAACCTGTTTCTTTAATCTCACCGTCTTCAATGTAAATAATCGTATCAACATGCGTAATCGTCGCTAATCGATGTGCAATTATAATCGTTGTCCGGTCAGCAGCTAACGTCTGAAGCGCCTCTTGAATATACCTTTCATTTTCTAAATCTAAAGCCGAAGTTGCTTCATCCAATATAAGTACCGACGGATTCTTTAGAAATACGCGTGCAATTGCCACGCGTTGCCTTTGCCCGCCCGATAGCTTCACACCACGTTCTCCAACGACAGTATTATAACCATCTGGTAAGTCTATAATAAAATCATGAATTTGCGCAGCTTTGGTAGCTGCAATCACTTCTTTCTCTGTAGCTTTCGGATTTCCATATAGAATATTAGCTCCAATTGTATCGCTAAACAATAAATTATCTTGCAGTACAATTCCAATATGACTACGCAAATTTCTCATATTATACTTTCTTACATCTATGCCATCTACATAAACCGCGCCTTCAGAAACATCATAGAAACGCGGGATCAAACTAGCAAGAGATGACTTCCCTCCCCCACTCGCTCCTACAAGCGCTACTTTCTCTCCAGGCTGCATAGTTAATGACAAGTTGTGTAATATCTCTTTTTCATCTGCATTATAACGAAAAGAAACATTGTCAAATACAATTTCTCCATTTAATTTTTTCGTTTGTACCGCATTTGGCACATTAACAATATCGTATTTTTCATCTAACAGTTCAAACACACGGTCCATCGATGCAAAAGATTGTGTTAATGTTGTGGATGAATTAACAAGGCGGCGAAGCGGACTATATAAACTATCCATATATCCAACAAAAGCAACCATCGTCCCTAGCGTTAACTGCCCCTGAATTACTTCATATGCTGCAAAACCAATCACAAGTAACGGACCTAAATCGGTTAACGTATTTACTGCCGAAAATGTTCTCGCCGTCCAACTTGTATGGGTTAATGCTTTCGTTAAAAATTCATTATTTCTTTTTTCAAACTGCTTCCCCTCATACTCTTCTAACGCAAAGCTACGTGTCACTTGCATTCCTTGAATACGTTCATGCAAATACCCTTGCATCGTCGCTAACGCTTGTGAACGCTCTTTCGTCAATTTCCGAAGACGTCCGAAAAAATATTTCACTGCAATTACATAAATAGGTAAAATCAATAACGCAACAAATGTTAATTTTATATTCATAGAAAACATAACAATGATAGCAATAGCAATTGTTGCAGTATCTAACCAGACGTTCATCAAACCAGTAATTACAAAATCCTTCGTTTGTTCTACATCATGGATGACACGCGAAATAATCTCCCCTGTTTTTGTATTGGAATAATAACGTAAACTTAACTTTTGTAAGTGACCGAAAATATGCTTCCGCAAATCATACAGTATTGTATTTGCGATACGTTGTGCGAAATATTGACGATAATATTCAATCGGTGGTCTTAATACCGCAAAAATAAAAAAAGCAATTCCAATCGCTGTTATTAATTGAGATGTTTTATCTTGAAGTGAGCCCGCGCCTTGAATTACATCATCTATAATATACTTTAATAACCACGGCATAATAAGTGGGATACCGAATTTAACTAGCCCAATAATAATTGTAATAGCAATAAGCCATCGATATGGTTTAACAAATTGTAAATATCTTTTTATGCCTTGCACATAATCCCCCCTCTAATAGGACAAACCTGCCGGGAAGCCCCCTGCAGGTTTGTTTTAATTTCTGTACATTAAATATCGTTCATACCACATATCTACGAAATCTGGTGCAAATGGACCTTTTCTTTGATGAATCCACTGTGTTAAATGTGCTACATTTCGTTTTAAAATTGTATCAATAACAGGTGGATACTGCATAATTTGACTATGTTTTTCATACTCATCTTCATCTAGAAGCGTATATGTCATATCTGGATATACTTTAATATCTAAATCATAATCAATATACTTTAATGCTTCAGAATCATACGCAAAAGGTGAGCTTAAATTACAATAATAATATACGCCATCTTCCCTAAGCATCCCAATCACATTAAACCAATAGTTGGCATGAAAATAACAAATTGCTGGTTCACGAGTAATCCATGTTCGGCCATCCGATTCTGTAACTACTGTACGATCATTCGCTCCGATTACAAGACTCTGTGTCCCTTTTAAAATTGTTGTTTCTTCCCACATTCTATGAATGGAGCCATTATGTTTATAACTATGTATTTGTACTTTTTCTCCTTCTTTGGGAAATCCCATATATGCTCCCTTCTTTCAACTGCAAATGCCCTTTGAATGGCATTCACTTTTTTTCTATTATAACTTTTTTGTCGAAATTTTAAAACTAAAGGGACAAGACTCTATTTTTCACAGTGAATATGCAGAATGTTTATTGTTGAATACAATAATCCCCAATCTTCTCAGGAAACAAGGATTGTACTGTATTATTTATAAAAGAGGACATGTAATAGAAAAAGTCCCTCTCTATTGAAGGACTTTTCATCTGAAAGTAATAATATATCTTATCCTAAATTTGAAATCATTTTTTCATTTTCAAAAGATTGGATTACACTATTCGTTTGTTCTTCAAATTTCTCATGTAACATCTTCAATGCTACTTCTGTTCTATATATTTCCTGGCGGATAAAATGCAGTTCTTTTTTATCACACGTATCTTTTTCATTCATTTCAATTTGTTGATACTTCTCTAGATGTGCTTGTAACTTTAACAACTCATCCATCGTTTCTAATTGCTCCCCTACCAACTTATCAAAATCGTTCATCACTTACCCCCTTTTGGACTTATTCATCAGTTATTATTCCTAATTACATAATTCTAATTGTTAACTGCCTTCTCCTTTGACTACATTTGTTGACTTATTAGAAGTTATGTCGTTCACTTTCTTTTCATTACAACGATCCACGCACAAAGAAAACACTCCTCACGAATGAAGTGAACCCGAATAGTGGTACATGAAAAAAACACCTCCTGAATTCGCATACTAAGTATGCAAATTCATTGGAGGTGTTTTTCGTTTGAAGACAAGAGTTCATTACCCA
>NZ_JAKUGG010000046.1:0-17831 GCF_022663835.1 Bacillus cereus group sp. BfR-BA-01347 | reverse complement strand
ATCCCATAAGGATAGGAAATAATTGAATACAAAGCGAGAACATCCAATCGTTTTGTTGATTAGAATTGCTTGTGCCTGATTTGGATAGATACGAAACTTATAGGCTTTATTAATCATTATTTGATTCACCTCCATTTCGGTACATGACTATTATACACCAAACGTACATTCGATAGGTAGTCGAGTAACACTTTCTGTATGTCGAACAATTAAGATGGCTTCCTTCCATCCCTTGTTCGAAGCCAATTCATCTCCCACCTACTCACTGGGCTGTGCCCCTTCACGCTTCTTGAGGAAGGAGTCTTCTTGGCTAAAATGATAAAAAAAGACACCTTTAAGGTGTCTTCCTCCAAATTAATAACTGCATGTTATATCATAAACTTTCTCAATAATTATTAATTTAATCTTTACTTTTAAATATATCCTTTTAACATATTTTTTGAGAAACGATTTGGATATAGAGCAATAAGCATTTCATATGGACTTCCTTTCCAATAGCATTTTAACGGAGTCCATAATTTTTGTTTTATTAGCCATTTTTGATTAAATACTTTTAATAGCTGTTTTTCATCCAATTTTTCTTTCTCTTCAATAGTCCACCTTAATGCCTCTAATGCTTTATGTTTAGACCAATATCCAACAGGAGTAACTCTAAATTCCCATTCTTTAAAACGGTCTATATATAAATCATTAATCATTCTAAACGGACTATTCCCCCAAATTATTTGACATGCTGATGCTAATCCATGGGTCTTTAACCATTTTATATTGTATATATCAAGCAATTGTTTAGGGGTTAATCTCTCTTTTTCTTCAATAGTCCATTTCAATGCTTCTAATGCTTTTTCTTTAGTCCAGAAGTTATTAGGGGTCATGCCAAATTCCCATTCTTTAAAACGGCCTGGATAAAGATCATTAATCATTGCATACGGGCTACTATTCCAATACATAGCCAGAGGTGCACTAAGCTTATTTTTTTCAACCATTTTTTTCCGTATAATCCTAAGAGCTTTTCTTGTGATAGATCCTCTTTTTCCTCAATAATCCATTTCAAAATTGTTAATGCTTTTTCTTTAGTCCAAAAATTTAAAGGAGTCATACCAAATTCCCATTCTTTGAACTGATTTGGATACAAATCATTAATTGCTTTAAAAGGGCTATTTTCATACCTATGTTTGAGTAATCCTCGTAGCCTATACTTTACAAGTAATTTTGTGTTCCACTTTTTTCTTATGTCTTCCTTATTCCATTTTAAAATACTGTTAAGCAAATATGTTAATACCCTCCGCGCCATTTTATTATCTATATCTTCTTTCCATGTATTTGGAGGAAATCTAATTCTTTTTCCATCTAATATTTCCTGATAAATATCTTCTATAGAAACTTCTTTTTTTAACAATATATAAATCCTCCTACAGTTTATATTAATATTTATACACTATCATCATCTTCAATCAGTATATCTACATTTAAAAATATAATTAAAATACCCATTAAAATCAACAATAAAATTATTTTTTAAAAAATTCTAATAATTAACTAAGTAAATATTTATTTTAATTTTCTGATTATTGATTTATACTAGGTTAGTATTATTATATTTATATATAAGGAGTGTATTTGTATGGAGAAGATTAGTAAAAGCGATATTATTCGTACTGTTCCGCAAAGCGGTTTTTTCGGACACCCTAAGGGACTGTTTACCCTATTCTTTACAGAGTTTTGGGAGCGATTCTCTTACTATGGGATGAGAGCAATATTACTTTACTATATGTATTATTTAATCTCACAAGGTGGTTTAGGGATGGATCATGCGACCGCAGCGTCAATTATGGCCATCTATGGATCGCTCGTTTACATGTCTGGCATTATTGGTGGCTGGATTGCAGATCGTCTACTAGGTTCAAGTAGAACAATTTTTTGGGGTGGAGTTTTAATTATGATAGGTCACCTGATATTAGCACTACCAGGAACTATAAGTACTTTATTCATATCTATGGTGTTTTTAGTACTTGGTACAGGTTTATTAAAACCTAATGTATCTAGCATTGTTGGTGATTTATATAGTGAAACAGATACTCGACGTGACTCAGGTTTCAGTATTTTCTATATGGGTATTAATTTAGGTGCGCTTTTATCTCCTTTTGTTATAGGAACACTTGGTCAAAAGTATAACTTCCACCTAGGTTTTGGTGTCGCTGCAATTGGTATGCTATTAGGCTTAATTATTTTCGTTCTTACAAAAAAGAAAAATCTTGGTTTAGCGGGAACACAAGTACCAAATCCTTTAACAGACATCGAAAGAAAAAAAGTTATTATACAGTTTAGTATTGGTACAATAGCTATAGTACTATTTTGTATTTTAACGATACCAACAGGTATTTTAACTATTAATCGATTCACTTTATTAGTAAGTATATTAGGTATTCTCATTCCAACTGGTTACTTTATTTTTATGTATCGTAGTCCAAAAACTACAAAAATTGAAAAGTCTCGTTTAATTGCTTACATACCATTATTTATCGCTGCTACAATGTTTTGGGCCATTCAAGAACAAGGAGCTATCATTTTAGCTTCATATGCTGATCAGCGTACTCAATTAAAGTTGGCCGGGATTGAACTTCAGTCTTCATGGTTTCAATCATTAAACCCTATTTATATTGTTTTGTTAGCACCAGTATTTGCTTGGTTATGGGTGAAGCTTAATTCACGTCAACCAAGTACGGCTAATAAATTTGCTATTGGTTTATTATTTGCTGGTTTATCCTTCTTAGTTATGATTATCCCTGCATATATACATGGTACAGAATCCCTTGTAAGCCCTATGTGGTTAGCGATTAGCTTTCTGTTAGTAGTAATCGGGGAACTTTGTTTATCGCCTGTAGGTTTATCAATTACAACCAAATTAGCACCAGCTGCCTTCTCTGCTCAAACAATGAGTCTGTGGTTCTTAACTAGTGCAGCTGCACAAGCTATAAATGCTCAAATAGTTCGATTATATAATCCTGAAACAGAAATTATTTATTTCGGTGTAATTGGTGGCCTTTCAATCATTTTAAGTGTAATTTTATATTTTATGGCCCCAAAGATTCAAGTTTTAATGAAAGGCATAAAATAAAAAAACTGTGCTAAAAACTTGTTATAATGCAAGTTTTTATGGACAGTCTTTTCGAATAGACATTCATTTTTTTAATATATAAATGAAATTGATAATAATTATTTATATATTTTTTGTATGCTAGTTCATCATCATATTGATTATGTAAATAGCTTTTCTAATAACTTTGAACGTCCTCTACTGTATATTCTATCCTTTTATTTACTTTTGAGAGAGAAAAATTAACCGAGAATTCACTTTGAACTTCCCCCACTTTTACTTCTAAACGAAGTAAAAGTGGGGGGAGTTCAATGAGTTTTAATATGATGTATTGCATATTTTATAACTTCAATTTTTATACATTCAATAATTTATTTATAAAATTATTAAGGATTAATAGAGGTGATTTAGATGAGCAGATTTCGAAAGAAGAATATTAAATCTCTAGAAACTTTTTGGGGATGCTTAGCATTCGGTGTACTAATGTTTGTTATCTTCTTAATTATGGATTTAAAAGATACACCTTTAAGTACATTAAGCTGGAGAGACTGGTTAGGTTCTGCAGTAGGCGCAGCCATTTTATCTGTTGGTATGTTTACTTTAAATAAATTGAATTTAAAATAAATATTACGTTAACACTGTATGTAGGCTATATATCGAAACTCATTTAAATGTGGGTTTCTCTGTATCTCCTTGTATTGAGTAGTTAGTTTTTGCTAGCTGCTCTTTTATATGTAATCACGTAAAAATATTTTCATATAAGCCATTCATTTCCACAAACTTCTTTATTTATCAAATAACGACCGTCTATTTATTTATAAAACCTCCCTTTATCTAAAAAGCTTCAAAAATTTCTATTCAGCATTTGTACTACTTTTAAGCAATTTAAAATATCCCAAAGTAATCCTCATTAAAATGCAGAGTTCTACTTATTTTTATGTTTTATATAAATAATCTGATTTATTAACACATCTATATCTTGACTTAAATCTAGCACCTGCTGATGTCTAAATCCATATTTATCTACAAGTTTAATTAATTCTACTTTCTTGTCTTCAATTAGTTTTTGTAAGTTTCTCATCTCCATATCTATTAGAACTCCTTTTTACAATTTAGCAGTTAAATTATATTATAGATATAAAAATAAATAAACTGGAATTTTTGGAAATATAACGAAATTATATATATGAATAAATGCATTTAAATTCTTCTATGATAATGTTATAATATTATTAACCAAGAAGTATCCAACAAATTATGATTAATCACTACATTTTCTTTCAGAATAAGTCAACATATAAAAAGACACTATGTATACATAGTGTCTTTTTATATGCTCTAATATTAATTGAACATAAAAGGGTTTATATACAATTGAACGCCTCCCGCCTACTCACTGGCCTGTGACCCTTCACACTCCTTGAGGAATGAGTCTTCTTAACTAAAATGATAAAAATACTAACAATCTTATTGTTTATTTCCGAAATATTATGTTAACAAAGAAGGTAAAGGGTTTGTTGTTTCCATTCCTAAAAATCCTAATTTTTAAATAAAAAAAGAAAAACACTCCCGAGAGTGCTTTTCTTTTTAATAAATATCATCTATACTGTTTTTACTAGGAGTTGATTTTAGAATATGATCTCCTAGCCTTAGATAATACTTTTTATTTAATAAACCGCAAAATTGGCTGATTTTGTGGTTTATTTTTATGGGCGATAAAATTTAACATGGCCACCATCACGATCAAACCAACCTCTAAATGCCCAGTTAATCCATCCGCCATCACCTTTATTCGTGAATTCCCCATCCTCAAATACCCAGATTCCAAAAGTGATTCCATCATATACTGTTGTTCCGAAGAATTTAACACCGTTAAAACGATCCTCATAGTTTTGGTTTAAGTTAAAAACCATAACATTATAACGTTGACCTGCAGAATAAAATGTTGATTCCATTACGCCTTTTACAAATCCTGAACGATTAGTTTGACTATTAATAGCATTCCTAATCAAATTAGCGATACCTAATACATCTATACTTACATCTAAATTCGCACTAGCTTTCGCTGCATTTGGTAACTTAGACTCTACAAAATTAGTAGGTAATTCAGTAGATAAGTTAGTAGGAATATTAGTTTTAGCAGGAGAGACCTCAGCTGCACTTGCATCTGTTGGTGCGAAAGCTCCCAATCCTCCTAAACCGATAGTTCCAGCTAAAGCAAGGTTCACTAACTTTTTCATTTTTTTCATAAAAAAACCTCCTTTAAATTTTTATAAGGTATTCACCCTTACACCTCAAAGTATATATTTCTTATACAGAAGAGGCAAACGATTTTATCGAAAAGTTTTTAAAGTTTCAATAGTCTAAAAAATAATAAATATGCAAACAAAACTATTATAAATGCATATAAGGGATAAAATCTAAAAGATATATACATTTATAGGAATAAAAAACCATTAACTGAATTTTTTGTAAATAAATGAAAAAACTTTTGTTTTAGTGTCTTAGATTCTTGTGCAAGAAATACTTGTATTGTGTACAACGAGGTAGAGCCACATCGCTATTAAGCTAAAATATTATAGTATCCACAGAAAAAATCAATTTTCCAGACAAATAAGAGTTATATAATATTGTAAATAAAAACATATCATCAACTCTAATAGAATAGAGCTTTTAATTTAAAGATACTATTTTAAGCTTTTATTTTTTCTCCAAAAACTTTATTAATATCCATCTAATTGTTGTTCCTCCATAAGTTCAATGTTTCGTTTATTATTTATGTATGTTTGAATTTCGCTACAAAGATTAGGATATAGAAGGATGTTTTACAATTCATCTAACGGCATCCATTTAACACCTGTTTGATTTTCATCTGGATTATCCGAAAGACAATGTGTTTCTCCTTCTTTTAACTCATATTCAAAAATCGTTGTTAGCGAATGAACTGTCCCATATTTCTCTTTATTTTTAAAGGGTCCATATTCATATAAAAATGCCACTTGTCCCACATTAATTAAAACAGAAGCTTCTTCTAATTCTTCTCTTCTAACTGCTTCGATCAAACTCTCTCCTTTCTCAACGTCTCCATCTGGCAAGTTATAATGTAATCCATTCTCATCATTAAATTCAACTAATAGTAAATTGCTATTTTTAATGATTAATGCTCTTGTTCTTACTCTAATTGGATATGTCATAGATATTCCCTATTTCTGTATTTATGTAAATCATTAATATGTGTATCATCCAATTCATTGCCCCCTACGCTTATTTTATTGTATGAGAATATATTGTTACTTTACATACACATAGACTCATTCTGAGGGTCTGGCTCCATACAACAAAATAATATTAGAGGGGCACCTAGCATTATTCACATGTACTGTATACTGTCGAATCAATTCAAACGATTAGTTTATAGAGAAAACAAAAAATATTATTAAAATATCGTAGAAGATGCGGAGTAATAATTCTTGAATGAGCTGCATAAACAGCCAGAAATGAAGAGAGAAGAGGAAACAGTGGTTTTGTATCTGAAGAAGAACATGCTGGATAATATAAAAACGAAGCTAGAAGCATAGAACTGTAACTATTTGATTTTATTCAAAACATTTCTAATGGGGTATAAATTATCAAAAATATCTTTAAAGGGATTTCAAATCTTTATGAACATGAAAACTATTAAGTCTATAGGATGTTTAAATCCTCCGAAAAAATTTCACTTTACAGATAAATAAACATCCTATAATTGTTAATCAGTTATCATTATCTCCTCAATTACTTTAATATTATTAAGGGTTTCCTCATCAGTTGGTAAGAAACGAAGAACCATTTGATTATGATGATAAGTCTGTTTATAGTCTTTTAGCTGTAAGTAGCAAAACGCTAATTGTTTATGCGGTAACCAAGTTTTAAAGGGTTGTTGTTCAATGAAATGAGCAGAATTTGCTGAAGGTGCTTCTATAGCTTGATTATACCAATAGGCAGCTTGAGAAAACTGATTATTCTTAAGAAAGAACTCACCTAAGCGACAGCTAAATTCCGGTTGAGGAACATCGTATTCTAAAGACTGAAATGTGATTTCTATTTCTTTTTTAAAATTTCCGATTAGATGATAACAACTAGCTAATTTATGCATAACAAAAAGCCTGTGTTTTAATTGGATATCTTCGCAACCTAAGAACTTGTTATAAAATTCAATGGCTTGTTTATATTTTTTATGTTTATGTAATTCTCTAGCATAATGAAATATATCGTGAACTGTCATCTTACCTTTATTTTTTTTCAAAAATTGTTCATATAGTTTGAGATTTCGATCTGATTCATTATCGGCATAAATTTTTTTATGGGTGACTATAATGTCACTTTCGAGAGAATTATACTGTTCATGAATACTTAGATCTTCATGAACAACGCCGTGCCATTGAAAATTTTTACTTCTTTTAACTAATCTATTGCGGCGAATGCTGGTTAAAACATTATTGAATTTATCAATTTCTGCGTGATAAATCATGGAAACCGCATCAATTTTTTGAGTGAGTGATTGTTTTAAATTAAGTAGCTTTTTACGTTCTTCTGGTAAAAGTATATCATCAGCGTCTAACCATAAAATGTAATCCATTGAAGCTTGATGGAAAGAATAATTTCGAGCTGCTGAGAAATCATCTATCCATTTAAAATCTAAAATTTGTTTCGTCCATTTACTAGCTATTTGTTTCGTTTGATCTGTTGAGCCTGTATCTACAATGATTATCTCATCAGGAATGTCTTTTACTGATTCTAAACATCTATTAAGTGTTTCAACTTCATTTTTTACAATCATACATAAACTAATTGTAATCATCTGAGCACCTCTGTTATAGATATCTTTATTTTATTTGAATTTAGATTTTCCACCTAAAACGTAGTACTTAAACGAATCTCAATAGATGGGGCTCTAAGTAGTTCGCGTTGTGGTTCTCGAATTGGTTTTATAGCTCGTAGTTCAACTATCATTTCAAGAACAATATTCCGGTACTTATTCATATCATCTAATATCTCTACCCTAGTTTTCCCTTGATATTGGTTTGCATCTACAATGATTATAATTTTTTCAATTAACCAATCACCTCAATACCCATAATCTGCACGCCAATAACAAGGTTAGTAAAAATAATCAAAAGAATGTAAAAAATATTGTCTTACATGCGTTAGATCTTCAAAAGCACTATCACTTGATCCATAAGGCACTTTAAAAACTAAAACTGCTTTTGCCTTTGGTTTAGCAATGCGATATAACTCTTCCATTAAAAATAAAGGATATTGTATGTGTTCTAATAAATGTTCAGCTAAAAATTGATCAATACTATCATTTTCAAAGGGTAAACGCTTATTTTTACAATTATCTAAATTAGCGACAACATCTACTCCATCTTGTTTTACTACATCAAGGTTTATCCAGTTTTCGAGAATGGTCCGGCCACAACCTAAATGTAGATTTTTCTCTCCCATAAAATCACCTCATTTTAGTTTATTTTTATTTATGTTGTTCTTAAAAAATGCTAAATGTAATTTTTTACATGAGATATTAGCTTAATTTTTGGTACAATCCATGGACCACCAAGCTAATATTTTGAAATATTGCAAGCATGCTATCTAGCTGCATAGCTAATGTTGTGAGTCATACCTGATTAAAAGATTTCTCTAACAACGAAAAAGAATCTCCTAAGGGGTAGAGTCTTTTCTCATAATATTTACATAGTTTCCGGATGCAAAAGTACCTTTAATTATCACTGTTAGTGTTTTATATTCGCTTTAGGGATTGACTCCTACTCCAACTGGAGCGTTCCCCACCGGAATAGTCTTAATCACGCTATTTGTTATCCTATCAATCACGGAAACGTTGTTACTATTTGGATTTCTTACGTAAATTCGATTGGTAGATATTGACCCGGTTGGTCCGGTTGGTCCCGTTGCCCCAGTCGATTCCGTCGGAAATGTAAAAGGAGGAATTGGTAGAATTGTCGGACCAATTAAATTCAGATCGAATACCGATTCGTGCACAATCTCATGTGATTCAAACTCATTTTTCTCTGACAAAACGATATTAATAATGACTTCATCTTATATATATTCGCTTAATCGACACCCTAAAAAAGTATTTTATACTCTGAAAAAATGACAACAATAAACACATTCTGCAATTTGATTTCATCATAAAAGAAATCTTTTCCAAAATAAAGCACAAAAAAAGAGCCATTTAGCTCTCTTTTTGGTAATTTATTTTTTACGGAATCGGAAATCCAACTGAACTAAACCCCATAAAATAAGAAGAATAAAAGAAAAATATGAGAATACATATACAACTGTGAGAAAAATGTGTTCTTTGTTTTTTTGTTAGGGATAAAAAAGGAGGGTATGTCTGATGAATATGGTTCACATAGAAACAAAAAATTATTATACAAGTGACAAAGAAAATGAAATGGAAACTATACCGATTATAAAGCGGATATATTATGAAAATGGAGAGATTAAATTTGAAATATTAGAGGAGAAAAATTTTCCTACGACATGATTGGATAAATAAGGAGAATGATCATTCTTTATGAGAAGGGATGATCCCTCTTTTTATATTACGGCTAACGGAGTTTATGTGAACTAAATTTTAGAAAGAAGGCATTGAAAATGAATAAGATATGTTGTAATTGCGGTTCTAGAGAAATTAGACAAGGTTCATTAGATTCTCAAGTATATTTAAAATCTATTAGTACAAATAATCTCTTTAATCAATTTTCTAGATTAATTATTGATGTTTGTACGGAGTGTTGTGCCGTCTTATCTATTAAATTAGAACATTAGAAGTGTTTAAAAATAGAAAATAAACACCACTGATAAATATAAATTATGTGAAAGAAAAGTCCCTTCAGATCTTTTGAAAGGACTTTTCTAAGTTTTTAGATAGATGGGCTGCTGATAAGTAGGGTTATGGTAACTAAAATTATATAGGATAAGTTTTTGTAAGTATTATTACCAGTAATGCGTCAAATTCCCATGAAAAATAGTTTAAAAAGAAGCCCATATATGAAATCATATAGCGATTTTTAATAAGCTTTTTCTTTGTTGAAAAAAGACAATCTACAGTTAGTTATTTTGAAAAATCAGCTCATTTTTTCTTTTTGAGGAACAATGAATTTCTTAGCTTGATGGGTATGTGGCTCGCCAACTAATTCACATAAAAAGTAAGTGAAAACATAACATTAGATTCTCACCGTATTATAGGTTTCTCTGAAATGGGTATACCAGTTATCCGAAAATCCACTCTTAATTCCTTATATTAAAATATATAATAAAACAGATGATATTAACCCTTGAATTACCCGTTAAAGTCATCTTATTTATTGTCGTCTATTAACTTGTACCAACTTTCTTACTTAACATCAGTTATTTATAGCAAACCAATAGGAACTAGAGCTATATCTTTTATTAATGTACATTTCAGTTAATTTAAAATAATAATAGAATCCATCATATTCTATGCTTAAAAACAGCAACAACCTGTTACTAATCTACATTATGTTCATTGATTAGAATGATAAAGTACTTTGGGTTTTGCTTCAAATTTATAATTACTTAGATCGATATTTAACAATTTGCTTGATACAAACTGCATCTAATTATAAAAGAAAGCTTATGGAATACCATAAAAAAAAGGGCTGTAAGCCCCTCCCACAATCCCTCATTAATCACCATTAAAGGATAAAGCGTTCATCTAATACCGTATACCCATATAAAATTATACTCTAACTCCACATTATTTATAACTAAAAGGATTCGGATATCGACTCCTTTTTTTCCTATTCCTTTTCTTCATCATACTTCAAATTTACCCATCTACCTTTTAACTTTAACCCATTTATAGTTAAATTTCCCACCAAAATCGTTGGTCACAATACCTTTGACAAAAGAACGTTGTAAATATGACCTTCCTTGTTGGTAGATCAGCGCTACTACTTCATCTTCTAATAATATTTTCTCTGCTTGTTTCATTGCTTCCCAACGTGCCTTTTCTTCATCAGCTAAATCGATTTTCACCTTATGAATTAGTTCATCATATTGCTTATTGGAATACTTATCAAAGTTATATGTACTATCTGTCGTAAATAAATCTAAGAAAGTAATAAGATCAGGAATATCAGGACCCCATACATCAACACCTATGTCATAATCGCTATTGAATAACAATTCGATTTGTTGTTTACGTGACTGAGGTTTAATATTCACGGTTAGTCCGTTCAAATTCTTTTCAAGTTCACCCTTTAAATACTCTGCATTTCTCTTTGCTAACGCATTATCGCTTGTTAACAATTCCAATACTACTTCCCCTTTACCTAGTTCTTGTTTGGCTTTTTTCCAGCTTTCCTTCGCTGCATTCACATCATATTTTGCTAAATTCCCATTCACTTTCCCGAAGTTTTTTTCATCCGTTCCCCTCGCAAAATTGAACGGTGCAATCCCTTTCGCTGGAAGTGAACCATTTTTTAAGACCATTTCTACAAAAGCTTTCTTATCAAACGCCTTACTGATCTTATATATAGTAAGGTATGTGAAATTATAGTTTAGTATAAATAAAAAGGGCAAGCATATTTTTCCTTTTATCGCAGAAATGAGTACACTTAGCAATGAATGTACTCATTTCCAAAACTTCCACCAGGATTTGCCGCTATTTTTTCCTGTGCTGATACAATAGTACGTTTAGCATCTTGAACCTCTCTGACCATCTTCATATGATTATCATCTCTTAGCTCTAACCTTTTTTCTATCCTTTCTTCACGTTCCTTACGATCTTTCAGATCTTCCTCTATCAATCTATTTCTTTCTTTTATATCCTCTTCTATCAATTTGTTCTTTTGATCTATACGATCACCTAGTCTCTTTTCCATTTCTAATAGGTTTGCTTGATGCACCTTATTAATTTCTTCTATCATTAGAAGAGAAATTGGCGAAAGCACAGCGTTTTCTTTCTAGAAGAATGAAAGGATCTTTTCGCTGGAATAAACAACGAGTAAAGGTAGCTAGAATTCATGAATATATGACGAATGCTAGAAAAGATTACTTGAATAAAATCTCGACTGAAATCATCAAAAGCCACGATGTTATTGGTATATAGGATTTGCAAGTATCGAATATGTGTTAAAGAATCATACGTTAGCAAAAGCAATTAGTGAGGTATCATGATCACAGTTTCGAGCCATGTTAGAATACAAAGCAAAATGGTACGGCAAACAAGTCATTGTCGTATCGAAAACATTTGCTTCAAGTCAATTATGTTCTTGTTGTGGATATCAAAACAAAGACGTTAAAAATCTAAACCTACGTAAATGGGACTGTCCTTCTTGTCGCACACACCATGAGAGGGATATTAACGCAAGTATTAATCTAAAGAATGAAGCGGTAAGGCTTCTAACCGCAAGGACTGTGGAGCTAGCCTAATCAATTAGAGTTCGATAGAACTCTTTACTTAGGAATCCCTCTCTTCTAAACAAAGTGAAAGTGGGGGTAGTTCAATAGATAAGAATAATAATCCTTTCTATAACGACCAAATCACTTTACCAGGCTATCAATTGCCACCTCGCTCTACAGATAAAGAGGATATTGAGATGCTTTTAGCTGGGCTTCGTACAGATTTAGACGGATTCCATGGCAGTGAAATTCATACTTTGATACGTGCAGGGAAAATCAGAATGGACATTGCATTAAGAATGTTACTACCAGAATATATGAAGAATATGAAAGGAACCTCTAATCCTATATTTCCTCTGAAGATGTACATTTTTTTGTTTTGAATTGTATAACCATTTGTTGAAAGAATTTCTTCATAACTATTATGATACGTGAAATTTTTATTGGTTGGATTTATTGGTGGCTATAATAATGTCATACATCCATATACCCATATAGCTGTTGTATCTCTAAAAAAATAAAATAAAAGAACAACATCTAAATGGCTCAGAACCTCTAGAAAATGATAACAACTTACACTCAATTTCATATGAAATATTTGCTGAAGGATGTGAACCAGTTAAAGGCACAATTTCAGTATCTCTAAAAGAAATCTTCAGTTTTTAAAACTGTGGCAAACTCATCATCTAAAGTTGCTAGTGATACATTATGTATTTGTTCAGACACAAAAATAGGTTGTAGAGAAGACTTTCTTCACAACCTGAGAAAACACTTCTCTTAAGATAGAGAAGTGTTTTCCCTTCATTATTGATTAGAGCTAGAAGATTGTGATTTTTTTGCAGCTGATTGTGCATTTTGTTTTTTCACTGCATGTACATCTGTTTCAGTTGCAAATTCTGTACCATAGCTAGCATTTGCACTTTGTGCACCTGAAGCTTGGGCTTTCTGTGCCTCTGCTTGTGCATTCGCTTGTTTCACTGCATGCACATCTGTTTCAGTTGCAAATTCTGTACCATAGCTAGCATTTGCACTTTGTGCACCTGAAGCTTGGGCTTTCTGTGCCTCTGCTTGTGCATTCGCTTGTTTCACTGCATGTACATCTGTTTCAGTTGCAAATTCTGTACCATAGCTAGCATTTGCACTTTGTGCACCTGAAGCTTGGGCTTTCTGTGCTTCTGCTTTTGCATTCGCTTGTTTTACTGCTTGTACATTTGTTTCAGTTGCGAATTCTGTACCATAGCTAGCATTTGTACTTTGGATGCTAGCGCCAGAAGTTGCCTTATTGTAACCTTGTTGTTTTTTGTTCATCTTTCTCACCTCCACAATTAATAATATAACCACCCCATTTAAAAGCTATTCTTAATTATATTTTTTAAATTTCCGCCAGTTATTTTAATCTTCATTCAAACTACATATTATAGAGATGAAATTATGTATATAGGACGAAATATGACTGAACTAACCATGCTTATAAGAAGTGAATGGAAAGAAAAATAAATATTAATTACATATTATAAAGATGGTTATTTTCTCTCTAGTTATATGACTGTGGTTGATATTGATCTGCTAATTAGTGCTGTCATATGTACTGATGCTTTTTATAATAAGATGACACTACAATTTTCTAACATAACAGAGGTAAAATAGAATAGATTTAAGTAATCACGTTTGAATCGTTATAAAGGAGTGTATAAAATGCAAGGGAATCAGATAAGAAAGAATACAGCAAGAACTGTTATTCATAATAATGTAAATTACTATCCCTATTTAAGTATACCTATGATTATCAATAAGGAAGATGAAAAGATATACGAAGTTTTAAGCGCCGGTTTTCATACTAATGATGCAGTAGCAATGATAAAAACGGATGGTTTCGCTACAACCAGGGCAAATACACCGATCGTAACAGTAAAAAACACCGATGGTAGTATTCAAGTATTGCGCTTGCCTTTAGAACTGGAATATTGGGTACTTTCTTGTATGCGTGCTGCTTCAGCAGAAAAAAATCCTTTCCCATGTAAAGTTGCTTTTGGAATCATTGACACTAAATTTCATGTGGAATTTAAATAAAAAAGAAGGGATTACTCAATTTGAGTCCCTTCTTCCTTAAGTTAAATAAACATCACTTCTCTGCTTTGTTTATAGGAGTAGCATCAATAGAAGCTGAAACTGAAATATTTGCCTTTGATCAGAAATAAAACACAAAAGTTATATATTAAACTTTTAGTTTTTTATTGAATAATTAGGAACTAAACTGAAACTCTTGCATACTATATAATTAGGAAAAACAGTTTTGGAAACAAAACGCCCTTTCCATCGGGGCAACCCGAAGGGAGGACCGATGTCTTCCCGCCCTACATAAAAAGATCACCTTAGGGTGGTCTTTTTGATTCTGGTTCAAAAATCATTTAATAACATGCCTATCAGGTTAAGAATACAAATCACCTCATGTCCATCAACTTAAGAATTCCCATTACCACCAAGTGTCTCCACATATTTGTATGTTGGAAGAAGATGGAGTTATAAGTGCAGCTGCAAGAACAACATTTACACCATCGGAAGTAGCGAAACTTTATAATTTTCCATCCTAAAATTGTAAAAATCAATGCATTACAATCGTTGAATTTGGTAGCGGATATAAAACCAGTAAAATGGTGCAATACTTTAATTGGCTAGGAGTTTCTCAACCAGAACTAGTTGATGTACTTGTGGATGGAGCGCATAATCAAACAAAGATGAGAGCAGATAGTGAAGTACAGTTAGACATTGAGGTAGCAGCGACTGTCGCTCCTGGTGTACGAATTGCTATGTATTTTGCACCAAATACAGATGACGGATTTCTTCATGCTATTAACAAGGCTATCCATGATCAAATTAACCAGCCTTCTATACTCTCTATAAGTTGGGGTCTTGCTAAGAATTTATGGACAGACCAAATTAATGAATGCACTAGAGAATTTTCATAGTTAGAAACAAATTTATGTAATTGTAATTGATAGGCCTGTTGCTGCAAATTTACTTCTTAAGTAACAACTTTTGATGAATTAAAAAGAAGCAATTTATGTATTGGATACAAAATACGAAAGAGCCCTTCTTGCATGATAAAAATAACGAGCAAGTTACACTTGCACATACAATATCACCCCAAAAATTAAATACTAATCAGATCGATTTACCAAAAAACAACCAAGTATTGATCAATTATTATATAAAATGTTTTCCACTTTATTTTTAAGTATGAGAAAAAAATTAGATAAGACAAAAACTTTCTTCTTCTAATTCGAAAGTAAACTTTTGAATAGAAATTCACTTTCCATTTCATCAATAAGAAAAACCACAGCAATTGCTGTGGTTTTTCTTATTGCCCTGGCTAAAACTATGTTGTAAATACTCATGGCATTGTATGTTTGATTTCAATTTTAAGTTCCAATGTAAATTTAAAAATATTAGTTTATTTTAAAATCACCTAAAACATTGAATTTAAACAAAACTCCCTAATATCTTCAAAATAAAAATATACATTCAAAACACTATAAAAAAGAATCAACAATCACTACAAACAAAAAACAATTTAGAATTACATGTTCGAAACCATTAGAAACATAGCTGAAAATAAAAAATCAACTTTACCAAAACCCCCACTGAATAAATCTTCCCTCTAATTTTTGAATAGATTTCCTCCCCAACAAACAAAATTAAAAAGTTTTCCTTCCAAAAATGCAATGAAATATTATAACTCCGAATATACAAATAAATATATTTTAAATCAATGCTAACCATTTTTATATATTTATTGGCGATTTCTTGAAATAAAGAATATATGTATATTAAATTCTAATGCCTATTTTTAATATTTAAATTCAAAGAGGTGTATTATGAGACCAAAATTTTTCGAACCATCTATTCTATTTTGGAGAACTGAAAGAACTCCAAATGATACCCAATGTAACACTCAATGTAATTTTAAAAACGATTGTCACTGTATTACCAATAAAACAGATTTTTTTCCTGTAAATGAAAAAAATCAAAGTAACTTCCTTGAAATATTATTAAAATTACCAATTAATTATCCAATAAATAAAATTATTCTTAATGGAAAAGAAATAGCAGTTACTAATTTCATCTCAATAAATACAGATAACTACATTTTAATTTGTAAAAATAAAGAACAGATAATTTCAATTAATTCTAAATCTATAGAAGCTATTTATTGGTAAATAAAAATAGGTAATATTGTCTATTGCGGTATAAGTATAATTGAATATAATATATTATACTCATTTAGGAGGTGAATCCTTTTGGAAAACGGTATTAGAACATTATTAAATAGTTTTCCTACTAATTACCCAGTAGATAATGTTATTGTAAATGGCCGCTCCGTTGCAACTACCAACTTTATTAATGTACAAGGAGATTTAGCTTTCTTTCGTAATAATGCTGAAACTCGAATCTTTAGAATTGAAAGTATCGATGGTCTAGACTTCTAAAATATTTATAAAGTGTAAAAAAGTCCCTGCACTAAATTATGGGGCTTTTTTACATTTACCTCTTAATAATTGACTCTACTCCATTTATATTAATATTTTTAAAATAAATGTATACCTCCAAAACAATACAAATAAAGAATTTAATAAATTCATGGAAAAATTTATAAAGATCCCTCTCTTTTTTATAAATAGATATCCATAATCCGTCCTACGCTTTTTATTCCAAGCTTCACTTAAGCTTCGAGCCTGTACACTCTCAAAATTAAGTAACTTTAGCGACATAAACGCCCAGGACACTGATCTTTACTTCCAAAATTCATACCATTTCTTTTCATTATTAGTTGCAATCATCCTCTTAACTTCCTGGACTTCCCTTATTGTTTACATAAGCATTTAATCACGACCCTGGTTCTACTCCATGTCTTCACTAATATTTATCATTTTAGCCAAGAAGACTCCTTCCTCAAGGAACGCGAAGTGAGTAGGTGGGAGATGAATTGGCTTTGAACAAGGGATGGCAAGGAACCATCTTAATTGTTCGACATACAGAAAGTGTTACTTCACTATCCACCGAATGTACGTTCGGTATATAATAGTCATATACCGAAATGGAGGTGAATCAAATAATGATGAATAAAGCCTATAAGTTTCGTATCTATCCAAATCAGGCACAAGCAATTCTAATCAATAAAACGATTGGGTGTTCTCGCTTTGTATTCAATCATTTCCTATCCTTATGGGATCAAGCATACAAAGAGACAGGAAAAGGCTTGACCTATGGTACATGCTCTGCCAAACTACCTGCCATGAAG
>NZ_JAKUGG010000045.1:0-19531 GCF_022663835.1 Bacillus cereus group sp. BfR-BA-01347 | reverse complement strand
TACAGAAAGATTCCAAGAAAAACTTCACGGCCTTTCCCCGATAGAATATCGGGAAAAGGCCGTGGCATAATACTCTTTTTATTACTGTCTACTTGACAGGGAGATGACCAAGTTGGTCCTCTTTTTTAATGTAAATTCGTAATGTTTTGCAATTGCTCTTGCATTTCACGGAGCTGAACTTTTTCAGCAGTTGAAGAGTTTGCGTAAGCGGATTGCAAAGCATTTTTTGCTCTATACACGAGATCTTGTTGCTCAGTACCGCTTGAACAAGATACGGCATTTTCAACAGCATCTCTAGCTTGTTGGAATAGTAAGTTCCCCATTTAAACCCCTCCAAAAGAAGAGTTACTTCTTGCTTTTTCTGCCTCAGCTAATGTACCTCTGTACGGGAATCTTGCATCATGCTTCATAACAGCATCGGCTCCTTGTTGGATAAAACGTTTTGATTTGTTCTTTTTACCCATTCGAAAAACCCCCTTTATTTAGCTGAAAACAATCGACGCGATGTCTCATGCGTCTACTTATAGTATGGACATTTGGCAGGAAACTATAAGTAGGGAATTTTTAGATTACAACCCAAGAACCTCTTCTAAATATAAAGCAATACCATCTTCTTCGTTCGTTAACGTCGTATGGTTTGCGAGTGATTTTAATTCAGGGATGGCATTTCCCATTGCAATGCCGTGACCAGCAAATTCAATCATTTCAAAATCATTATCTTCATCACCGAAAGCGATAATTCGCTCTTGTGGAATGTTGTAATGACTAGAGATTTTTTGTAATCCAACTGCTTTATTTAATCCACTTTTCACAATTTCAATAATCGGCCAAGGTGCGCCCCATTTTCTATGGTCGATTACTTCCGCATGCATATCCGTTAAATGTTGACGAATTGCAGTGGAATGCTCGTCATGTGCATCAATTAATAAGCAAGTTGGATGATCGTTTAAAATATTTAATAAGTCTCCCGTAAAAATCTTAGGAGAGCCGAATTCGAAAATATGTTTTTTATCTTCATCAATTTCACGAACATACACATCGTCCATTACTTCCGCGTATATATTTTTTACGCCGAAATCAAAGCAAGCTCGTACAATTTCTTGCGCTGTTGCTAGCTCAAGAGGAGAGTGGTGTGTTCCCCAGCTTGAATCAAGAGGATGATGTACGTAAGCACCGTTAAAGTTTACGATAGGTGTGTTAAGAGCAAGTTCTTTATAGTAATCATAACTAGCACGGAATGGACGTCCTGTTGAAATAACAACAATATGTCCCTGTTCCTTTGCTTTTGCAATTGTATGTTTCGTTCGAGTGGAAATTATTTTGTTGTCTGTTAATAAAGTACCGTCTAAGTCTAATGCGATTAAATGTTGTTTGTTCATAATTTCACCTCTTATAATAATTTTTTTGTATCTATCTGTATTTCCGTTTTTAATATGCAGAAATAAGAGGTTAGACTTGGTGAAATCACCATAGATGGAAATTTCACTATATATCCATCTTACGTCTCAAAGTGCTGTGGTGTCTACTATTTATCGTTGGAAATCAAGAGAAGTCAACATCTTTTTAGAAAGTTCAAACAATGTTTCTTTCATTATGTACAAATTGTGAAAAGGGTTACATTGCTCGTATAATGAGGCATATAATGAATATGTAATCTTCTCGTATATGTTTGACTCTCCTTTGAAACTAGCCTAGAGTAGGTTGGTTTCTTTTTTTCTACAAGTAGGAAAGAAATCCCTGCTTACGCTCGTGTCATTCATATATATGTACAAGAATGAGATGTAGTACTGTTTCCTAAACATGACAGAAAAGCTTTCTTTTAAAATGGATATACTAATGAGGCAAGACGTCATGGAAGGAGAATGAAGATGGGACAAAATCGCAGGTTTCGTTCTGGACAAAAAGCGCCGAATGATGGCATTTACGTAGAAATTGGTGAAACGGGAAGTATGGTGAAAGATCCGCAAATGGTGAAATTAACTGCCGGTGAAAAGTTTCCGGATAACACGAATCATAACCGCCAGTGGACATATAAAAGAAAACCGTAACAGGAGCCGCAATCGTTATTGCGGCTTTTTTGTCGTCACACATTGTAATTTCATTTACCGTATTTTTTTAGCAGTATAATGAATGCTCTCTTTTTCTTTTTCCAATAATAAGTTTGAAAATACATAATCAAAATTATTGTATAAAAAAGTCAGTTGGCGTATAATCAAATCAAAGGTCAAAGAAAGTCAAACTTTTGGAGGGCTGTAAAGATGGACTTAAATCAAATGACAACAAAAACACAAGAGGCGATTATGAGTGCCCAATCTTTAGCGGTATCTCATCATCACCAAGAGGTGGATACTGTTCATCTATTACTTGCATTATTAGAAGAGCAAGATGGATTAGCAGTACGTATATTTCAAAAAATGAATGTTGATATAGAAGCAATAAAGCAAGGTGCAGAAAGTTTAATTAAAAAGAAACCTTCTGTAACGGGGAGCGGTGCAGAAGTTGGAAAACTGTATGTAACGAGCGCTCTGCAACAACTGCTTGTAAGAGCAGGGAAAGAGGCAGAAAAACTGCAGGATGATTATATTTCAGTAGAACATGTATTGCTTGCTTTTTCTGAAGAAAAAGGCGATATAAATCAATTATTTACAAGATTGCATATTACGAAAGATAACTTATTACAGTCTTTAATGACAGTTCGGGGGAATCAAAGAGTGACTAGTCAAAATCCAGAAGCAACTTATGAGGCGTTAGAAAAATATGGTCGTGATTTAGTAGCGGAAGTGAGAGCAGGGAAAATTGATCCTGTAATCGGACGGGATAGTGAAATTCGACGTGTAATCCGTATTCTTTCACGTAAAACGAAAAACAATCCTGTTTTAATTGGGGAGCCAGGTGTTGGTAAAACAGCAATCGTTGAAGGGCTAGCACAGCGTATTGTGAAAAAGGATGTACCTGAAGGATTGAAAGATAGAACGATTTTTGCGTTAGATATGAGTGCGCTCGTAGCTGGTGCGAAATTCCGTGGTGAGTTCGAAGAGCGTCTGCAGGCTGTATTAAATGAAATAAAAAAGAGTGAAGGACGCATTTTATTATTCATTGATGAACTTCATACAATAGTTGGAGCTGGTAAAACAGAAGGTGCGATGGATGCAGGAAATATGTTAAAACCGATGCTTGCGCGTGGTGAACTGCATTGTATTGGAGCGACGACGCTCGATGAATATCGCAAATATATTGAAAAAGATCCAGCGTTAGAAAGACGTTTCCAACAAGTATTAGCAGAAGAACCAACTGTTGAAGATACAATCTCAATTTTACGTGGATTAAAAGAACGCTTTGAAATTTATCACGGTGTAAATATTCATGACCGTGCGATTGTAGCAGCATCAGTTTTATCAGATCGATATATTTCAGATCGCTTCTTACCTGATAAAGCGATTGACCTTGTTGACGAAGCGTGTGCAACAATTCGTACAGAAATCGATTCTATGCCAACAGAATTAGATGAAGTAACGCGCCGCATTATGCAGCTGGAAATTGAAGAAGCGGCTCTTGGAAAAGAAACGGATCGTGGTAGCCAAGAGCGTCTAAAAACATTGCAACATGAATTATCGGATTTAAAAGAAGTTGCAAGTGGTATGAGAGCGAAATGGGAGAAAGAAAAAGAAGACATTCACAAAGTTCGTGACTTACGTGAACATTTAGAACGTCTGCGCCGTGAATTAGAAGAAGCAGAAGGTAATTACGATTTAAATAAAGCAGCCGAACTTCGTCACGGGAAAATTCCAGCAATTGAAAAAGAGTTAAAAGAAGCGGAAGAAATGGGTGCGCATAATAAACAAGAAAATCGTTTATTACGTGAGGAAGTAAGTGAAGAAGAAATTGCAGATATTGTTTCACGCTGGACTGGTATTCCTGTTGCTAAACTTGTTGAAGGCGAACGCGAGAAATTATTACGCTTAGAGCAAATCTTATCAGAGCGTGTCATTGGACAAGAGGAAGCAGTAAGCTTAGTGTCAGACGCGGTTCTTCGTGCTCGCGCTGGTATTAAAGATCCGAACCGCCCGATTGGTTCTTTCATCTTCTTAGGACCAACAGGTGTTGGTAAAACAGAACTTGCAAAAACGTTAGCACAGTCTTTATTCGATAGTGAAGAGCAAATGATTCGCATTGACATGTCTGAGTATATGGAGAAACACGCAGTGTCACGCTTAATTGGTGCGCCTCCTGGATATGTAGGATATGAAGAAGGTGGTCAATTAACAGAAGCGGTAAGACGTAAACCATATTCCGTTGTTTTATTAGATGAAATTGAAAAAGCACATCCAGAAGTATTCAACATTTTATTACAAATGTTAGATGATGGACGCATTACAGATTCGCAAGGTCGTACAGTGGACTTTAAAAATACAGTTATTATTATGACTTCAAATATTGGATCTGCTCATTTACTAGATGGATTAGAAGAAAATGGTTCGATTAAAGAGGAATCAAGAGACCTTGTAATGGGGCAATTAAGAGGACATTTCCGCCCTGAATTTTTAAACCGTGTTGATGAAATTATTTTATTCAAACCTCTTACAACGAATGAAATTAAAGGCATTGTTGATAAAATTGTAAAAGAACTACAAGGTCGTCTAGCTGACCGTCACATTACAGTAGAATTAACAGATGCAGCAAATGAATTTGTTGTAGAAGCTGGTTTCGACCCAATGTACGGAGCTCGTCCATTAAAACGATACGTACAACGTCAAGTGGAAACGAAATTAGCACGAGAATTAATTGCAGGAACAATTACTGACAATAGTCACGTAGTTGTTGATGTAGAAAATAACGAACTAGTCGTTCATGTGAAATAAAAATAAAAAAGAGTTCGGATAAAATCCGGACTCTTTTTTTAGTGTTGTTCTACTGGCTCGTTTGGAATTACAGCTGAAATTGCTAGTACTAACACAGCAAGAACAACTGAGAAAATAGACGCTTGGTTAAAGTCGTATGTACCGCCAGTCATAGAGCCGATTACATAGCTCATCATATGTACAAGTAAGAACGACCAAATTAATGCCCAAATGAAACGCATATTTTACACCTCTATTCGTTCAATCTGTCCTTATTGTAACACAATTGAAAAAAGAATATAGAAAAATATTTGTAGATTTTTCAACGCAAATTTGCATTCCGTTCATACATTATAAAAGAGTGGTTTTATATGTTTAGAAAATAAGGCGGGGGAAAAATGAGTATTACGGAACGTTTTTTTTACTTAGAAAAAGAACCATGTGTCATTTATTTACCGGAGAAGCCAAATGGATTTTCTGTTATGCTCCTCGGTGATTATAACTACTTTATTGAGAATGGTACAAGTTTATGGACACAGCATGCGGGTAGATCTTATTTTTTACATGGCCTTATTGAGCAAGGCTACACGGTCTTTTCTTCTAATTTATACGGAAGACATTGGGGAAACGACCAATCTGTTCGTCTAGCAAAACGTTTATATGACGTTGTGTTGAGAAAAGAGACATTGAATGCGAAAATGCACATTATGGCAGATGGTATGGGAGCACTTGTAGCACTCGAAATGATGAACAAATACCCTGAGTGTATACGCTCTGTCATTATGTTAAATCCGTGTTTAGATTTACCAGAATATGTGGAGTTTGAAAAAGAGCATAAGTTTTTTTACAAGAGACTCGTGAAGGAATTAAGTTTGGCGTATGATGCCAAAGAAGAAGAATTAGAATCAAAAATAAATAAGAAATCATTTACGCTTCTTCCATCTTGTGTACCGGTCAAAGTTTTCGTATCAACCCAAGAAAAAAGAGGAAGAAAACAGCAATTGCGTAAATATGAGAAAATGAGGCAATTCAATCAATGTGATACTTCTGTCTTGTTCCATCTGCAAGATGTGAAATATAAAATGGTTAGGCAAACGACCGATTTCTTTAAAAAATATGAAGAAGAATTGTGAAGCTCCCATATACATAAATGAGGAGCTATTTGTTTCAGAGGGAAAGGGTTGGTGGTATGGAACGCGTGCTGATAATAGGTGCACTTACGTTTGTAGGTTATCACCTTGTAAATAAAATGATTGAAGAAGAAGTGGAAGTATATGGTCTTGATTTTGATGAATTCGATAGTATGACCAAAATTAATGAAGAGAAGTTATTATTAATTGGGCGAAATGCATTATTTACGTATTATTCGATAAGAGATGAAGATGGATGGAGATCAGTAGAGGAAGAGAGCTTCGATACTGTTTACTTTTGCTTATATGAGCCAAATCAGCAAAGTGGATTTCGGAATGAAAGAGTCATATTACAATATTTAAAGCGAATCATAAGAATGTGTGAAGAACAAAAAGTGAAGTTAAATTTAATTTCTTCTATTGAAGTAGGTAGTACAGATGAATCAGAAAATAAGCGCCTATTTTTGAAAGTAGAAGAAGGATTGAAGAAAGGGAATTTACAATATAGTGTATTTCGAGTTCCTACATTATATGGACCGTGGCAACCATCTTTTATGATGTATCATCAGCTCATTTTATCAGAATTAGACGAGAAAGAGTGCCGTTGTACGAGTGAGGAAAAAGGAAGTGATTTACTTTACATTGAAGATGTATGTGAATACTTATGGGAACATGGAACGAGCGGGGCGCATCTTGGTATATACAATTTACTTAGTGGTAAACAGTCATTATGGGAAAAAGGTATGAATCTTTTACGCGCGGATGATAAAGTAAATCAAAATAATAACGAAGTAAGAGATGAGGCTATCGAAGTAATTTCGATAAAAAGAAATACTCCGTTAGAATATGGTTTAAATAAGCAACTGGCACACATGAAAAAATATAAAGAGTTATACGAAGAGTAGCACGCGTGTTACACTATTGTATGTGAAAGTTTTAATGGAGAGGAAGAGCATAATATGAACGAAAAAAGCATGCAGTTTTTACAAATCGCAATGAAGCATTTACCGGAAGCAAAGGCAATTTTAGATGATAATGGAATTGCACTTGATATGGAGAAGGCACAGCCGGTGTTAGAGTTGTTAATGAAAGTTATGAATGAAGCTTATGAGCTTGGGAAAGCAGATAAAGAATAAAAAGCATCTTTTTAAGATGGAAGAGAGGCCCGAACCGTGAATAGAAGCGGTTTGAGTCTTTTTATATTTGAGAGGTATGTTTCTGTTTCTTTTAATGAAAAATAACGTGAATAATGCGTTAGCTTTCTGTTTTATGCGAAATATATTCTAGACAAAAATACATTTATGTTTTAAAATTAGTACCAAGTCATAATAATTGATATAAAACGGAGGGCTGCGATGTGAACGTGGGCATTTTAGGGATCGGAAGATATGTGCCAGAAAAAGTAGTCACAAATCACGATTTAGAGAAAATAATGGAAACATCCGATGAATGGATTCGTACGAGAACGGGAATTGCAGAAAGACGCATTGCCGATGATACAATAGATACTTCATATATGGCCGTAGAGGCTTCTAAAAAAGCACTTGAAGATGCAGGAATTAACGGAGAGGATATCGACCTTATTTTAGTAGCAACAGTAACACCAGATCGTGCTTTTCCAGCAGTTGCTTGTGTAATTCAAGAAGCGATTGGAGCGAAACAGGCAGCTGCAATGGATGTAGGTGCAGCATGTGCTGGTTTTATGTACGGAATGATTACAGCGCAGCAATTTATTCAAACGGGAACTTATAAAAATGTATTAGTAGTTGGTAGTGATAAACTATCTAAAATTGTAGACTGGAACGATCGAAATACAGCAGTATTATTTGGAGACGGAGCCGGTGCTATCGTAATGGGAGCTGTTTCAGAAGGTAAAGGTGTTCTATCTTTTGAATTAGGAGCAGACGGAAGTGGCGGCAAGCATCTTTATCAAGACGAGTATGTTATGATGAATGGCAGAGAAGTGTTTAAATTTGCCGTTCGTCAACTTGGTGATTCTTGTCTTCGCGTTTTAGATAAAGCTGGTCTTACGAAAGAAGATGTGGATTTCTTAGTACCGCATCAAGCAAACATTCGTATTATGGAATCTGCAAGAGAGAGGTTAAATTTACCACAAGAAAAAATGAGTATGACAATTGAGAAGTTCGGTAATACATCAGCTTCTTCAATTCCGATTGCAATGGTAGAGGAATTGCAAAACGGACGTATTCAAGACGGTGATTTAATTATACTTGTTGGTTTTGGTGGCGGATTAACATGGGGAGCAGTTGCTCTTCGTTGGGGTAAATAAGGACTGAGAGAAAAAAGGAGTGTATTTTGTATGGAAAAAAAGAGGGTCGTAATTACAGGACTAGGGGCTGTTACACCGGTCGGAACAGATGTTGAAACAGCATGGGAAAACATTAAAAAGGGTGTATCTGGAATTGGGCGACTTACAAGAATTGATCCAGAACTATTTCCAGCAAAAGTAGCAGCGGAAATTAACGACTTTGAAGTCGAGAAATATATTGATAAAAAAGAAGCGCGCCGTATGGATCGCTTTACACAATATGCAGTGGCAGCAGCGAAAATGGCAGTTGCAGACGCAAAGCTTGAAATTACAGAAGAAAATGGACCTCGAATTGGTGTATGGATTGGATCTGGTATTGGCGGTATGGAAACATACGAAGAACAATTTAAGATTTTTACTGAGAAAGGCCCACGCCGCGTGAGCCCATTCTTCGTGCCGATGATGATTCCAGATATGGCAGCAGGTCAAGTATCAATCGCAACAGGAGCAAAAGGAATTAACACTTGTTCTGTGACGGCTTGTGCATCTGGTGCAAACTCAATTGGTGATGCATTTAAAGCAATTCAGCGTGGTGATGCTGATGCAATGATTACAGGCGGAGCAGAAGCGCCGCTAACAAGTATGGCATTCGCAGGATTTAGCTCAGCGAAAGCATTAACATTTAATGAAGATCCAGCAACGGCTTGCCGTCCATTTGATAAAAACCGTAGCGGTTTCGTAATGGGTGAAGGTTCAGGTATTCTAATTCTTGAAGAATTAGAGCACGCATTAGCGCGCGGTGCTCACATTTACGCGGAAATTGCTGGTTATGGTGCAACTGGAGATGCGTTCCATATTACAATGCCTGCTCCTGGTGGTGAAGGCGGAGTGCGTGCAATGCGTCAAGCTTTAGCTGATGCAGGCCTACAGCCAGAAGATATTGATTACATTAATGCGCATGGTACAAGTACGGATGCGAATGAAAAATATGAAACGATGGCAATTAAAGAAACTTTCGGTGAGCACGCGTATAAAGTAGCGATTAGCTCAACGAAATCAATGACAGGTCACTTATTAGGAGCAGCTGGTGCTGTTGAAGCGATTTTCTCTATTAAATCAATTACAGACGGAGTAATTCCTCCAACAATTAACTATGAGACACCAGATCCAGAATGTGACTTAGATTACGTACCGAATCAAGCGAGACACCAAGAAGTAAATGCAGTATTAAGTAACTCATTAGGATTCGGTGGTCATAACGCAGTGTTAGTATTTAAATCGTATAAATAATAGATGAAATAAGGAGTTTTTTCGTAATATATTGCGAAAAAACTCCTTATTTATTTTTACGCCTTTTTCTCCTGTAGCATATACATAAGAAAAAAGGAGGGATAAAGATGGGGATTGTTGAAACAGCTGAATGGCTACATTTATATTATGGGCGGCCAGAAAAACTTTGTGAGAAATTTACGAAGTATATTCCGTTGCCAAAAGAAAGATTGTATCGCTTTTTAATTTCAAAAGGGATGTATCGCCCAATCATGCGCGGAGAAAAGGAAATTAAAGAATTAGAGGAAAAGGAAATTTGGAAAGAATTGAGCCTGGAGTATGATAAACTGAAAAATTGGTTAAAAGGTCCAGATGTCCCTGTCTTTATTTTATTATCAGATTCCTATAATCGAACTGTACAAGAAGAGTATAACGGTAGGGCTGGATTATCTATGCGTCATGTTATTTTCTTATTCGTATGTGGGCGGAATTCGGTAGAAGAATTAAAAGTGTTATTGGCGCATGAATATCATCACATATGCAGGTTACATCAAATTGAGATGAAAGAAACAGAATATACATTACTTGATACGATGATTATGGAAGGGCTAGCTGAGCAGGCAGTAACAGAAAGGTATACAGAAAAAAACAATGCACCGTGGACGGCGTATCTTTCAAAAGAAGAAGCTATTTATTATTGGAAAAATGTTGTACATGAAAGAATAAGTATAAAACGAGGAACAAGGGAACATGACATCGTATTAAATGGCTTTCACTCTTATCCGAAGATGCTTGGCTATGCGCTTGGATTTCATATTGTCAAAGATTGTGTAACTTTGGAAGGAGAAGATACACTTTCTTTATTATCTATAGATGCAAAAGAAATATTGAATAAAGCAAATGCATTTCATATATAAAAAACAGGAGTTCTATTTCCTGTTTTTTTATTATTAATAGAAGAAAAAATAATAATTAGAATATATTTCCTCAAGTGGAATAAAGTTAAGCAAAAATGAACATAATGATTGGTACAAACAGTAGTGAAGTGAGGGGTAGTGAATGTTATATCTACATGATGTATGGGTAAATTGGTTTGAAGGTGAAGAAAATGGGTATAACGTTTGTCATTTTTACGAATGGCGGAAAGATGATACGATTGAGCTATTAGATCAAGTGCCATTATTAAAAGTAGATGCCACATTATATCATTACATCGAGAACGAATTGTTAGAGCTTCCGCAAAAAATGCTGGAAGACGTACATCATAAGGCTTATATTCGTAAAAATCATGAACGTTTGCAGCAAGAGTATTGCTTTGTTGTTACAGATGGAAAAGGAATTATTGCGATTGACACAATTGGTTACAATGTACCAATTCGTAAAAGCAGACTTATACCACGCCAAGAGCAGATGGTATATGAGATGGTAGAAAACGTAAAAGCAGAAAAGTATGAGTTCCAAGTAGAAGAAACAGAAAAAGAACATCACATTTTATCACCATCGCCTTTCATTATGAATGGCTTGACTCGTAAAGAAAGACAGCTAAAACAATTATTATTTATGGCGTTAGATCAATTACATACAACGAAAAATACAGCAGAGATTCGCTATTGGTACACAGAGTGGGATCCATCAGCATATGGAACGGTTCAACATATGGAGTTCGAGGATATTTGGGCTAGACTGTATGATGAAGCGAAAGCTGGCTGGTCTGAGAAACATGAACAATTATGTGAGCGTCTTGTAAAAGGACAGCCATTTTTTGAAAAGTTATGGGAAATGGAAAATGAGCAAAAGGTAAATTAAAAAAACCGCCGATTGGCGGTTTTTTTAATTTGTTGTAATCCAGCTCCAGCGGCAAGAATGTTCGGTGGCTTCGCGCCTTCCTGCGAGGCAAAAAGCGCCTCTACGTCAGGAGCTCCATCCCCCTCACATTCTAAGCGAGCCGCTTCCGCTTTATATGAAATCCAGCTCCGGCAGCAAGCTCTTCGTGTCTAAGGTTCTTCCGCATAAGAAGACAAAAAGCGTCTTCTATGCGAAAGAACCTTAGCCAGTCAGAGCTGAACGAGCTGCCTCCGCTTTATATGTTACCTACGTTTTCTGCTTAGTCCCATTGCGTTTTCTACTTTGCGTAGTTGTTTGAATGCAACGCGGTTTGCTTTTTCTGCACCTTTGTCTAGAATTTCGTCTAGTTCTGGTGAATTGATTAGTTCGTTATATTTGTCTTGGATTGGACGAATTGCTTCTACGACTACTTGCGCTAGGTCGCCTTTGAAGTCGCCGTATCCTTTTCCTTCGTACATTGCTTCAATTTCTTCAACTGTTTTTCCGGAGAATGAAGAGTAGATTGTTAATAAATTAGAGATACCAGGTTTGTTTTCCTTATCAAATTTCACGATACCTTCAGAGTCAGTTACAGCACTCTTAATTTTCTTTTCAATTGTTTTTGGCTCATCAAGCATACTGATCATTGATTTTGGATTTGGATCAGATTTACTCATTTTTTTCGTAGGTTCTGTTAATGACATAACGCGAGCTCCTACTTTTGGAATACGAATTTCAGGCATTGTGAAGATTTCGCGGTAACGTTTGTTGAAACGCTCTGCTAAGTCACGTGTTAATTCGATATGTTGCTTTTGGTCATCACCAACCGGCACGATTTCAGTGTTGTAAAGTAAAATATCAGCAGCCATTAATGGTGGATACGTAAGTAATCCAGCTGGAACTGAATCTCTACCAGAAGCTTTATCTTTATATTGCGTCATACGCTCTAATTCTCCAACGTAAGCAACAGATTGCATAATCCATCCTAGTTGAGCGTGTGCTGGTACTTCTGACTGTACAAATAAAGTAGCTTTTTCAGGATCGATGCCGCATGCCACATAAAGTGCAGCAAGACTGCGGATGTTTTTACGAAGCCCGACGGGATCTTGAGGCACTGTAATCGCATGTTGGTTTACAATACAGAAATAACAGTCGTGTTCATTTTGAAGCTCTGTAAACTGCTTCATTGCTCCTAAATAGTTTCCAAGTGTAATCGTTCCACTTGGCTGAATACCAGAAAAGATAACTGACATAAGTAATTCCTCCTAAAATTGAATGTGTGATGTGGGGAAGAGAAGGCAAACAAAAAAGCCCATTCATCCCAAAAACTATAGGGACGAATGGACCGCGGTACCACCCTAATTATTTCACTACTGTGAAATCTCTCTAATCCATAATAACGTTAGGATATAACGCCAAAGCCTACTACTTTCGGTTCGGTTTGGTGCTCAAAAGCCCATTCCATACTGTACAATTACTTGTTCACACCAACCACAAGCTCTCTGAAATTGCCTCAATATGTACTCTTCTTTATCATCGCATACATATAAATTTATTTATTGTTACTTGAGCTCTTTTAATATGAAAGAACTAAAGTTTTATAACAAAATGTTTTGCTGATTATTATATCATATGGGATAGTGTTTGCAAACTACATCAAAATAGTAAAGCTAATGAGGGTCGAGAACAACCCAAGAACGATACCTGTAATACAAATCGGATATGTCCATTTGAATGAATATGTTTTATAAATACGTTCTTTTTTATCTGTAGGTTCCTCGACTTCTTCAATTAAAGAGTCAATCTTTTTGTTCGTACCAAATACTCTCTGGAAAGCATATAGAGTTACATTGAAAAACCCATTTTGAAATATGAATAAAAAACCACCTATCAGAATAAAAAATAGCGCGATATAAAACGAGATGTTGACAAAGTTCAACAAAAATTGAGATGAAATGAGGAATGCAGCAATACTAGAAGCAATCATCGCTATAAAAATTAGTATACAAGTATGAAAAAAAACTTTATTCAAAATATTCCCCTCCGTCAAAATATTACTAGAATTATTATACTATAAAAGCTATAATATGTACTAGGATTAATTTTTTGAAAATTATACGCAATTAAAGGTCTGATTTTAAGATGATGGTAGCAATGTTAATGTATCCCTTTACGAAAAATTAAAAATATAAATATTTTATTAAAAATTTTAACAAAAAAACAAAAAACTATATTCACAATCGTCTTATTATATGTATAATGAAAATTGTAGAAACTTGGAGATTATTCTTTCAATTCTACTTTTTAACAAGTGAGGGTACAGGAAGTGCAATTAGGGGAGGCAACACAACATGAAGAAAAAGATACCGTTATTACTTGCATCAACTTTAACTGCAAGTATGTTGCTTAGCGCGTGTAGCTACCAAAAAGATGACGCAAAAGCAAAAGGGAAAGAGAACGCTACGAGTAGTAGTAACGGAAAACAGATTCTTAATTTAACAGAGTTATCTGAAATTCCGTCAATGGATGCATCATTAGCATCTGATTCTTCATCTTCTACAGCATTAAATAATACGATGGAAGGTTTATATCGTATTGGCAAAGATCAAAAGAGAATGCCTGGAGTTGCAGAAGATGTCGAAAAGCTAGATGATGGGAAGAAATACATATTTAAATTAAGAAGAGATGCGAAATGGTCGAATGGGGAACCTGTAACAGCTAAAGACTTTGTGTATTCATGGAAAAGAGCAGTAAATCCAGATACAAAAGCAACGTATTCGTACATTATGTTCGATATTAAAAATGCAGAGAAAATTCATAAAAAAGAATTACCTGCTGACCAATTAGGTGTAAAAGCTATTGATGATTATACATTAGAAGTAGAATTAGACAATCCCGTTCCTTACTTTATCGATTTAACAGTTTATCCAGTATTTTACCCACTAAATGAAAACTTTGTAAAAGTACAAGGTGATAAATTTGGTTTAGAGGCAAATACAACATTATATAACGGTCCATTCGTTATGAGTGATTGGAAACATGAACAAAGTTTCCAATTCAAGAAGAATCCTTCATATTGGGATAATAAAACGGTTAAAATCGAAGAAATCAACTTTAATATTGTAAAAAATACAGCAACTGATGTAAATTTATATGAGACAAACGCGATTGATCGAGCGGCTTTAACGTCTGAATTTGTTGATAAGTTTAGAAAAAGCCCAGAGTTCCAAACAAGAAAAGAAGCAGGGGTTGCTTACTTAAGATTTAATCAAAGTAATCAGTACTTAAGTAATAAAAACTTAAGAAAAGCAATTTCAATGTCCTTTGACCGTGATAACATTGCAAAAGTTATTTTAAATAACGGTGCAATTGGAGCTTACGGCTTTGTTGGAAAAGATTTCGCTGAAGGTCCGAATAAAAAGGATTTCCGAGCTGAAAATGGAAAGCTAGTTGAAACAAATCCAAAAGAAGCGAAAAAGCTTTGGGAAACAGCGAAGAAAGAGCTTGGAACTGATAAAATCGAACTAGAATTCTTAAACTTTGATAATGAAGATGCTAAAAAAGTTGGGGAATTCTTAAAAGGTGAGATGGAAAAGAACTTACCAGGTTTATCAATTAAAATTAAACAGCAACCATTCGCACAAAAAAATAAATTAGAAGATTCTCAGCAATATGATATTGCGTTTGGTATTTGGGGACCAGATTTCCCAGATCCAATCTCATATTTAGATATGTTTGTTACGAATGGTTCTCAAAATAAAACAGGGTATTCTAATCAGAGATATGATGAGTTAATCCTAAAAGCTAAAACAGATACAAAAGATTTACAAGCTCGCTGGGACAACCTTCTAGAAGTAGAGAAGATGTTAATTAAAGAGGATGCAGTTATCACTCCAATCTTCCAAAAAGGTTCAGCGTATGTAGTAAAAGGTGCCGTAAAAGATATTATCCCAATTAACTATGGTGGTAAATTAACTTACAAATGGGCATCTATTGAACAAAAATAATCTTTTTTTTCCATCGTTTACAAGGGTATATGCTTATGATGGGCATATGCTCTTATTTTAAAAAAATAAAAGTAAGAATATTTTAAACTATCTTATTGCTTTTGAGAAAAACGGGGAGGTGCTTGACTATGGGACGTTATGTATTAAAACGTTTCGTGTACATGGCTTTGACATTATTTTTAATTACTACACTGACTTTCTTTTTGATGAAATTACTTCCGGGTTCTCCGCTTAAAAACCAGGAGAAGCTATCACCGGCACAAAAAGAAATCATTCTTGAAAAATACGGATTGAATGATCCGGTACCAGTTCAATACGCACGTTACTTAGGTAACTTAGCAAAAGGTGATTTAGGGGTATCATTCCAATATGATAACCGCCCAGTAACAGACATGATTGTGGATCGTATTGGACCATCAGCCCAATTAGGTTTACAAGCGATTATATTAGGAACATTTATCGGTTTAATTTTGGGTATTGTTGCCGCACTTCGTAATAATACGTGGGTAGATTATAGTGCAACAGTTATTTCGGTACTCGGAATGTCGGTACCATCATTCGTATTTGCCGCATTACTGCAATATTTCGTAGGGGTAAAACTTGGCTGGTTCCCAGTAGCATTCTGGAAAGGGCCAGAGTTTACTGTAATGCCTACAATTGCATTATCGATGGGAGTTATCGCAACAATCGCACGTTTCTCTCGTGCAGAGTTAATTGAAGTTATGCAAGCCGATTACATTTTAACAGCGAAAGCGAAAGGAATTAGCCAAGGCGTTATTATTGTTAAACATGCACTTCGTAACGCGTTAATTCCAGTTGTAACAATTTTAGGACCAATGGTTGCGGCATTAATTACAGGAACACTTGTTATCGAGCAAATTTATGCTGTACCAGGACTTGGGGAACAATTCGTTAAATCGATTACTTTAAATGACTATACAGTTATTATGGGAACTACGATTTTCTATAGTGCGATTTTCATTTTAGTTATTTTCATTGTCGATATTTTATACGGAATTATTGATCCTCGTATTCGTTTAGCGGGAGGGAAAAAATGATGAAAGATGCACAAAAATTATCTCCAGATTTATTTCAACAAGCCAATCAAAATAATGTTGATAATGAAGTCATTGCCCGTCCAAGCTTAACGTTTTGGCAAGATGTAAGAAGACGTTTATTCCAACATAAAGGTGCGATGCTTGGACTTGTATTATTAGTTATCATTGCGCTATTAGCGATTTTTGGACCGACGGTAAGTAAACATTCGTATAAAGAGCAAGATTTAGGTCGTGCGAAATTACCACCAAAAATTCCAGTTATTGAAAATGTTCATTGGTTACCATTTGACGGTACAGATCAATATGGTGTTGACCAGTATGAAAAACGTGATATTAAAGAGTACTTCTGGTTTGGTACAGATGATCTTGGCCGTGACTTATGGACAAGAACATGGGAAGGTACACGCGTATCATTATATATCGCTCTTTTAGCGGCAGCAATTGACTTAGTAATTGGGGTTGCATACGGAGGTATTTCAGCATTCTACGGCGGTAGAGTAGATAATATTATGCAACGTATTATGGAGATTATTAACGGTATTCCATACTTAATCATCGTTATTTTAATGGTAATCATTATGGGATCTGGTATTTGGTCAATTACACTCGCGATGGCGATTACAGGTTGGATAGGGATGTCGCGAATTGTTCGTGGACAAATCTTAAAGTTAAAAAACCAAGAATATGTATTAGCATCTCGTACATTAGGTGCAACAAATACACAATTAATTGTGAAACATTTAATTCCAAACGTAATGGGACCTATTATCGTAATGACAATGTTTACAATTCCATCAGCGGTGTTTGGTGAAGCGTTCTTAAGTTTCATCGGTTTAGGGATTCAGCCACCATTTGCGTCACTAGGTTCTCTTGTAAATGATGGTTATAAATCTATTCAAACGTATCCGCATATGATGTTCATCCCTGCGGTTGTCATCAGTATATTAATTTTAGCATTTAACTTAATGGCAGACGGATTACGCGACGCGTTAGATCCAAAAATGCGTAAGTAAAAGAGGGGAGAGGCAAAGATGAAAACATTGTTAGAGGTAAAAGATTTACAAGTCTCCTTTGATACACATGCAGGTGAAGTACAAGCTGTACGCGGCGTTACTTTTGATTTGAAAAAAGGAGAAACATTGGCGATTGTAGGAGAATCTGGTTCAGGGAAATCAGTTACTTCTAAAGCGTTAATGGGATTAATTCCGAATCCTCCTGGACGCATTAAAAATGGTGAAATCGTATTTGAAGGTCGTGACTTAACAAAATTAACAGAAAAAGAAATGCAGCAAGTACGCGGTAAAGATATTGCGATGATTTTCCAAGATCCAATGACATCATTAAATCCAACGATGACAATTGGAAATCAAATTATGGAAGGTCTAATTAAACACCAAGGGATGAGTAAAGCAGATGCACGTAAAGTTGCTTTAGAATTAATTGACCTTGTAGGTATTCCAAATCCAGAAGCTCGTTTAAAACAATATCCTCACCAATTCTCAGGTGGTATGAGACAGCGTGTAGTTATTGCGATGGCGTTAGCTTGTAACCCGAAATTATTAATTGCCGATGAGCCGACAACAGCGCTAGACGTTACGATTCAGGCGCAAATTTTAGAACTTATGAAAGACATTCAGCAAAAAACAGAAGCAGCAATCATTTTTATTACGCATGACTTAGGTGTAGTAGCAAACGTTGCGGACCGAGTGGCAGTTATGTACGCTGGTAAAGTTGTTGAAATTGGAACTGTAGATGAAATTTTCTACAATCCGAAACATCCATATACTTGGGGTTTAATCGCATCTATGCCAAGTTTAGATGGTTCAGAAGAAGAGTTATATGCAATCCCTGGAACGCCTCCAGATTTATTGAAGCCGCCGAAGGGAGATGCTTTTGCACCACGTAACCCACAGGCACTGAAAATTGACTTTGAAATGGACCCACCTTTATTTAAAGTAAGTGATACACACTATGCGGCAACTTGGTTACTTCACGAGCAAGCTCCAGAAGTAAAACCGCCGGCAGTCGTTGAAAGACGCATTCTTCAAATGAAAGCAGGTGAACAACATGACTAAACAACGTGAGAAATTAATTGAAGTAAAAAATGTAAAGCAGCACTTCGACGTGAGTGGTGGTGTTGTCAAAGCGGTTAATGATATTTCATTTGATATTTACCGCGGAGAAACATTTGGTCTTGTAGGAGAATCGGGTTGTGGTAAATCGACAACTGGAAGAACAATTATTCGTTTATATGATGCAACTGCTGGTGAAGTATTGTTCGATGGTGAAAATGTACATGGTAAGAAATCACGCGCAGAACTGAAGAAATTCAACCGTAAAATGCAAATGATTTTCCAAGATCCATACGCATCATTAAATCCTCGTATGACAGTAGGGGATATTATCGCAGAAGGTATTGATATTCACGGATTAGCGAAAAGTAAAAAAGAGCGCATGGACCGTGTTCATGAACTATTAAACACAGTTGGTTTAAATAAAGAGCACGCAAACCGTTTCCCACACGAATTCTCAGGTGGACAACGTCAGCGTATCGGTATTGCTCGAGCGCTTGCTGTAGACCCAGAATTTATCATTGCCGATGAGCCGATCTCAGCACTGGACGTATCGATTCAGGCGCAAGTTGTAAACTTACTGAAAAAGCTACAAAAAGAAAAAGGTTTAACATACTTATTCATCGCCCATGATTTATCAATGGTAAAATACATTAGTGACCGTATTGGTGTAATGTATCGTGGCCAAATCGTTGAGTTAACAACAAGTGATGAATTATATGCGAATCCAATTCATCCATATACGAAATCACTATTATCAGCGATTCCACTTCCAGATCCAGATTATGAGCGCAATCGTAAACGTATCGTATATGATCCATCGCAGCATGATTACGGTAGCGAAGTGCCAACAATGCGTGAAATTCGCCCAGGACATTTCGTACTATGTTCTGAAGCGGAGTATAAGAAATATAAAGAGATTTATCAATAAGAAAAAGAGCCATTCTTCTGTTATGAAGTGACCCCCGAAAGTTAGACAGGTCGTTTCATTAGGCAGCCTCTAGGGTATGAGCCCGGTATTGTACTGGGCTCATACCCTTTAATTTTGCCTTAATTCTTTTATG
>NZ_JAKUGG010000044.1:0-19810 GCF_022663835.1 Bacillus cereus group sp. BfR-BA-01347 | reverse complement strand
TTCCATATCATTAGTTGCTAAATTTTCATTTAACCCTACTGGCAATTTAATTTCTGGTTTTTCTTCAGGTTTTGTTTCAGGCTTTGGATCTGGCTTCACTTCTGGTTTTTCCTCTGGTTTTGTTTCAGGTTTTGGATCTGGTTTCACTTCTGGTTTTTCTTCTGGTTTCGTTTCGGGTTTTGGATCTGGCTTCACTTCTGGTTTTTCTTCTGGTTTCGTTTCAGGTTTTGGATCTGGTTTCACTTCTGGTTTTGTTTCTTTTTCAACTGCATTAATAGAGTTATATAAGAACTGACTATACGCTTCACGTGTTACAAACATTTTTGGAGAATACATATTATCTCCTGTACCAATTGTAACCCCATTTTCCTCTAATGCACTAATTGCACCGTAAGACCAAGAATTTTTATCAACATCTGCAAATTTTGTTGTTTTCGTTGCCTTAAATTTAAAAGCATTCGTAAGCACTTGTGCCATTTGTTCACGAGTTAAAATATCATCTGGACCGTACTTCCCATCACCAAAGCCATTTACAAGTCCTGCTTTAGCAAGTGCTAAGATTTCTTTTTCAAACAAATGTCCTTTAATATCAGTAAATGGATTTTTGAAGCTAGCATCTGCATCTGCTGGTTTTACGTACATATAAATCATACGAGCAACTTGCCCACGAGTTACATTGTCACCAAAGCCAAAGATATTATTTCCGTACCCTTGCACTACTTTACGATTTGTTAAATCATAAATTGCTTTTGTAGACCAGTGATTTGCTGGAACATCATTGAATTTTAATGAGTCTGTGTTATCAGCCTTAGCAGTAAATGCTCCTGCTCCTAGTAATGATGTACCCATAATTGTTAATGCTGTTGCTGTTTTTAAAAATTTGTTTGCCATTGTTTGTTCCTCCAAATATATTAGTTTTTTCATAGATTCCTTTATTGTACCTAATTTAAACATAAAATCCAGATAATTTAACATATAAATTTATTAATTAACTTTTTATAACCGCTTTTTCACATGGAAAATATTACCATATAGAAATAGGCTTGTAAAGTATTTTTATATATTTATTTATAAATATATTTTTCTAGCAAAAAAACTATACTTTTCAGCATAGCCTTTTATAGTACAAGTCTTAGAATTTTCATTATTTAAAATACACTTGTCCCAATCCATCTTTACTCGCCCATATCGGAGCCTTTATGCCATCTACCCCAATCAGCTTAAATATGAAGAAATGGTGTTCTGCTTTCACCTTAAAAGAAAGAGGTTGACTATGATCAATGCGTCCCTTTGTATATTCATACTTCCAGCCATCCATCTTTTCTTCTTTCATTCTTTTCTCTATCCCAGGGACTAAATCAACCCTTTTTCCATTGTAATCATATTGAAATCCACCCTTATTCTCTGCGATTTCAACCATATCAGAAGCAAAGTTATGTGCTTTCACTAACTGTATTCCATACAAAACACCTTCGGGTAAAAGGCTGATTAATAATAAAGAAAGTGTCAGGAATAGAGCTGTAGTTACTGTATTTTGCATTCTTAATGCACCTACTCTTTTTCTTTATTTTACGTTTCCACCTAATTGTTTTTCTTTTGCATTTGCATCATAGATAATAATACTTCTTGCTTTACTCTTTATCGTTTCTTTTTTTTCATCAAATTGCTTAAAATAACTAGCAGCTTCTGCATCACCTTCGACAGCAATCATTGCTGGTTTCTCTTGTACAGCATGGACAGTGAAGTGACGTTTTGAAGCGGGATCTTTAAAATCCGCATTACCGTTATATGCTTTTTCAAACTCTTGTTTTGCTTTTTCTGGATCAATAGCTATTTCTTCCTCAGCTCGTAGAGTACCTACTTTTACAGACTTAGCCACAGCTATCTCGCCTCCCCTTTCTAAAGACGATTTGTTATCAGTATGTGTCGTATCTCCAATCACCATATCAGTTACAAAGAATAGACAACCTACAAATAACAGCAACATACTTGCTGCAATAATAAACTTTTGCATTCCTCTTCACACTCCCTTAACTTTCAGACTTTCGAAATCGAAATCCACTTAAAATGGAACTTTTCTTTTGGTTCAACAATTGGTTTGGTAGCAATAACTCTGCTATTTCCTTCAATATTCCTTCTAACTCTTTATAATAGTTCCGACTAGATAGTAACGTACTACTATTTAATTGAGATTCAAATACATCTTCTATCTCATATGGTGGTAAAGCAGTTAATACCTTATCTCCAAAACATTCTTCTATTACTTCATGCTTTAAAAGTGCAGGAGAAAACTTATTCCCAATGATTCTCGTTTTCTCTAAAGCTAAATAAGAAACTAACTTTCTTTCTTTTTGTGTAAGAGGATGCGTAATCTTTAGCAATTGATGCAAATCTGGTTCCACTACAAAGAATATGTAATCTGCCATTTCACATATCTCATGGTATAAATCTTTATCCCAATCGCTCCCTGCATCAATAATAGATATAGGTGCTTCTTGGTTGGCCAATAAAACCTTAATAAAATGATCAAAGTCTTGCTCTGTCTCGTTTTTCAGCTCTTGGTCCACTATAGGATTCTTTACGATATAATTTATTCTTCCTTGCTTCCATTTTGGAATTGATAATATATCAGATTCCTTCTGTAGCATCTCTTTATACCGCTGCAACATAAATTCACTTCGATAATTTTCTGGTGCTTCTGTATATCCCTTTAATAAAGGATACGTATATCCATCATCATATAGATTCTCTATATAATTCACATCAATCTGTAGTTCATTTAAGTAAGCTGCTAAAAGATGTGAAACAAAAGTTGCACCACTTCTCCTGTTCATGCTGGCCACAACAATTGTTCTTCTCGGAATAGCAATACCGATTTGTTTTTCATATACCGGCTCAAAAGCAAATTTATACTGTTTTTTTATAATAGGTGCTTTTGGCATCTCATCTGGAACAGACTTACGCTTTTGTTTGTTTTTAAATAGTTTGTTGGAATTAGAGGCAGGTTCACTGTTGCCGCCTTCCCCTAATTCACTTGATGCTTCCTCTTCTTCCTCATCAACAGGAACCTCAGGCAACTTTGTTTGTTGTGGCGCCTGACTTGCTCCTACAATTTCCGCTACATTTTTAATATCCGATTCCTGTAACAGCTGCGGGATTACTTTATTATCAATATCAATTTTACGAGAGTTAAAAATGTCATAAATACCTAAATAAATCAGTTTCGCCAAAAACTCATCATCATTTTCACGCTCTGTAAATACCACAATACGAATATCCCGATTAAAGCGAATATCCCTTAATTTCTGTAAGATAATCAATTCACGTTTCTCTTCATGTCCCGCATCAATATTTAATCGTTTGTCATTAATACATAGAATATTGGGCTGTTCCGTATCTAGAATTTCATCTAGATACTTGATGTGCATCACATCACTATCAGCTACTTCAAATCCCGCACCAATAAAATCCTCACGTAAATATGCCGTATATACAGTATCGCTAATAGCTAAAACGATTTTTTTTACCATAGTGAACCTCCTACAAACTCTAACGTTGGATTAAAATCATGTTTTCGATTGGAATTTGCGTCTGAAGATGAACCTTCCCAATAATCTCATTCAGAATATACTCCATTTCGACTTGTTCCATTGAACGTGGAGCCCCAAAATCAGAATTTAGTTTTAGTCGTATTTCTAATCGATCTTGTATCTCATGTAAAGGTGTATCAAGATAAAGAAAGCTGTGGTATAGAACACCATCTTCAATATTTTTTTGAATCATATCCTTTGTTTGATGAATAAATGTAACCTCAGCAACCTCAATAAAAGGATTATCAATGGTTACTTTGCTATTCCAATTTAAAGTCCAAATCTCACAATGCTCTTCCGCATGCACAACAACTCCGTTTACAGAAGGCGTAATTGAGAAGAAACGATCTACAGGAACTTTGGTTAATAAAGTGGTATCACCTTTCACTAATTCAAATCCTCTTTCTAATCGTTCATGTTCAAAAGCATATTCAGCACCACTATATGCAACTTCACAAAATACTTGTTCTAATAATGGACGAATTCCCTCATATGTTCGTATAGCAAACACACTAAATTCCTGTGTTTCATCTGTTCGAATGATTTCGTACAATTCATATTCGGATGCATTTGCTAGGGCAAAAGGAATGTCCTTTATAAAATTCGGATCAGTATATAAATTCTCAGGTATTTGTGTTTCAGGATGATGTATAAACTCTAGACATAATTGATACCCTTTTAAAAATGCATTCTTAACAGCTGCAGGGAATAGAGTTTCAAAACGCTTTACATTATTTTTAAACGTTTTTTCTTCAATTTCGTTATTAAATTCTCTTTCTTGTAATATATTTGCTTTATTTCCTAGTAATAAAAAGTAGTGATTAATAATGCAACTAATATTCTCCTCAAATGCTGCATTGCCCTCACAATACTTTGTAAATCTCTCTTTACTCATGTTTACAATTTCATTCATAGTTCAAATTCTCCCTTTTTTGATATTTATACAAAAAAAAGACACACCGATGGCAGGTTATGTGCCTTCGGTGTGTCCGTTTAGCTAGAAATTAAATCTATTAATTTGTATATTTCTCTTAGTTAATTGTTGTTCACGTATAAGAATACCTCTATGAATTTTAAAAGTCAATAGATTAATTACCCCCTTGGAAACTTATATTTATTCCTTCTTTCTATTTTTCTATGTATCTAATCTAAGAAAATACAAGTAATTAAATATAAATAATGACAAGTATTTTATATACAAACAACAAGAAATATATATAACTAAACTCAATTATTAATTATAAAGGGATTTAGCAAATACCTCTAAAGCCTTGTATTACATACGTTCCTTGCTATTAAGATAAATTCCCTATCGTAATATCCCCAATACAAACAAGCCTCCCATCATATAATTCACAAGTCTATAATAAAATAATTAAGATATTCACAAATATTGAATTGAATTATAAACACACTGAATCGTATTTAAACGTAGCGTTAGCAGCTTATATACTTGCGTAAAAATGATCGTAGAAATATTTTCCTAAATAAAAAAGCATGTCTTCAAAATAAAGAACATGCCAAATAACCCTTGCTTTTAAGTGATTTTTTAACAAGGGCTGCTGTATTTATTTTTTTAAATTACATAAAGTCAGGATAAACACCATTTTGCTTATAATAATTTATCCTTGCATCGTGTCTTTCTTCTACAGATAAACTTTTTTCTTTAAAATCCGTCCATGAACACTCCCCCACTTAGCAAAGCTTGAAGTGGGGGTTTCTAACGTTTCGATCTAACGGACGATTAACGTCAGGGGAGTTAACACATTAGCGAGCTGTTTCACGCCTAACCCCTCTATCCCATTTGTCCATGCATTTGGGATTACTTTTCGTAAAATGTTAGCCGCAGCATTTACATCTGCATTAATTAAAGTTTTATTTGCTGAACGATATATGCCGCGCTTTATTCGTTTTCCTGAAAAAGTTGTATTTTGGTCATTTTCTCCATACGTTGGAATGAAGTCGTTATCCAGAAAACTTGCTTTCGATGTATATGATTCTTCAGTTACAACAACGTGAATGCCTACAGCATTTGCTTTGTATGTAATCATTTGAATCAGTAAATTATGCGGGATATGACAAAACGATTGGTTATTTCTTTTTCCCATATTCGTTTCTTGTTTCCAACTTTTGTTTTGACCAATAACGATTTTACAAACGTCTTCTTCTTGAGCTAGTTTTACGATGTGGTGACTAACTTTATGGAAGACGTCTTTTATTTTCAAGTAACGTTTTTGATGAAGTTTTTCTATCCTTTTAGAAGTAAAAGGTCCTTCATTAGTTTGTTTTCCATTTCTAAGAATGCTTGTAAAATGACTCTTCATTTTGTTGTAATATTGATTTATGCTTTTGACATGTTTGCCCTTAACAAGGACAGGTTTCATACCTGTGTTTGTTACGATGGTTGCAAGGTTATCAATCCCTAAATCAATACTCATATAACGAGCATTCTCTTCAATCATTTGTTGTTCAGAAGGAACATCAATTACCAATTCCACTACATATTCATTGTATTTTGGAATCACACGAACTTGTTTCAGTTTACCTTTAGTGAAACCTATTTTCCCAATATTTAATTGCAATTTCGTCTTTGGAAACTTTAAAAATCTACCGTTTTTAATGATGCAATCTTGGTTTGTATACAGAATCTCTTTTTCAGAAGAACGAATATACTTTGGAATCCTAGGCATTCCAGCATATTTGTTTGGATTCTTTTTATAGTCTTTTAAACTAGCAAAAAAAGATTTCCAATTTTGGAACAAACCTTTCATGATGGACTGGCTACATTGCGTAGGCAAAGCTCGATAATCATTTTGAATCATAGCCTTAAATAGTGCATCTAGAAAGTTGTAATCTACATAAGGTTTTTCAAAATTAGGTTCTGAAAACAAATTACATGTAATCTCTTTCTGTTCTTCTTTAGGCTTTAACTTCTCTTTTTCCAATTTCTTCTGATAGGCAAGAAGTTGTGTGTCATTCATCTTACCAATATTTTTATGAATATTATCCAGAACTTCTTTTTGCAAAGGCTGCAACTCTTTTTCTTGTGTTAATCCAGTGTACACCTGACGTATATAAAAGTTTGTGGTGTTGTACATGTTCTTAGCGTTATGACAACATTCTTGAAAATAAGAATACATACGATGCCCTTTTTTAATCCAAATTTGAAGAGTTTTATAGTTTGATGGATTTTCCTTTGTCATTTTATTCACCTCCTTGTTAAGGATATTATAGCAAAAAAGAACATACGTTTCTGTTTTTTCTTGAAAATAAAATATTTCTTTCAATTCACCTCACCACCTTCACTTACGTTTAGAGGTGGGAGTCCTCTCGAAAGGCATGATAGATTGCGTGAAAAACAATTTCTTGTCTAAATGCAGTCATTATATTTTCTTTATCTTTTTTTCGTAACGCTTGTCCCATATGCTTTAAACGAGACACTGCTTCTTTTCTGCACTTTGCTATTGGTCTATGTAATTCTTTTTTATCATCCTCTATTACGCAGTTTGAAGAAAACACAACATTAAACTTCTCAATGATGATTTGTTTTACTTGTTTTCTTACACTTGTAATTCGTGATTCATTAGAATTTTTCTCTTTAGAGTCAATTGCAGTAAATTGCACAATAGGTTTTATAATTTCTATGTATTGTCGTACTTTTTTTGCATTACGCTTTAATCTTTCTTTTAAGAAAGCCATTCTTCTTGTGATCTGGAACTCATCAATATTATGTTTATAATGTTCCATACCCACTTTTCTTGAAAAAGTGTTGATTAAATTTAGAAGGAACATAATTCCCCTATTATCACGAGCCTTTACTAGACTACTCAGTATCATTGTTTGGATAAGGTGAAATGGAATACGGAAATACGAAAGAGTTATACCTGACATGTTTGAAGTTTCCGAAGCAGTATGGTTATACAATGCATAATCTACAATTTCATATACAGTACGATTTCCAACAGGTGCTTCTTTTACAAGCTTACGCTCCAAACAAACCTGAAAACCTGTATAAATTGTTGTGTAGGGAATCCCGCTTTTCTTAGCAAGATCCATTATTTGAAATTCACGTGGAATCATTCCTATATCATTGCATTCAAAGTGAAGCAAGATGTAAGTAGCTAAAGCTGAAGATGGTAACTCTTTTCTTTCATTTTCTAGTTTTATGGTGTTTAATAGTCCATCAAAAAACTTACCCCCATGAACTTTAAAGTTCTGTTGGGAAAAAGCCATTTGCGTATGCATAATGTTGCTAACTCCTTTCAAAAGAGCGGAAAAAGGCACTGTCATACCACGGATACAAAATATTACTAATAAAAAAAGTAATATATGTATTATCACGGTAAACAATGCCTAAAAATACGCAAGAAATCCCCTTTTTAATTTGCACAAATACATAAGATACAGTAAAATTATCTTATAATTTCATGCAAAATAAAAAGGTTTATTGGCTTTGTTTACCGCTGTCGATCGGAAATTTCTTTTGGGATTTTTGTGCGGTGTACCACAATGAAGTAGTTGGCGCTACTTCATTGGGCTGATGAACCTTTTTTTGTTTTATTATATTTTATTTTTTTATTATATAAATATTTTATCGTTAATAAATCTGTATCTAAAAAAATACAAAATTATTAAAGTAACTACATCATATATAGTTTTTTCATCGTTGCAAGGTGATTTTCTAAAAGTATGACCTTTGTTAAATAAATATAAATGAAAACTACCACTCAAACACCCCATTGAGCGACGCTCAATCAAAAGTCAATCCAACACAAGTAAGAACAACCTAAATATCCATCGATCAGCTACCTGATTAACGCTCAATCAACAAAATATTGCTGCAAAAGTGCATACATGGTGCTTTTATCATCATCCCTATAAACAATCACCCGATTAATCACCAGTCACTTACGCCAGAAAATCAATATTATTTCCAGTAAATCGAGTGGCGATTGAGCGGTTGATTTTATTTTATTAAATGGAGTCTCAATCAGTCAATTAATCACCAGTCAATCGGTTCATCATTTCAAGGTGGCTGATCAGCGAATGATTGAGTGGTTGTTTGTATATGAAAGTTTTAGAGGAAACAAAGTATGCATTTCTAATAAAGCTGATTGATTGGTAAACTATTTTTTAAGGATTAATGTAAAAAGTTCGCATAATAATAGTTTGATTCTACTAATTAAATAGAATGAAACTATTATTAAATAGGAGGATATAAATGGAGAAAATTAATTCGATACCAAAACCTTTTTTCGAAACTTTGGGAGAGCATGGTACAACTTATTTGGTATATGGGTACAGAGTTGCGCAACCTAAGTTATATTTAGGTGAGTTTAATTCATTAAAAGAAGCTAGACGATTCATCTATAAATATGCTTATAATAATCCTCAATGGCTAAATGCAGACGGAGACATTAATGAATATAATAATAAACCATCTAGACCTGAAAGTGATAATAAAAGGTATAAGGGCGTAATTGAAAAAGAATATAAAAAGTATGCCGATTTTAAAGGTTGGAAGAAATAAAATTAGCAAACTCTTTATATTGTAAAATAACAAAGTAAACTATACTTGAGTGCCATGATTATTACAGTTTAAAACAATAGTTGTGAATGAATCATACTTTTTATCGTTTTCCGACAGAAGACTCCTTCCTCAAAAATGTGAAGGTGTGAAACACCAATTTGAGGTGGGCGATGAATGTCAGTGGCATAAGCCAACATATTTGCTATCATTTACTTGTACAGATTGATCTTCGAAAGCTGAAGAGATGAGGTTGGTTGCAGAAAAACGTTACAACCGTAAAATCTTCAGCGTTCTATCGTCCCATGCTTGCCGAAGTTGCGAAAACCAAGCTAAAGTAGGGAGTGTGGTGCGCCAACGTACAAGATACTTATGTTCTCACCGTAGGGACTACGGGTAGAGCCTGCTAAGATAACTAGTGGATACATTGGTGTTCGCAGGAATCTCCCACTTCAAACAGCCCGTAAGGACGTTAAGTGGTGAGTAGTTCAAAAATGATATTAAATATAATCAAAATAAAAAGACTATCAAAAGATAGTCTTTTTATTTTTTTCCAAAAAGCTTTGAGAAAAACCCGCCTTTTTGTTCAGTATTTTCTTGTCTCTGAGCATTAGCGCTTTTTTGTTCTTGAATTAATCGTATAGTACTCATTAACTTTTCGTCACGTTCCTCTAAACGCTTATTGATTCTATCGAAATTATCCTGACTTTGTTTAGCCACCGCAGCGAAGAATTCCATATTTTGTTTTGTTAATTCTTCAGTTACTTTAGCTGTAACTTCCTCAGTAATTTTTTCAGTCAAAGCTTCTATAAAGTCTAGATTGACCTGCTGTGCTTTAACTAATGAAGTTTCTTTTGGTTCACCATCACCGTCAACATCTTCAGCATAAACATTTCGAATAACCGTCGGATCCATATCTAAAAGCCCAACAATTTCGTGCTTTTTCTTTGACTCAGAATAATAATGTTTAATCTTTTTTACTGTATCAATACTATCCTCATGAACATATTTAAGTTGGCGTTCTTTTTTTATGTTCAAGTACTCATCAAAATCGTTCAACCATCTACGAAGAGTACTTTCAGGAATATCAAGCATGGTTGCTACTTCAGATACGCGATAATAACCATCGCTTAACTGTTCATCAATCATTTGCTCACCACCTAACTATATGATGCTTGTCCTATATACATTATATAAAAATTCTGTAGAAACTAAAAGAACACCTTTGTAGATTGCACAAAATATCATGGTTTTTAACGCTTGATCACTCGATCATTCATTACTCATTCATTGGATTTTATATCTAAATTCCTATGTTATTGAGCAGTGATTAGTTGAGCGAGCATGTTTTATTGCTCAATATTTACAAAATCAGCACATCATAGAAGCAATTAATCTACTCTTATGCCAATTAATTTTTGCATATTTCTAATTACAAATAAGAGTTATTAGGTAAAAACAAAGGGATATATTATCGTAATTATTACGTTAATTTAACCCGTTATTATTCAGGGTGATATTACGGTTAATATTTCGGAAGTATTTAAAGTATTGATAACAAAAGGTTCTTGATAAAAACGTAGAGATATATTATAGTTAATACATACGATACTTCGGAAGTATATTCCGAAGTATCTACGGTGATTATATCGGGACTAAATCCCTTAATATTTTTATTGCTTTTTGTGTCTATACATAAATTTTGCTTTTTATTAAAGGTGGTGTGAAATTAGTGTCTAATATATCAATGAGCAGCAATGAAATTATTGATGTACTCTGTGAGAATTTAAATGACGGTATTTGGGCTCTACGTGTCCTATATGCTGAGGGAGCAATGCACAAGGAAAAACTTTGGGATTGTATCAATCAGTATCATAAAGAATATCAAATTGAAAATGAGAAAGATTATGAGGGTAAAAAAATACTTCCATCGCGATATGCTTTGGATATTATGACTGCACGACTTGAAGGGGCAGGGTTGATATCTTTTAAACCATTTGGACGCGTTCGAGTTTACGAAGTGACAGATCTAGGTAATGTTTTGATCAAAGAACTAGAAAAAAGAAAACAGAGTTGAGAAAAACAACTAAAATATATACTTGAGGGAGGATATACATATGGCAGGCAATTTTTCAGAAATCGAAAGCCAAGGAAATATTAGTTTAAAATTTGGATTCTTAGGACTAGGTATGGGTGGATGCGCAATCGCAGCGGAGTGTGCAAATAAAGAAACTCAAATTAAAAATAACAAATACCCATATCGTGCGATTCTTGTTAATACAAATAGTCAAGATTTTAACAAAATTGAGATTAAAAATGGGGGAAATGTACGTAAAATACAGTTAGAAGGATATGAGCAGGGTGCAGCTCGTAATCCACAAGTTGGTGAGGAAGCATTTGTAAAGCATGAATCAAAGATTTTCGAAGCGGTTAAACAGGAATTTGAAGATCGTGATTTCATTTGGATTACTTGTGGCCTTGGTGGAGGAACAGGAACTGGAGCTCTATTAAAGGCAATTGAAATGCTATATGAACATGATTACAATTTTGGATTATTACTAACTTTACCACGTGATGCAGAGGCTTTAAAAGTATTAGAAAACGCAACTTCACGCATTCGCAGTATTGCAATGAACCAAGAAGCTTTTGGCTCAATTGTATTAATAGATAACGCTAAACTATATAGAAAATTTGAAGAGGAAAATCCAAGTGCTTTAGCAAACGAATATACTAGTTATAGTAACAAATATATTGCTGATGCATTACATGAGATTAATCTAGTTACTTCATCATTTACACCGTTTTCAGATACACACTTTGATGCGAGTGAATTTGCTCAAGTAATTAATACACCAGGCGTTTTATCATTAGCAAAACTAGAACTAAAATCAAATCAATTAGACACTGAAAACCCGCTAGGTTACTTAACTCAATTAGGGAACGCACTAGAAAAAGGCGTTTTATACGATACAGAAAGAGAAGAGCTAGAAAGTGCTAAAAAGAGCGCACTATCTATCGTTACATCACCGCTACGAGCAGGTCGATTATATAACTTCTCTTTCCTTAACCAAATGGAAAACTTCTTAAAAGAAAGAACTCCATATGTAGATGAACGTCCTATAGCTCCATATGTTAATAAACATACAGCGAAAAAAGAAGAAGATATAGTAAAATTCTATTCAGTTGTTGCAGGACTACCATTGCCAAAACGTGTGAGTGATATTATTGATGAGATTACGAGAATTAAAGAAGAACGTGAGCAAGCTAATTCTAAGAAATCAAATGCTGTTTTAAATAAACTTTTTGCATTTGATGATTCAGTACAAGAAGAAAAACCTAAAAAGAAAAAATTGAATTTTGGTGCTGAACCCGAAGTAGAAGTTGCTGACGATTCACAACCAGCAAAGAAGAAATTATCATTCTAAACAAAAGACCGACAAATATAATTTTTGTCGGTCTTTTTCTATTTCAAAAGCAATAAAAAACTACAAGGAATAAGTATGATATCTATTATATTTTCTGTATGTATAATACGGCTTTACATAATGTGATAGTTTAAATAATTTGTTAGGCCGTCCTAACAATTGTATTCGTATACTTTATCCTTTAATAAATTGTTCGGTTAAAACATGTCTTCCGTCCGAACAATTTTAAAAGAACTAAAAGACTATATAAATCAATGTTTCTAGCGTATTTTTAGCAAGAGAAGCAATCCAAACTTCAGCGTACGAGTTTTAGTATCTAGATTAGCGCAAATTCAGTTTAAACTTTTAATAATTTACAACTATATTTTGCTGTAATAAGATATATAGAAATGGTTGTTATTTATTGAAAATAAATTCGAATTATGGAGTTGCATATAATGAAAAGTAAAACGTATAAATATACAAGCAAAGGCACACAGAAATCTTTTCGTTTAAAAGAGGCTGATATATTTGTATTTACATTTTTATATTACAAAAGGCATCTTACTACACGACAAATTACTCAGCTTTATAGTGCGTTTGAAGGCAGAGATTTTTCTGAAGATAGTGTGTTTACAAAACTTAATCGTTTTTCAAAATATGGTGCTATCCTGACCAAAAAAATTGATAAAAGAGATGATAGTATAACCAGACGTGCGACATTCTCCTTAAAAGATAGAATGGTTGATTACCTTCAAGAAATAGGAAGGATTCCTGTAGGATCATCAAAACGTAGATATTCTTCTTCAATCTCACTACATACACTCTGCTCACGAGAAATATTAGTACGCACACTTTTAGAAGTGTCGAAAAAGACCAATACGAATAAGATATTATGCGAGCTAGATATTCGCTCATATCATCAAAAACAAAAGAAAACAGAAATTGAAGATGCAGGTTTACTCTTAATTCCCGATGAACATATTTCATATCAAGACAAAAATATTTACATTGAAATGGATATGTGCAAAGAAACCAATGCTACCTTAGTTGAAAAGGTGGGGAAGTATATTGAATATGCACAAAAAAACACTAAGAATATAACTGTTGTTTTTGTTATGTATGATAAATCGATGTTCCTTGCGGAAGATGCAGAACCACCATACGTACGCATGAAAAATCTCTTATTTTCTATGCGTGAGTTTCATGAACTTTTAATGAATCTACCAAATCTAAATATGTACATCTGCTCTTTGAAAGAAGCTGGAGATGTTATTTCAGATATCATTCTAGGAATAGATGATAATCAAAACTTTGAACTAGATATTCTTTTACCTTTATCTCAACGTACAGTAGGAGATGCCGATTGGCGCTACGCATTTGTTGAAAAAGTTCAAACATTTAAGGAAACAATAGATGGTGGTCTTAGACGAACGTATAGGAGAGATAAAGATGCTATGCAAGATTTCTTCTTTATTTTTGGCAATGAAAATGATTACCGAATGATTGCTAGATTAGACGATGTTGTGTTTTCAAGAAGAGAAGGTGATGAGGGGGTGCCACTTGTTGTGATCTATCCAAAGCGCAAAAAGGCTAGAGATATACTTTTAATGGACACTTATGACAATGTACTACTTCTATCGCTCCAAAATGAAAGTGTTACTATCGACTCGGATGAACAAATCATGGCACGTACTGCAAATAACATACACCCGAAAAGACGCAAGCTTGTTGAATTATATTAATCGTTTATTTTTTATATACTTTTATAAAATTTTATTGATTTTTATTATTTAAGGTGATAGAATTACGTTTGAACTAAACACAAAAAACTACAATCAAATCAGAACATATGAAATTAAGGCAAGCGACACACGCTGTTTTTACAGTGGGTGTCGCTTGCCTTTTTTTATATGGAGAAAGGTGGAAAATCAAAATGGATTTACAATATGCAACTACTATTACTGGGCGAGTGCTCTCTGCTAGAGAAGCGTTTAAAAACCCTGAACTAGTCCTCAAACATATGACAGAAGAGGGGGCAACGTTTAGTGTTTCTCTACAAGATATCCAGATCCCAGGAAAACCAAATTACTACTGGTATGATGTAATCATTGAAACAGCAACAAATAAAAAAATAGAAGTAAATATTACGGTACTTTCTCAGGAAGAATATAACCAGCTCTGTGAAAGAGATAGTATTGATTTATATTTAAAACAAACTGAAGATGCAGCCAAATTCTTTTTAAAAAAATCAAAGGAACTATTTCTACCAGAATTCAGTAATCGATTCAAGTTTAAACATAAAGCTCAATTATGTCTGTAAGAGGTAGGTGAGTCTATATGGAGACATTTAAACAACGATTACCGTTATTTACTACAATTGGCTTAATTAGTGGATTTATTCTTTCATTTGGATTTGGTTTAGTAAACTACATCAAGTTACTCTACTATGCATTTGAACCACCGTCTTATCCTATAGAAATTACATATGTACCGCTTATTTTAATGTTCTTCTCTTTGCTATTAGGAGAATTCAGCTTTAGGTTTTACAGCCGTATTCCTGCTTTGCATGTGAAAAATGGGAAATTAATAATTTTGATTACTTCTCATATTGCAGTTGATATTCAATTTTTATGGTTTGCAACTGCTCCGATCCATGCAAAGGTTATTCCGTATCTTACAGATAAATCAAAACATGTTAATTTTGGTGAGTATGAGGCCATAGGTCATGTTTTAACAGGAAATTTTCACACACTCACTATGATTTTTGTCTTTTTACCTACAGTATTTATGATTTTATTTACACTTTGGTATAGTGGCCATATTGTTCGTTACCGAGAAGAAATATTAAAGTGGGTACAAAAATACGAATATAAAAATCACAAGTTACAAAAATGGTTTAATAGCCAAGAAGAACAAATATACCCTGACGTAGAAATTGGACCGCATATTGAGCATAAAGAGATGGTTCGTATTAAGGGGAAAGATAGAACGCTAAATGGAATCATTATTGGTCCAATCGGTTCTGGTAAAACATCAAGTTTAATTATTCCCATGATTAATCAAGATTTACACTGGATGGTACGTTTTATAAATAAGTTTGAAACCGCGTATAAAAAGAATGATTATGATACAGAAGAAGTAAAAGGGACCTTTTTAAATGGTGTAACTGTTATTGAACCGAGTAATGATTTATGTCAAAAAGTATTTAAGTTGGTACAAGCACATAAGATTCCTGCAAGCTCGATTTATTACATTGATCCAACTAATCCTGATACCAAAAATATAAACATTCTGCGAGGACCAGTTGATAAAGTAGCAGAGGTTTTCGCAATGGTTATTCAAGGTTTGTCTGAATCTAACAATGCGTTCTTTGAACAAGCGCAGCGTAACCACCTTAAGCAACATATTTACTTATTAAAACTGCATAATCCTCAAAAAGATGTCACCTTTGATGATTTAATAAGCATGTATGACGATGTAGAGCGTGTTCACCGTATGCACAAACTATTAAAAATACAGGTAGAAAAGTTATATGATTTTGTTCAAAGTGGAGCAGCTTCACGTGACCAAAAAAACGAATATCAAATTATAAAAGGTATTGACGAATGGTTTAATAATACTATCTGTGAAAAAACAGATTTCCAAGGAGAACCGGCCGTTTATAAATCAGGAAAATACCGCGGACAACCAATGCATTATGATAGAGAAGAGGAATATGTAAAGGGCTTGCGTAATATCTTAAAAGATTTAGCTTCAAACGTTTTAATACGGCGTGTTTTGTTTGGAAAATCCGATTTTGATTTCGATACTCATCTTGAGCAAGGTGGTATTTTACTTGTGAATACTGCAAAAGGGGAATTAGCAGAACTTTCTAATGTATTAGGGAAATTCGTTCTACTTAGTATGCAGAATGCCGTATTCCGTAGGAAACCAAACGTCTCACCTTACCATCATATTATTGTCGATGAGTTCCCGGACTTTATTGTGCGCCCGTTTAAAGAATTCCCTGCACAATCTCGTAAATATAAAGTAATTCTCACAATTGCTAGCCAAACACTATCTCAATTAGCTCTCGACTTCACAGAGCAATACATGTTTACCTTACTAGGCTCATTCCGTAACAAAATGATATTTGGAGATGTAACACCATATGATGCAAAAATCTTTTCAGATATGTTTGGTGAGAAAGAAGAATTTAAAGAGGCTGAATCTGAACAAGGTATTTCACCTATGCAAGACAACCCTGTTAGTCGATTAGGATCAACCTATCAGAAAGCAAAAGAAGTTGTTATGTCACCAGGAGATATCATGGGACAAGGTGCATTCATCTGTGCAGCTCGTATTGTACAAGACAACCATGTGCAACCTGTCCAACAAATTACGAGTAACTTTGTACCTAAAGAAGAATTCGTGCATGCACTCATACAGGTAGAGGAGCGAACAGGCCAATATTGGGAAAATGAACGTCTTCGTCTTATTAATGAATCTATTGCAAAAGCAAATCCTATGAAACATGTAGACGCAGAGAACATGAAGAAAATACAACCTTTGCCGCCTATACAAGAGGATGAGATGAAACAGAATAGCTCTATAGAAACAACTGAAGAGCAACAGCACATTGTATCATTGGAGGATTATAAGGAACACAAGTCTCAAAATGAAATTCTACCTAATGATCCTGCAGCTATGAACCAGCAGGGAGATATTGATGATGAGGCTGAAAATAAGTTGTATGAAGAAATTAAGGAATTTATTATTGAATCACAACAAGTCTCACCTTCTCATCTGCAAAGAAAATTCAAGATTGGCTATATGAAGGCTATGCAATATATTGAGAAGTTAGAACAAAATCTAGTTGTAAGTTCTTACACAGGGGATAGTCCTCGTAAAGTTTTAATTTCAAGTAATAGTAGTATACCAGAAGAACCAAGTGTTAATACTACTCATACTTCTGACAATACTATTTCGCAGGAAGTAGCGATTCCAAGCGAAGACAAAGGAACCGTACAAGAGGAAACTAGCTTCTTTAAGGATATTCTATACGACGATGTTTTAAGTTTTGTAAAAGAGTCGGGAAGTGCTTCTATATCTGTACTACAAGATACATTTAAAATTAGTTATACACATGCATCAAGATTAATAGAAGCCCTACAACGAAATGGTGAACTGCCTGTTAAAGCAAAAGAAACACATATAGAAAGTATAAGCGCTGAAATAACAGAACCAGTCGTAAAAGAAGATATTGAGGAAATCATAGATATAGGATTACCTCCTATGGGCGAATGCCATGAAATAAACATGGAGGTAGCAGAACTAAACAAAGAATTATCTATTACTATGTTAGAGCACGATTGGAATAAAGATTCCATTATTCATTCCAAAATTCCTGATGAGACTGAACCATCGCTAGAAGAATTCCCATCTGATGGGCTTCCCATCACAATAATAGGAACTGCAGAAACAAGTATAGAATCTACTTCAATTCCCGTTACAATAACAGAGTCAGAAGAAACACATGTAGAAATCAATACGGTTCCAATTGAAGAAACGCTTAATTATACCGAAGAAAATAAACTAGATGAAGATGTAGCAAAAGTTTACGCATCCATTAGTCTTACAGTTCATCAAAACTTAGAAAAAGATATGGAAAAGAAAACGGGAATTTACGAAGAGCAGCAAGAATATAAACCTATGAGTTATAAAGAACGTCAAGATCGCTTAAAGGCTCAACAAAAAAATAAGAATAATACTACGCAATTACCGCTTAATAAAATTGAGAAACCACAACGAAAACCATCAAACGTAATGAGTAAGGAATTGGACATTTTTTTTGATTAATAGTTTTGAAACCTTAAATAAAATCTAGAAAAACTGCATTCTAGATTTTGTATTGTACAAATTTCCAATAGACAACAGTCTTTTTTTTCACCAAAGAACTCAGTAAAATAAAAGAAGGAAGTGAAAGATTTGAACAAACAAAAAGCGATAGAAATAGCAAGAAAGTATGGCTTGGAAGTTAAAGAGGGATCCATTATATTCAACGAGTCCGGTTTAGATTTTCTAGTTGCGTATGCAGAAGATTATAAAGGCGAAGAATGGGTGCTAAGGTTTCCGAGACGAGACGATGTGATGCCTAGGACTATAGTGGAGAAGAAAGCACTGGATCTTGTAAACAAATATGCCACTTTTCAGGTTCCAGTCTGGTCGCTTTATAAAAACGATCTAATAGCTTATAAAAAGTTAACCGGAGTGCCAGCAGGCACAATTGATCCAGAGATTCAAAATTATTTGTGGGAGATGGATTATGAAAATGTACCTGAACGATTTCACCAGACATTAGCCAAAGCGTTGGCTTCGCTACACACAATTCCGAAAGAAGAGGCTCTTAAAGTAGGCCTTTTTGTCCAGACAGCAGAAGAGGCCAGAAAATCGATGATTGAGCGTATGGAAAAGGTTAAGGCGAAGTTTGATGGAGGAAAATCCTTATGGAACCGCTGGCAGGCCTGGATAAAAAATGAAGAATTGTGGCCGCAGAAAACAGGCCTGATTCACGGTGATGTTCATGCTGGCCACACGATGATTGATAAAGATGCTAACGTAACCGGTTTAATCGACTGGACTGAAGCAAAAGTAACGGATGTATCAAATGACTTTGTTTTCCAGTACCGGGCATTTGGGGAAGCATCCCTGGAGAAACTGATCCAACATTACCGGCAAGCAGGCGGAATTTACTGGCCTGCCATGAAAGAGCACGTCATTGAACTTAATGCTGCATACCCTGTTGCGATAGCTGAGTTTGCGATTATCTCAGGTTTGGAAGAATATGAGCAGATGGCGAAAGAAACATTGCAAGTGAATGACCGCTAGCATTAAGAAAAAAATTAAAATAAAGTTCTTCTTATTGAGATATAACCGCTTTATAGAGAATTCATAAGCCAAAACTTATCTACTGCTACTATCCAAGCAGATAAAAAAGCAAGAGATATCAGAAAAATTACGAACTTTCAACAAACTTATGATTTGAAAATTAATCTTGCATTTGATTAAAAATACTATTATATTTGTATTAACAACTATATAAATAAAACATAATTTACGTGAAGGACACACCTTACGTACCATCCCAACGGTACAGGTGTGTCCTTTTTTACGTTCTAGGAGGAAAATGTAATGACGTGCGAGACGTTCTCGATTAAGTAATGCGCAAGCATAAGCGACAACGAGGACTGTTCTAGATTGTAGAAACAACAAAAACAATTAAGAGCAGGATAACTGTTCAGACGAGT
>NZ_JAKUGG010000043.1:0-21568 GCF_022663835.1 Bacillus cereus group sp. BfR-BA-01347 | reverse complement strand
GTATTAGTATAATAGAAGTTTTGTAATAAAAGAAAAAGAGAGGAGAATGAAAGATATGAAAGAGCAAGTATTACAAGTAACAAAAGGTGACTTCGTAGGATCAGCAAGTGGGGCAGTAGTATTAACAGCGTTAATCGTATTTCTATCAAGCGTATTAGTATAATAGAAGTTTTAAATCAAACAAAAAAGGAAGGAGAATGAGGGATATGAACAGTGAACAAGTGTTTCAAGTAACAAAAACAGATTTATTAGGATCCTTAGGTGGAGCGGTAATAGTAACATCATTTATTCTATTCCTTGCAAATGTATTAGTATGAGATATATAAATACAATCATTCAAAAAAAATAAAGACTCTAACGTATTGGTAAGTAGTTAATATGTTGGAGTCTTTTTTATATTCTTCTTATATACCCTCAAGTATTAAAGTTACCTCATTATCCAGCATTCAATGCTAATTAAACGCTGCGGTTGAAACTTGATTCAACGAATAATCAAAAATCCATTGAATAAAATCAAGCTGTATTTCAAAGAGAAAAAAGTCGAATTTTATATGTAAGAAAAAAAGAGGAATTTGACAGAAAAGATAGAAAATTTTAAAGGTCAGAATTTGTTAGCTTGCTAACTAATTTCTATTAATTAATGTTGGAAGCGTTTTCGGTTGGTTTTAAGTATGGACCATTTAATCTATTTACAGGGGGATGAAGATATTATGAAACAAAAATCTATGGATACGCTAGCTGCACAAATGGAGGACTTTTTTCCAGTACGTGATGTAGATCATTTGGAATTTTACGTAGGGAATGCAAAGCAATCGAGTTATTATCTTGCGAGAGCGTTCGGATTCAAAATTGTAGCTTACTCTGGATTAGAAACTGGAAACCGTGAAAAGGTATCTTATGTTCTTGTGCAAAAAAATATGCGTTTCGTTGTGTCTGGAGCTTTAAGTAGTGAAAATCGTATTGCAGAGTTTGTAAAGACTCATGGTGATGGCGTGAAGGATGTGGCACTACTTGTTGATGATGTTGATAAAGCATACTCAGAAGCAGTGAAACGTGGTGCCGTCGCAATTGCTCCACCACAGGAATTAACAGATGAGGAAGGTACATTGAAAAAAGCAGTTATTGGTACGTATGGTGATACAATTCATACGCTTGTAGAGCGTATGAATTATAAAGGGGCATTTATGCCAGGATTCCAAAAGGTAGAATTTAATATTCCATTTGAAGAGTCTGGTTTAATTGCTGTTGATCATGTAGTTGGTAATGTTGAAAAAATGGAAGAGTGGGTTAGTTATTACGAGAATGTTATGGGCTTTAAACAAATGATTCATTTTGATGATGACGATATTAGTACAGAGTATTCGGCGTTAATGTCGAAAGTTATGACGAATGGAAGTCGTATTAAGTTTCCTATTAACGAACCAGCAGACGGAAAGAGAAAGTCACAAATTCAAGAGTATCTAGAATTCTATAATGGAGCTGGTGTACAACATCTTGCTTTATTAACAAGTGATATTGTTAAAACAGTTGAAGCGCTTCGTGCAAATGGGGTGGAGTTTTTAGATACACCTGATACTTATTATGATGAGTTAACTGCACGAGTTGGAAAAATTGATGAAGAAATTGATAAGTTAAAAGAATTAAAGATCTTAGTAGATCGTGATGATGAAGGTTACTTACTACAAATCTTTACGAAACCAATTGTAGATCGCCCGACTTTATTTATTGAAATCATTCAACGTAAAGGTTCTCGTGGATTTGGTGAAGGAAACTTTAAAGCGTTATTCGAATCAATTGAAAGAGAACAAGAGCGTCGCGGGAACTTATAAGATTTGTATCCACCAGCAAAAGTCCCTTTGCTGGTGGAAATTTCATTTTTATAAGGAGGAATCAGGATGAAATTTGTTACATTTCGTCTTCCTTCAAAAGAACTACGAGCTGGATGGCTTGAAGGTGACAAAGTAATAGATATGAATCTTGCTAGTGAAGGAGAAATCCCTTCTTCTATGATGGCTTTTTTAGAGAAAGCAGATGAGTATGTAGAAGTAGTGCGGAATATTAAGAATCCAAATAAGGGTATATATGCTTTAGAAGAAGTACAATTGACAGCTGCTCTTCCTAATCCGAGTAGTATTCGAGATTTTTACGCATTTGAACAACATGTAAAAACAGCTCGCGGACGAAGAGGATTAGATGTTGTGCCTGAATGGTATGATATTCCGGTTTTTTATTTTACTAATCATCGTGCTGTAATTGGTTCCGGTGATTTTGTAATTGGTCCGAAAAAGTCTAAAAAGCTTGATTATGAGTTGGAGATTGCTTGCGTAATAGGAAAAGAAGGGCGAAATATTTCTCGTGAGCAAGCAGAGGAATATATTTTTGGTTATTGTATTATGAACGACTGGAGTGCGAGAGACTTACAAGCAACAGAAATGAAAGTAGGTCTCGGTCCAGCGAAAGGAAAAGACTTTGCAACTTCTTTAGGAGCACATCTCGTTACGAAAGAGGAATTAGACGTTTATCGTAATGGTGATCGATATAATTTAGAAATGACTGCTCATGTAAATGGAAAACTATTATCAAAGGGAAACTTCCAAGATATTTACTATACATTTGCTGAAATGATTGAACGTGCTTCAGAGGACGTTACGTTATATCCAGGAGATGTGATTGGTTCTGGGACAGTAGGAACAGGATGTATTTTAGAACTGGGTACAGAAGAGTGGCTACAAGATGGAGATGTTGTAGAACTGTCGATTACTGGTTTAGGTACACTACGTAATACGATCAAAAAAGAAAAGGAAGCGGGTGATGGGCATGTTTTATCGTCACATGGGAGAACTACCTCATAAACGACATGTACAATTTCGTAAAAAAGATGGATCGCTTTATCGTGAACAGGTAATGGGAACAAAAGGTTTTTCTGGTACGCAGTCTATTTTATATCATCATTATATGCCAACAGAAGTAGGTCATTCTGCATTATCGCATTCTTGTCAGTTGCAGTATGAAGAGGATGTTGCTCTTTCTCATCGCCACTTTCGAACGAAAGAAAGTAAAAAAAGTGGTGATGCAATAAGTGGACGGAATTTCATACTTGGAAATGAAGATTTGTTAATTGGAGTAGTGAGTCCAACAGAAAAAATGGATTATTTCTATCGTAATGGTGATGGCGACGAAATGTTATTTGTTCATTATGGAACAGGAAAAATTGAAACGATGTTTGGAACGATTCACTATAGAAAAGGCGACTATGTAACGATTCCAATTGGAACGATTTATCGTGTTATTCCAGATGAAGGAGAGACTAAGTTTCTTGTTGTAGAGGCGAATAGCCAAATTACAACGCCGCGTCGTTATCGAAATGAATACGGACAATTGTTAGAGCATAGTCCGTTTTGTGAAAGAGATCTTCGTGGTCCAGAAAAATTAGAGACATATGATGAAAAAGGCGAGTTTGTCGTAATGACAAAATCAAGAGGCTATATGCATAAACATGTTTTAGGACACCACCCGTTAGATGTTGTTGGATGGGATGGCTATTTATATCCGTGGGTATTTAATGTAGAGGATTTTGAACCAATTACAGGGCGCATTCATCAGCCGCCGCCAGTACATCAAACATTTGAAGGACATAATTTTGTTATTTGCTCTTTCGTACCACGTTTATACGATTATCATCCAGAGTCAATTCCGGCACCATATTATCATAGTAATGTTAATAGTGATGAAGTTCTTTACTATGTAGAAGGAAACTTTATGAGTCGCAAAGGTGTGGAAGAAGGTTCTATTACACTTCATCCGAGCGGGATTCCCCATGGGCCGCATCCTGGGAAAACGGAGGCAAGTATAGGGAAGAAAGAGACGCTTGAATTAGCTGTTATGATAGACACATTCCGTCCGCTTCGTATTGTCAAACAAGCACATGAAACAGAAGATGAAAAGTATATGTATAGCTGGATTGAACAAGGTTCATATACTGTGAAATAAGTAAAAAAAGCATGCTCTCAATAAGGGAGCATGCCTTTTTTGTGGAATCGACATGTGTAATAATACCAAAAAGAGTTGTCGAAAGATATATAGAAAGAATGATAAGGATCGTGCATATTTAGAAGAATTTCTACTTGTTTCGACAAAAGTATTGACTAGGAAAAGCGTAATGAGTAAAATAAAAAAGCGAATTAAAAATTTTCAGAAAATTTAAAACTTGGAGGAGTGAAAGATGAAGCGAATTTTTCAAAAGAAGCCAATTGCAAAGTTAATGCAAGAAAGTAAGCAAAAAACGTTAGCAAGAACATTGGGCGCGCTAGATTTAACTATGCTTGGAATCGGAGCAATTGTTGGAACTGGTATTTTTGTTCTAACGGGTGTTGTGGCAGCGAAACATTCTGGGCCAGCTATTATATTATCATTTGCGATTGCCGCTCTAGCTTGTGCCTTTGCTGCATTTTGTTATGCTGAATTTGCTTCTTCAGTTCCTGTCTCGGGCAGTGTGTATACGTATACATACGCGACGATGGGGGAAGTATTCGCATTTTTAATTGGCTGGGATTTAATGCTGGAATATTTACTTGCTACATCTGCTGTAGCGAACGGTTGGTCTGCATATTTTCAATCTTTATTAAAGGGGTTTGGAATTCATATCCCGACTATTCTCTCCTCGGCTCCTGGTACAGGTAAGGGTGGAATAATTGATCTACCTGCAGTTCTAATTATTTTAGTGATGACAGTTCTTTTATCTAGGGGTGTTCGTGAAAGTGCACGAGTAAATAACATTATGGTATTTATTAAAATAGCAGTTGTTCTTATTTTTATCTTTGCTGGTTTTAATTATGTGAAACCTGAAAACTGGACGCCTTTTATGCCATTTGGTTTAGATGGTGTAATGGCTGGAGCGGCTACAGTATTTTTCGCATTTATAGGATTTGATGCAGTTTCAACAGCGGCAGAAGAAGTGAAACGTCCGCAACGTGATTTACCAATTGGTATTATTGCATCGTTATTAATTTGTACAGTTCTTTATATCGTTGTTTCGCTTATTTTGACAGGAATTGTTCCATACGGGCAGCTAAATATATCAGATCCAGTTGCTTTCGCACTTCAATTTATTGGACAAGATGGTTTAGCGGGGGTAATTTCAGTAGGAGCAATTACAGGAATTACAACAGTAATGCTAGTTATGATGTATGGGCAAGTTCGTGTTTCTTATGCGATGAGCCGAGATGGTTTACTGCCGAAGCGTCTAGCTAAAGTTCATCCGAAATTTAAAACGCCATTTTTAAATACATGGACAACGGGAATTATTGCGGCACTGATTTCAGGATTAATAGATTTAAATGTTTTAGCGCATCTTGTAAATATGGGGACATTGTCAGCATTTGCACTCGTAGCTGTTGCGGTAATCGTAATGAGAAGAACTCATCCAGACTTACCAAGGGCATTTAAGGCTCCGCTTGTACCATTTTTACCAGCATTAACAGTGATTTTCTGTTTATACTTAATGCTTCAATTATCGGGGACAGCGTGGATTAGTTTTGGGATATGGATGGTTATTGGTATAGCGGTTTACTTCTTATATAGCCGAAAACATAGTGCTTTAAATAATAGTAAAAAAGAAGAAGATGTTGCAAATTTATAAGCGAAAAAAATCCATTCTAATTCTGTTAGAATGGATTTTTTATTTGAAAATTTACATTTTTCTGAACTTATTATAAGATAATTGTTGGCTAACTAAAGGGGTGGAATGATGAAAAATACGTGGCGTGAGTTAAGGGAGATGGACCGTAACGTATGGATTCGATTTATTGGAGAGACGTTAAATGGAATTGCAATGATGATGTTAATGCCTTTTTTTGCATTATATTTAAAAGATAAGGTAGATTCGTTGTTGGAAGTTGGGGTTATTATGGCGCTTTCTCCAATTGCTGCAAGCTTTGGATCACTTATAGGAGGGAGAATTGCTGACATATATGGAAGAAAGCCTATTATGATATTTTCTATGGCAAGTAATGCATTATTAATGCTCGGTTTTCTATTTATAGAAGGATTTATTCCATATGCAATTTTATCTATTTTTTTAGGGTTGAGTAATTCTTTATTTCATCCAGCTGCATCAGCTATGGTCGCAGATGTAACGGTACCAGAAAAAAGAACAGAGGCATATGGTTTATTACGAATGGGACACAATATAGGTGCTGCGATTGGTCCGATAATGGGAGCATCAGTAGTTGTGTTGTCAAAGAACCTTGTGTTTATTATTGCCTCTTCTACAATGCTATTTTATGCGTTACTTGTATTACTTCTTATTCAAGAGACGATGCCAAAAAGGACAGATAGGGAAGAACATAAAGAAAAGGAATCTGGAGCAGTTTGGAAAATTGTAATGCAAGATAAGGCATTAATGATTTACTTATTAGCAGGTATTATCATTTCGATGGGGTTTTCTCAAACCGAAGGCATGTTGCCACTACATTTTGATAATGAAATGAAGCGTATTTTTGGAACGAATAATCCATATCCATATTTAATGGCGTTAAACGGACTATTAGTTGTTTTATTCCAGTTTCAAATTTCAAAATGGGCTACGGATAAACCAGTCGGGAAGACGATGTTATATGGTGCATGTTTATTCGGGATTGGATTATTTTTTATAGGGTGGTTACCGAAGTGGTTTGGAGAATTTAATACAAATGCTACAATTATTTTAATAACACTACTGTTCGTTTATGCTATATATACGTTAGGTGAAATGATTATGTCGCCTGTACAGATGACATTTGTAGCAAATTTGGCCCCTGAGCATTTGAGAGGGACTTATATGGGAGCTGCAAGTTTGCAGTGGATTACAGGAAGCGCATTTGGCCCACTTTTGGGAGGTTTTTTATTAGATCGATTACTTGGTCACTTTCTATTTACAATTTTAGCTGTAGGATGTGTAGTTGCAGGTATTGTATATGTTTCTTTAGATCGCCTTGTGGAGCAAAGGCAAAAAGACACACTGACCAAACAATCGTCTTAGTGAATAGGTGACATACACAAAAGAGGGGATTTCTACATATTTTAGGTACATAACTAGATTAGATTGCCATTTTATTTTGTGTAGCTATATAGAAAATGAAATGAAAAACCAATAAGTGATGTTATTTAATTATTTATGGAAGTTACATTTTATTTCAAATAGGAACTACCTATTTTTATAAAAAGTGCTAAAATAGAAAAATGAAAACAATTGGTTAGGGTGATTTCATTGACGAAAATTAAATTAGGTTTATTATATGGTGGAAAATCAGCTGAGCATCAAGTTTCGCTACAGACGGCTCTTGCTGCTATTAAAGCGTTAAATCAAGATAAATTCGAGATTCATCCAATTTATATTACAGAACAAGGTCAATGGGTACGTGGTGAGCGTATTGAAGGCGAAGTAACAGATGTTGAAGTTTTAAAAATGAGCGGTGCAGAAAATGCGATTTCTCCGTTATCATTAAGTACAGAAATTATCCCATCTGCAGCTTCTGAGGAGAACGCTATTGACGTTATTTTCCCATTACTACATGGACCAAACGGTGAAGATGGAACGGTTCAAGGACTATTAGAATTAATGAATATCCCTTATGTAGGAAATGGTGTTCTAGCATCATCTGCTGGTATGGATAAAGTTGTTATGAAAAACATCTTTGCAGAGGCTGGTTTAAAACAAGCAAAATATGCATCCTTCATTCGTAGTGCATGGGAAAAAAATCGTGAGGAAGCTTATTCTAAAGTAGAAGATAAGTTAGGATATCCTTGCTTCGTAAAACCAGCGAACCTTGGTTCAAGTGTTGGTATTAATAAGTGTAAAAATCGTGAAGAACTTGAGGATGCATTTGTAGAGGCATTCCAATTTGATCGCAAAATTATTGTAGAAGAAAATATTGTAGGTCGTGAAGTAGAAGTTGGGGTACTAGGTAATGATGAGCCGAAATGTTCAGTTGTAGGTGAAATCGTTCCGAAAAAGGACTTCTATGATTATAAGTCGAAATATATCGATGGTGATACAGCGCTAATTATTCCAGCTGAAATGACAGAAGAAGAATCTAATGTAATTAAGCGTGATGCGATTATTGCATTCCAATCATTAGACGGTGCAGGTTTAACGCGAGCTGATTTCTTCTTAACGAAAGATGGAGAAGTGTATATTAACGAAGTAAACACAATGCCAGGATTTACACCGTTCAGTATGTTCCCTCTATTATGGCAACATACTGGGTTACCGTATCCAGAATTAATCGAAGAGCTAATTCGTTTAGCGATTGAACGTCACGAAGAAAAACAAAAAATTAAATATACAATCTAACAAAAAAGGAGGAAGCACTATTCATAGGAATAGTGCTTCCTCTATGTAAGGAGCGTTTCTATATGATAAAGCGAATGTTAAAGCAAGTGGAACAGATGGTAAATGGTACTGGATTAGCAGAGCAATATGAGGGAATTACTATTCAAGGCGTGTCTATTGATACAAGAAAAATTGAAAAAGGAAACTTGTATGTTCCGATTCAAGGGGAGCGCTTTGATGGACATGGTTTTGTAGATAAAGCTGTTGAAAATGGAGCTGTGGCTACATTATGGATGAAAGATGTAGCGAATCCACCTGAGAATCTTCCGGTTATTTTTGTGGAAGACACGCTATCGGCATTGCAAATGTTAGCGAAAAACTATCGTGATCAATTGGATGTTAAAGTTGTAGGTGTAACGGGTAGTAACGGTAAAACATCTACGAAAGATATTGTAACAAGTCTTCTTGCGACTAAATTCAAAGTGCAAAAAACAGAAGGGAACTTCAATAACCATATCGGATTACCTCTTACCATTTTAAACTTAGAAGAAAATACAGAAGTAGCAGTATTAGAGATGGGTATGTCAAGCCGAGGCGAAATTGAATTCTTATCTAAGTTAGCTCGTCCTAATGCAGCTATCATTACGAATATCGGTGAGGCACATTTAATGGATTTAGGATCTCGTGAGGCAATTGCTGAAGCGAAATTAGAAATTGTTACAGGGTTACAAGAAGGTGGCGTGTTCGTATATAACGGAGATGAGCCTTTATTAACGAATCGTGTTCCTGAAATGAATTTAGCAGCAGAAACGGTTACGTTTGGTGATGCAAGAGCAAACGATTATTATCCAACGACTGTAACATTACAAGCAACTGGGACACATTTCAAAATGAATAGAGATGAAAATATTTCATTCTACTTACCTGTGTTAGGAAAACATAATGTGTATAATACACTTGCTTCAATGGCAATTGCGAAACATTTTGGTGTAACGTGGGAAGAGATGAAAGAAGGTTTAGTAACACTTCAAATGACGGGCATGCGTATGGAAATTGTGAAAACAAATAGTGGTTTAACAATTATCAACGATGCTTATAATGCAAGTCCGACGGCTATGGAAGCAGCATTCCATTTAATGAATGGTTTAGATGGTTTTGCTAAAAAAATCGTTGTGCTCGGTGATATGTTAGAACTTGGAGATCAAGAAGTACAGTTCCATTATGAGGTAGGAAAATTAATCGATCCAGCAAAAATCTCGTATGTATTCACATACGGTAGATTAGGGGCTCAAATTGCTGAAGGAGCGAAAATTAATTTCCCTAATGAACGTGTAAAGGCGTATGATAATAAAGAAGAGTTAGTAAAAGATTTACAAGCAGTAGTCGATGTGAAAGATGTTGTATTAATAAAAGCATCTCGCGGTATGAAATTAGAAGAAGTAATTACGATGTTGAAATAATTGGTGTATATAAATAGGGATGATAGTTACGAAAATAGAAGAAACTTATAATAAGCGCTTACAGTAAATATAAAAAAATAAAAGTGAAGAAAAAAACTCTGAATATGAAAATAAGGTAACAGTTGGGTTTGCTTTTTACACATACAAAACTTATAATTGATAAAGTGTAATAACGTTTAGAAGTATTTTCGTGAAGAATATACGCCCGTTTATATACGTGAGCATTCAGGAAAAGGGCTTTTCCGCAAATTCGGAAAACGCCTTTTTTTAAATGATAAGTATAGGATAGAAAAGGAGAAGTAACATTGACAACATTTCGAGAATTAGGATTAAGTGATTCTTTACTGCAATCTGTTGAAAGTATGGGCTTTGAAGAGGCTACACCAATTCAAGCTGAAACAATTCCACATGCATTGCAAGGTAAAGATATTATTGGGCAAGCGCAAACAGGTACAGGGAAAACAGCAGCATTCGGATTACCACTATTAGATAAAGTGGATACACATAAAGAATCGGTTCAAGGTATTGTTATCGCGCCAACGCGTGAATTAGCAATTCAAGTTGGAGAAGAATTATACAAAATTGGTAAGCATAAACGTGTTCGTATTTTACCAATTTATGGTGGTCAAGATATTAACCGCCAAATTCGTGCTCTAAAAAAACACCCACACATTATTGTTGGTACGCCGGGTCGTATTTTAGATCATATTAACCGTAAAACACTTCGTCTGCAAAACGTAGAGACAGTTGTTCTTGACGAAGCGGATGAAATGTTAAACATGGGCTTCATTGAAGACATTGAAGCAATTTTAACAGATGTGCCAGAAACACATCAAACATTACTATTCTCAGCGACAATGCCGGATCCAATCCGCCGTATTGCTGAGCGTTTCATGACTGAGCCTCAACACATTAAAGTAAAAGCAAAAGAAGTAACAATGCCAAACATTCAGCAGTTCTATTTAGAAGTGCAAGAAAAGAAAAAGTTTGACGTGTTAACACGCTTATTAGATATTCAATCTCCAGAGCTTGCAATCGTATTCGGTCGTACAAAGCGCCGTGTTGATGAATTATCAGAAGCATTAAACTTACGTGGTTATGCTGCAGAAGGTATTCACGGTGATTTAACTCAGGCGAAACGTATGTCTGTATTACGTAAATTTAAAGAAGGTTCTATTGAAGTTCTTGTTGCAACAGACGTTGCTGCACGTGGTCTTGATATTTCAGGCGTAACGCACGTATATAACTTCGATATTCCACAAGATCCAGAATCATACGTTCACCGTATCGGTCGTACTGGTCGTGCAGGTAAAAAAGGTATTGCAATGCTATTTGTAACACCACGTGAATCAGGACAATTAAAAAATATCGAGCGTACAACAAAACGTAAAATGGACCGCATGGATGCACCGACACTTGACGAGGCATTAGAAGGTCAACAACGTTTAATCGCTGAAAAGCTTCAAAGCACAATTGAAAATGAAAACTTAGCATACTACAAGCGTATTGCAGAAGAAATGTTAGAAGAAAATGACTCTGTAACAGTAGTAGCTGCTGCTTTAAAAATGATGACTAAAGAGCCGGATACAACTCCGATCGCTTTAACATCAGAACCACCTGTTGTTTCAAGAGGCGGCGGTTCTAAAAAACGCGGCGGTAACGGAGGCGGATACCGTGATGGTAACCGTAATCGTAGTCGTGATGCACGAGGCGGTGGCGATGGACGTAATCGTGACCGTAACCGTGATGGACGTAATCGTGACGGAAACCGTGATCGCAATCGTGATGGTAACCGCGATCGTAATCGTGATGGTGGTAGTCGTGGTCGTAGAGGTGAAGGCCAAGGTCGCCCTGGTTCTTCAAATGGACGCGGCGAAAGAAAACATCATAGCCGTCCACAAGCTTAATAAAAAAAAGAGAATGCCCTTTGCGGGCATTCTCTTTTTTTATTTCTATAATTGTGCATACTACATAATAGTTATGATAGAAAAGGGGCTGTTATATGCTTGTAAGGCTTGGTTACGTTGCGATGAGTGTACATTTGAAGAATGCATCTCCATCTCAAACGATGACGTATGCACAGTTTCAGAAATTAGATGATCGTGCTGCTGCAATTCGTAAACTTGAAAGAATTGCTAATTCCAATTTAGAAAATTGTTTACGTTTATTAAAGCATAATAAAGGGCATGACATATCTTTCTTTCGGCTCAGTTCAAAGCTCATTCCTTTAGCGAATCATGAGGAATTGATAGAGTGGAACTATATTCGTCCTTTAAAAGAAAATTTAAAAAAACTAGGTGAATATGCAGTTCATATGAATATGAGAATTGATTTCCATCCAGATCATTTTGTTGTACTAAATTCACCTGAGGAGAGTGTTTTTAAACAATCTGTAAAAACATTGCAGATGCACAAAAAATTATTAAAAGGTATGGGGATTGAACATAAGCAACGATGTGTACTGCATGTTGGAGGAGGATATAAAGATAAAGAACTTGCATTAGAGCGCTTTATAGAGAATTGGTCGAATGTCCCAAGGGGTATTCAAGAAATGATTATATTAGAAAATGATGATACAACCTTTACGTTAGAGGAAACATTATATTTAGGAGAAAAATTAGATATTCCCGTCGTATTTGACTTGCATCACCATATGATGAATAATGAGCAAGAAGATTGGTATGAAGATTGGGCACGTGTCGTTCATACGTGGGAAACGTCTTTGTTGCCGGTTAAAATGCATATCTCTAGCCCTAGAGAGGGAAAAGATCCAAGAGCTCATGCAGATTATATTAATGTAGAGGCATTTTTATCTTTTTTAAGAAGGATAAAGGGAAGTGTTCCGCAAATTGATTGTATGATTGAGGCGAAGATGAAGGATGAGTCTTTATTTCAATTAATGAGAGATTTAAGTGAACAAGTAGATGTAGAAATTATCGATGGTGCAAGCTTTTATATTAAATAAGCTTTGCACCATCGTTTTTTTTTGTTAAAAAAGGGGTTAAAATGCCACCGGTTATTAAACCTGTTAAATGACTGATCGGATTGGCAGAAGGATTAAAGAAAGTAAATAGAAGTAATAGAAGTATCATAATTGAGAAAATAGCAATTTCTTTTGGTTTTGAAGAGCGGTATCGATTGTACAATAAAAATAACTGTGCACCTAATAGTCCGAAAATACCACCTGATGCACCTGCGTGAATATATTCAAGTGGCATAATAATATAAGAAGAAATATTTCCTGAAATTCCAGAGAGAAAAAATAGAATAAAAAAAGAAAAGTGTCCGAGTTGCTTTTCGATAGAAGAACCAAGAGCAAACAAAAAAATAATATTAGAAAGAAAATGTTGTAAGTCTACGTGTACAAGAAGAGAAGTTATGACACGCCACCATTCTCCTTTAGCGATATATTCATTAGAGGCTGCCAGTGGGAAGAGAAAAAAGTCGCCTAATATCATCATGACTAGATGAATAAGAAGTAAGGTAAGAATAGTCGGTTGTAAAGAAATATGGGTGGATCTTATTAGCATACGGTTACTTTCACCCCTTTTGCATCAGAAAGATTCTCTGTTATTCTTATCAATATGAAAGAAGAAAGTTAAATAGAAGAAGGGGATTTCGAAATGATTATAGGGATTGGTATCGATATTATTGAATTAAATCGTATTGAAAAAATGCTAGATGGAAAGCTTAAATTTATGGAACGTATTTTAACGGAAAATGAACGTAATGTTGCTATGGAGCTGAAAGGAAGTCGCCTTACAGAGTTTGTAGCTGGAAGGTTTGCAGCGAAAGAGGCGTATTCAAAAGCTGTAGGTACTGGTATCGGAAAAGAAGTGAGTTTTTTAGATATTGAAGTGAAAAATGATGAAAGAGGTAAGCCAATTCTGATTACAAGTACAGAGTATATTGTTCATTTATCAATTAGTCATAGTAAGGAATTTGCTGTTGCTCAAGTTGTTTTAGAAAGCTCGTCACGCTAGTCTGCATATTTTATATCTTTGTCTCATATATTTGAGGTAGCGATAAGGAAGGTACATCTTCCATTCATTTATAGGGGCAAAGGGGCTGAATTGATGAAAAGGCGTCTGTTTTTAGTTCTTGTCGGTTTGTTGACCGTTTTTGTGTTGGCGGGTTGTATGGAAAAGAAGCAAGATGATGTCGTGAGAGATTTAGAATCAAAAGTAAAAGGGATGAAAAGTTATCAAGCTGAGGCAAAATTATCTATTAAAACAGGCAATGAGCCTCAAGAGTATAACGTAGAGATTTGGCATAAGGAACCGTCTTTTTATCGTGTGAATTTAAAAAATGCAAAAAAAGATCAAAGCCAAATTATTTTGAGAAATGAAGAAGGTGTATTTGTATTAACGCCAGCACTTAATAAGAGCTTCCGTTTTCAAAGTGATTGGCCGCAAAATAGTAGCCAGGCTTATTTATATGAATCACTTGTAAGAGATATTTTGCAGGACAAGAAAAACCTTACTTTTGAGAAAACAGATAAGTATTATATTTTTAAAACAAAAACAAATTATCAACATCAAAATATGTTGCCTAGACAAGAGATTACATTGAATAAGAGCGATTTGACTCCAGTTTCAGTGAAGTTAATGGATAATGATCAAAATGTTCTTGTGAAAGTAGATTTCTCTAAAGTGAAATTTGATGCGAAATTTGATAAAGGTGCATTTGATACGAAACAAAATATGTCTAGAGCGCAGGTAGATATTCAAACTACAGCGAAAGAAGACAAACCGTTTGCTATTTTGTATCCACTTGATACACCACAAGGTATGACTCTGCAAGATGAAAAAGAGTTGAAGACAGACAGTGGCAAGCGTGCGATACTCACATACACTGAAAATAAGAAATCCTTTACTTTAATACAAGAAAAGGCAAAAGTTGCAGAGGCTTCATCAGCGGTAAGTGTAAGTGGAGAACCAGTTGATCTTGGGTTTACGATTGGTGCATTGACGAAAGACTCTGTAACGTGGTCGCATAACGGAGTAGAATATATGCTCGTGTCTAAAGGTTTAGAGCCGAAGGAGCTGTTAATGGTTGCTCGTTCAGTTACAGCGAAGCAGGTGAAGTAAACTTCTTAGACGTGGTGATATATGTGCACCACGTCTTTTCTTAGTTTGAAGGTGGATTTCATAAAAGAAGCATATAAAAGAATAAGCTTCGCATATCGTGTATAAGGAAGTGTATTTATGGAAGAAGCACCATTTTACCGTGACACTTGGGTGGAAGTGGATTTAGATGCCATTTATAACAACGTTACACATATTAAAGAGTTCATCCCAAGTAATGTAGAGATTTTTGCTGTAGTTAAAGCAAACGCATATGGGCACGATTATGTACCGGTGGCTAAAACGGCATTAGAAGCAGGTGCAACAAGGTTAGCTGTTGCTTTTTTAGATGAAGCTTTAGTGCTTCGGAGGGCTGGTATTACTGAGCCGATTTTAGTGTTAGGTCCCTCGCCGCCACGTGATGTAAATGTAGCTGCTGAAAATGATGTAGCGCTAACTGTTTTTCAAAAAGAATGGGTGGACGAAGCAATTGAACTTTGGGATGGTTTATCTGTAATGAAATTCCATATTAACTTTGATAGTGGTATGGGGAGAATTGGAATACGTGAAAGAAAAGAGCTAAAAGAATTTTTAAAGAGTTTAGAGGGTGCACCGTTTTTAGAGTTAGAAGGAGTATACACGCATTTTGCAACGTCAGATGAAGTTGAGACTTCGTATTTTGATAAGCAATATAACACGTTCTTAGAGCAGTTAAGTTGGTTGAAAGAATTCGGAGTGGATCCTAAGCTTGTTCATACAGCTAATAGTGCTGCGACGTTACGTTTTCAAGGGATTACATTTAATGCAGTGCGAATTGGGATTGCAATGTATGGATTATCTCCTTCTGTAGAAATACGTCCTTTTTTACCATTTGAATTAGAACCGGCGCTATCACTTCATACGAAAGTCGCTCATATTAAACAGGTAATTAAAGGTGATGGAATTAGTTATAACGTCACCTACCGAACGAAAACTGAAGAATGGATTGCGACTGTAGCGATTGGCTATGCAGATGGGTGGCTTAGAAGGTTACAAGGATTTGAAGTGCTTATAAATGGTAAAAGGGTACCGATTGTAGGGAGAGTAACAATGGATCAGTTCATGATTCATCTTCCTTGTGAAGTGCCACTTGGTACGAAAGTTACGCTTATTGGAAGGCAAGGAGATGAGTATATTAGCGCTACAGAGGTTGCGGAATACTCAGGGACTATTAATTATGAAATTATTGCAACGATTAGTTTCCGTGTGCCAAGAATATTTATACGGAATGGTAAGGTTGTAGAGATAATTAATTACTTGAACAATATATAGAAGGTATTATGATTGCTTCTTGTCATTGGAGTGACTGTTCATTGCTGGATAATAAGCTCTTTTTGATGAGAAGCTTTTTACTTATAATCATTTTTTATATAAGTTGCACGTAAGTTTTGAAGAGGAGTTCTATTGTTTTTAGTTAGTTATGAGATAAAAAATTTAAGAAGATGAATGTTTTGTTTGTGAATTGGAAAACATAAGCAAGGAATAAGGAAGTCTTTGCAACAGGCTCCATACAATGGTATTATTACAATAGGTGTCATATATATATTTGGGTGTGTAGTTGACGGTGGAGGTGTATTTTTGTGTCCGAATCAAGTGTAACTACTGAAATCGTGGTTCGGTTGCCAAAGCAAATGGTAACGGAATTGGACGGAATTGGAAAACAAGAGAATAAGAATCGCCATGAACTAATTTGCCAGGCAACACAATTGTTATTGCGTCAACATAAGACGAAGAAACGCTACCAACATGAATCAATGCGACGTGGGTACATTGAAATGGGAAAAATTAATCTTGGTATTGCATCTGAAGCTTTCTTAGCAGAGTATGAAGCAGCTCATACAGTAGAACGCTTAGTTAGCGGGGGGTAATATTTTGATTGTAAAACGCGGCGACGTGTATTTTGCAGACCTTTCCCCAGTTGTTGGTTCTGAGCAAGGAGGCGTTCGTCCGGTTCTTGTCATTCAAAATGACATCGGAAATCGTTTTAGTCCAACGGTGATTGTAGCGGCTATTACTGCACAGATTCAAAAAGCGAAATTACCCACTCATGTGGAAATTGATGCGAAAAAGTATGGTTTTGAGAGAGATTCTGTTATTTTACTTGAGCAGATTCGAACAATCGATAAGCAACGCTTAACGGACAAAATCACTCATTTGGATGAAGTGATGATGAGTCGTGTAGATGAAGCGTTACAAATTAGTTTAGGACTAATAGATTTTTAAATCGGCAGTTTAAGTTGCTCTCTTTGAAGGGCAACTTTTTTTATTATAGAGGAGGTTACGGTTGTATATGGAAATGGTAGATAATCGACAAGCGTTAATGAAAATGTTAGTGAAAGAATTAGGCTTTACCGAAAAGCAAGTTCGTCATGTTATTCAATTAACAGAAGAAGGTAACACAGTTCCATTTATTGCTCGTTACCGAAAAGAATGGACAGGCTCTTTAGATGAGGTGCAAATTCGTACGATTTTAGAGAGATGGCAATATATGATGCAACTTGAAGATAGGAAGGAAGAAGTTCTTCGTCTTATTGATGAGAAGGGGAAACTGACAGAAGAGCTACGACAGCAAATTGTTAAAGCTACAAAGTTGCAAGAAGTAGAAGATCTATATCGTCCATATAAAGAGAAAAGAAGAACGAAAGCGACAATTGCTAAAGAAAAAGGATTAGAACCATTAGCTGAATGGTTATTGTTATATAAGAAAGAAGATCCGGCTAAAAAGGCAGTGGAATTTATTAATGTAGAGAAAGAAGTGCAATCTGCAGAAGAAGCTTTACAAGGTGCACAAGACATTATTGCAGAAATGGTTTCAGATGAAGCTGCGTATCGTAGTTGGATTCGAAATGTTACTTTTAGAAAAGGTGTTATGTCTTCGTCCGTGAAAGATGAAGAAAAAGATGAAAAGAATATATATGAAATGTATTACAATTATGAAGAACCATTGCAAAAAGTAGTACCACATCGTGTATTAGCAATGAATCGTGGCGAGAAAGAAGATATATTGAGAGTTGCTGTTGTTCCGCCAGTAGATGAGATAGTAACTTTCTTAAATAAGAAAGTAATTCGTGATAACGATTCGAAAAGTGCACATTATGTACAATTAGCGATTGAAGATGGTTATAAACGATTAATTCAATCTTCAATCGAAAGAGAAATTCGTAAAGAATTAACAGAAACAGCTGAAGAACAAGCGATACATATTTTCTCTGAGAACTTACGTAACTTATTATTACAACCTCCGATGAAAGGGAAAGTCGTGCTAGCGGTAGATCCGGCATATAGAACTGGTTGTAAATTGTCTGTAGTAGATGATACGGGGAAAGTACTACATATCGATGTTATTTATCCGCATCCACCTGTTCGTAAATATGATGATGCAAAAACGCAAGTTCTTTCTATTATAGATAAATATCAAGTTGAAATGATTGCAATTGGTAATGGGACAGCATCTAGAGAAACAGAAGAGTTTATAGTAGATGTATTACAAAGTGTGAACCGAGATGTCTTTTATATTATTGTAAATGAAGCGGGTGCGAGTGTGTATTCGGCTTCTGATTTAGCCCGTGAGGAATTCCCAAATTTACAAGTTGAAGAGAGAAGTGCCGTTTCTATTGGAAGACGTCTGCAAGATCCACTTGCTGAACTTGTGAAAATTGATCCTAAATCAGTTGGGGTTGGACAATACCAACATGATGTATCTCAAAAGAGACTGAATGAGTCATTAACATTTGTAGTAGAAACAGCTGTTAACCAAGTTGGGGTTAATGTAAATACGGCTTCGGTTGCATTGTTACAATATGTTTCAGGTTTATCGAAAACTGTTGCGAAAAATATTGTGGCAAAGAGAGAAGAAGATGGGAAATTCACAAAGCGCACGGAATTAAAGAAAATCCCGCGTTTAGGTGCAAAGACGTATGAACAATGTATAGGTTTCTTACGTATACTAGAAGGAGCGAATCCATTAGATCGAACAGGTATTCATCCAGAGCAATATAAAAATGTTGAATTGTTATTGAAGAGTCTAGGGTTATCGATAGATGACGTAGGACAACCGCAATTACAAAAGAGATTGGAAGAAGTAGAGATTTCTAAGTTATCTCAAGAAACAGGAGTTGGGGAGCCGACGTTAGTTGATATTATAGATGCGCTTATTAGTCCAGAAAGAGATATGAGGGATGAGTTGCCTAAACCACTTCTGAAAAAAGGGATTTTGAAATTAGAAGATTTAAAACGTGGTATGGAACTAGAAGGAACAGTTCGTAACGTTGTTGATTTTGGTGCTTTTGTTGATGTTGGCGTAAAGCAAGATGGTTTAGTACATATTTCTAAACTTAGCAAACAGTTTGTAAAGCATCCGTTAGATGTTGTATCAGTAGGGCAAATTGTAAAAGTATGGGTAGATGATATTGATACAAAAAAAGGACGCGTTGCACTATCTATGTTGCCGATTGAATAGTAAGAGAAGAGAGCAGATGAAACTGCTCTTTTTTTATGGAATAAAAAGTGTAATGGATTATGAGCTTTGATGTATTTTGCTATAATAAAACCAGCATTCATTTAATAATTTAATTTGATACCGGTTTTTTTCGAAATATGCACGTTGCATTTGTTTTTTTAGCCACGTAGGCATAGGAATCCCTCCTTGTTTAATCCTGCTCTCAAAAATCTAAAATGCTATTGATGAGAGGTTGGTGAGTGGATTTCTATTCATGTTTTGTTTTTAGAAACCACGCTTCTTACATGAGGATGGGTATATGTACTATTTAATATATGTATAAGAAGGGAGAAAAGTGTAAAAATATTTTTTTGTTTAGGAGGAATGAGAGTGGATGAGCAAGAAATTCAGCGACTAGTGGAAGAAGTGTCACTACAATACTTTGAGATGCCGTTCTTACATAAAGCAGTGTTTAATAATAGATTACGTACAACTGGTGGGCGTTATTTGTTGAAGAGTCATAATATCGAACTGAATTATCGATATTACGAAGTGTATGGTGAAGAAGAGTTAGTCGGGATTATTAAACATGAGCTTTGTCATTATCACTTACATATTGCAGGAAGAGGGTATAAGCACAGGGATAGAGATTTTCGTGAGTTGTTAAAGAAAGTTGATGCACCACGTTTTTGTAAACGAATGATTAATGAAGAGAAGGAAAAAAAGGTTTACAAGTATGAATGTATGGAGTGTTCACTTCAATATGTAAGAAGGCGTCAAATAAATACAAAAAGATATGTCTGTGGAAAGTGTAAAGGGAAACTCAAACCGATATCGAAAACATCTTGACAGTAAAAACGCAATCCAGTATATTATAAACATGTCACGTTTGAACAAGATGTTGTTAAAAACTTCTTGACTTACAGAGAGAATTTTTATAAGATACAAATTGTCTTCATTATTCCGCAGTAGCTCAGTGGTAGAGCTATCGGCTGTTAACCGATCGGTCGTAGGTTCGAGTCCTACCTGCGGAGCCATACAGAGAAGTACCCAAGTGGCTCAAGGGGCTCCCCTGCTAAGGGAGTAGATCGCTAACGCGGTGCGAGGGTTCGAATCCCTTCTTCTCTGCCATACATATTGGCCCGTTGGTCAAGTGGTTAAGACACCGCCCTTTCACGGCGGTAACACGGGTTCGAATCCCGTACGGGTCACCACTTCGGAGGATTAGCTCAGCTGGGAGAGCACCTGCCTTACAAGCAGGGGGTCGGCGGTTCGATCCCGTCATCCTCCACCATATAATTTTATATGAATAGTATTGTCGCGGGGTGGAGCAGCACGGTAGCTCGTCGGGCTCATAACCCGAAGGTCGCAGGTTCAAATCCTGTCCCCGCAACCAAATGGTCCCGTGGTGTAGTGGTTAACATGCCTGCCTGTCACGCAGGAGATCGCCGGTTCGACCCCGGTCGGGACCGCCATTTTAACTTCTGCTATATAGCAGTTGTTTTTTATTGGACATTATGGTACAATAACATTTGTCTTTGAAAAGAAGAAAATTATTTCGATGGGCTATAGCCAAGCGGTAAGGCAACGGACTTTGACTCCGTCATGCGCTGGTTCGAATCCAGCTAGCCCAGCCATTTACGAGCCATTAGCTCAGTTGGTAGAGCATCTGACTTTTAATCAGAGGGTCGAAGGTTCGAGTCCTTCATGGCTCACTTTTGTTTTTTTTCGCGCGGTCGTGGCGGAACGGCAGACGCGCTAGGTTGAGGGCCTAGTGGGGGAAACCCCGTGGAGGTTCAAGTCCTCTCGGCCGCATCAAAAAAATCTTAAAAAGTACTTGCATTTGAAAATGTAGTATGATAAGATAATTGAGTCGCCAAATTACAACGACGAAAAAACATCATGAATAAGCGCCCGTAGCTCAATTGGATAGAGCGTTTGACTACGGATCAAGAGGTTAGGGGTTCGACTCCTCTCGGGCGCGCCAATTACGGGAAGTGGCTCAGCTTGGTAGAGCACCTGGTTTGGGACCAGGGGGTCGCAGGTTCAAATCCTGTCTTCCCGACCACGCGGGTGTAGTTTAGTGGTAAAACAAGAGCCTTCCAAGCTCTGGTCGAGAGTTCGATTCTCTTCACCCGCTTTTAGTTCTTTGAAAACTGAACGAAACAAACAACGTGAAACGTCAATTTTTATTTTAGATGCTAGACAAACTAACTTTATTGGAGAGTTTGATCCTGGCTCAGGATGAACGCTG
>NZ_JAKUGG010000042.1:0-23237 GCF_022663835.1 Bacillus cereus group sp. BfR-BA-01347 | reverse complement strand
AGCAATATTCTTTTTAATAATCACCTTTCATATGCCTCAGCATCACAATAACACTCTTCTTCCACCTCATTACACTGATCACAAATCTTTTGAATCTCAAAACCCTTAAAACCAAAAATTGGTTCTACTTGATATTTTTGTCCATACTATAATCACCCATGTAATTTCTCATTGCAGTTAGCTTTTGCTAGCTGCTCTTTTATATTGAGTTGAAAATAAATTTTAGGTCTTATTTCTTTTCTGCATCATATAATTTTAACCGAAACATCCAGCTCAAAGTGTTACCTCCTACCTTAAAGAGCACTTATGCATGGTGCTCTTTTTTATTTTTTCTTTCATTTCTGAATAACATTTTTAAACCTGTTCATACTATTTTTGTAACTTAAAGTTACAAACTATTTCTGTAAGCGCAGCGTTTCTTTTGTACAACAAGCAGTTAGTTTTATTAACTAGCTGCTTTGTTGTGCAAAAGAAAGATTTTTTAAACTACACATTTATTAAGAACATACATAAAATATCATGTGTTATTCTTTTTCAATTTTAGTTTTGGTCATGGAGCGCCTTAAAAGGTGCTCTTTATATTTGTAAATAACCATTTCGTTCAAACATACACACAATTTATATAAACTACGCATATATTTACATAGACAAGACATAGCTTTTACTATACATGCACAATATTTGTGCATGTTTTTTGTTCAATACATAACTATTTTGTTTAAATTTACCTTAATTTACATCTAATTTTCTTAACGTTCGAATTAATGACTGTATAATGTAATTAAACTATTTGTATGAGAGGTGATTATTATGAACTGGAAAGAAAAATACAATCCAAAATATCTCTTTTACCGCATGTACAGTTATATTTATAAAGCCCTTGATGATATATCATGGTCCTTAAATTAATTTAGATTGTATGAGTACACATTTTCTGTGTGCTCGTTTCACCTTTCCATAAAATAATGCTTTTGTTTAGTTATTTTGTTCACCAATCTTTATAGGACAAAGCTCCTTTATAATACGCAAAATCAACTCTGGACAAAAGAATTCCCAGTTCCCTCCCGTCTTGATGAATACCAAACCAAACACCTTCATTATTCCATGTATCCCGTCCTAATCGAATTTCTTTAAAGCTACTTACATACGGGTACAAAAATCTCTCTAAATAGGATTCATACGTATTTTGAAACATTGGAAAATATACAGATACATCGGACATAGGGTCTTTATATTTTTCCCTATAAAATTCGTAAAACTTCTCTCCCTCTATATCTAAAAAGAATTGAAATTCGATGCTTTCTTTCCCTTCTGGTGGAAATAATACATATATATCTTTAAACACTATCTTCCTCCAGCCTCTTTATAAATGCTATATATTGATTTAACAATTATAATTCCATAGATATGTATCAAACCTCATGCAACCTTCAAATGCTTTAATCCCATTTCAAGCGCACCAGTTCCACCAAATCCCGGATTAAATAATAGTGGGACATCATACTTCTTTGCGTACTCTTTTGCTACATCAATAGATACATGGCCACATGCACCTTTTTGAATGACAATAACATCAAATTTTTTTATAACACTTCGAAAGGTTTTCTTTACGCCTCCGTGATTTTTCCCATCATGGAAAATAACCTGGCAGTCTCTTTTTTTGGCCAACTTCTCTAACGTTCTTCTATTTGATCCACCAAAAACTAGAATTGTACTCATTCCCATTCACTCTCCTTATCTTTCTTCTTTATGTATGTACTTGGTGATGTTAATAACACAAGTGTACAAGCAACAATATTCATTAAAACGAAACAGACTATTAATAAAATAATGAAAAGCGGAGACAACAAGATGAGGATAAAGCCACTTACTACCAAACAGATGAAAATAAAACCATTGCTCATGTCTTCGTAACCATCTAGTCCTTGTACAATATTCAAACTATGCATCCATACTGTGATACTCTCCCAATTTTCTATTAACAGATAGCCACCACCCAACAGAAAAGCCCAGCCAAGCAACGTTCCTAATAATCCAGAATTTCGTCCTATATAATACCCCGAAACAAAATTCGCAGCTGTTCCAATTAACATTCTCATTTGTATTCCTCCATATCCATCTCATTTTAGCGTTATATACAAATTTCTTTTAACCATGTTTTTATTATATAAGAAAATTATGAATATTCAATAAATGATTTCAGGTACTCTTTATTTTTTTATAAAAGGGTTGTGTTTTTTCTTCCACAACCCTCATTTCCTTCTTAATCCACAGGTACTTCTTCTTGTCCATGTGGAATTTGTGCAATTGGTGTTACAATTTGTGCATATTTGTTTACCTGCACTTTAAATTGTCGTGGTTCTAAGAAGTTTACCTGTTGAATTAAAACTTCAATATGAAACGTATCTACTTTTTTCCCACGGTCAATTTTGGTAATTCGCGCATTGTAAAACTTATCCCCATTTAGGAAATATCGTTGTACAGCTTCTGTAGCAAGCATACGTTCATTACTTGTCATTTTCATTGGTTCAATACCAAATCCAGCCTTTGTAAACAAATACGGGACATCATAACTACTATTAGAAATTTTTCGTAGTAAATCCTCTACAGTTTTTGTCTTTGCGATATATTCCTCTTCTTTTGTATCAAATTCCTTTGGCTTATCTCCAAGCATCTCAATTTCATCTTGATTTACTTGCTCTTCCTCTTGTACTTGAGATTTCATCATGTAACGATGAATAGTATTATAGGTAGCAACGCCTACTACTAACACTATAATTCCCAATATAACTAAGTACTTACGAGGCAGATTCGCTAACACACTCATGACTTTCTTCATTTCTTCACATCCCAAATCAGTCTATAACATTACGGATTTGCGTCATATGTTGACCTCTTGCCGTATAGTTTAGACCTGTAATTTGTACACCTTTATTATCACCAATATGAATCATTCTTTGATTCCCCATATAAATTGCAACGTGCCCAGGGTTTTCATAGAAAATAAGATCCCCTGGTTGTGCATGATTGATATCTGGTACTTGTTTACCTTGTCCGACTTGAGCACCTGTCCAATCTCCAAGTTGTACACCTATGCTTGTTCTAAAGACATACTGCGTAAATCCTGAGCAATCTGAAGAGCCACCTGGTGGATTACGGTCTCCTAATACATATCTGACTTTTCCTTGCCCTAGCCATTTTTTCGCTTCTTCCAGTACCTTTTGTCGTTTAGCATTTGTCATGGTAGGAGAACCACCAGATGATAACCCTGGATCATCATTTTTCTTAAAGAACTTCATTGGATCCGTCGGTTGATCATTTATACGAATTTGGAAATCTAAATGGACAGCGTATCCAAGCATGTTCAGAACACCACCAACATAGTTAGAACCACCCATTTCCCCTATAATTTGTCCTTTTGTTACCATAGTTCCTGGTGTAACTGAAATCTTACTCAAGTGTAAATAACGGGATACAATGCCATTTCCATGGTCAATATAGACACCTAGACCACCGTAGTTTACATATCCTGTTTGAGCTGTAACTACTCCTGCTTCCATCGACCATACAGGGTCTCCTGGTTTTCCAGCGGTCATGGCTCCAATATCTACAGCATTATGCGGTTTGTTATTATGAATTTCATCAAATGTACCTGTAATACGCCCTGATTTTGTTGGCCATTTCCAACCTTTATCAGAAATCCATTCTCCATCTCCAGCTGCCACGCAACCTAAATCTTCGTAATATTTCAAAACTTTGGAAACATAGCTGTAATCCCCATAGCACGCATTTACCTTGGTTCGGAAGTTATTCGGATCGGAACAACCACCTGGATTTAAATGATTCTTACTTCTTGAGAACTCAATAGCTGTTTCTTCTGAATAGCCACCCTTTGCTAAAGCGTAACTAATAAAACCTTCGCCAAAGTTGTATGACTGCAAAGCGAGTGCAATGTCACCATTGGCCTTTCCTAGTACATCTTTAAATTCCCGTACACCTGCTTCTATAGAAATATTGGGATCTTTAATACACCCTACACGAGCATTTCCCTTTACACCAATACAAGATGAGCTCATGTCTCCATATTGCCCCTCTGAAGCCTGCATCGGGTCATTTCCTGCTCCACCTGATTCCTGCATCATTTGGGCAGCCAAAATACCAACATATTGAGCAACACCATGTTTTTCTGCCATTTCTTTAATCTTTGGAAGATATCCTGTAACTTTTGCATTAAGATTGACAGGCTCCCCGCCAGGACTCACATTACCTACACACATACCACCAACAAAATTACTAGAAGGTGCTAGATGTCCATACATACCTTCTAACATCCCGGCTTCTAATATCTCACGAGCACGTTCTTTTTGACTTTTACTAAACTTTGCGAGTTCCATAGCTTTCTCTAGCCCATGAGAAGATGTTGTCACTTTTTTACTTCCACTCGCATTAATCTCATCTATTTTTTTCTTAAAATCTGTATCTCCTAATATCTTTTTTACATCTGGTCCGGAGTAACTTTCAGATTTTGTTTTTTGCATCTCTTTTTTCTTTTTTTCACAAGGACTATTCGGTCCCGCCTCACATACCTCTTTTTCCGTATATTCTTCATATTGGATATCCAAGAAATATGATATAGCATCATGCGGATCTTTACCAGTTAAATCATTATCATATCGTGCCATGTCAAAGGCGACGACCTCTTTCCAATCCACATTCAAAGCCATTGAGACTTCCATATATTTTTTTACTTGTTCCTCTGTCTTACCTTCATCATCGGTAAAAGGTACAAAAGAGACTAAAATAACACACACAGCAATAATTACTCCCATAATCAAAGCGGCAGGTACTCCAACCGCTGCCACAACAGCACCCACAATTTTTAATATACCTGCTTTTAGCATTTTGGCAGCAGCTTTCGCTGCCGCCCTTCCTGCTTTTCCTGCCAATTTTGCCATTTTCCCGCGCGCTTGCATCCCTTTTTTCTTAATAAAGTGGGAAGCTACATCTTTTAAAGGATTACTTTTTTTCTGTTCATTTGGATCGTTAGGATTTTGACTCATAGACTTATCACACCATATTTTCCATTTTGAGAATTTCTTCCTCTTCGCTGTGCTAAGCGAGGGTTTGGCGCAAATGGAATCAGATTTTGTGGGTCATGTTCTGATAAATTCAGATGCGTCTCTGTACGAACAACTTCGTCCTGTGTATGTGTGACTAAAATTTCTTCTTTTGGCTTAATACTACTGTCTTTCACTTCACAAGCTCTTTCAATCCTTTGGTTTGCTTGTAAACGCGTATCTCCTTTTCCGAATGGCGAAATACGTGACACTGTACCGTCTGTTGTTGTCGCAACCATGTAACTACGATCTCTTTCTACAACCATTTGTACATTCTTATAGCCACCTTGGTCTAAATCAGACATATAGAAGTGACCATTGTCTACTTTGTGATTGACCGTAAGTGGTGGTTCATTAAATACCGGTTTCTGTTGTAACGGTCTTTGATTTTGGTTTCCTACTAATTGATTTGGATTTACATTGATCGAGCGATTGATATTGATTTTTCCACCACTTGAATCTTGTATATAAGCCGGAGATGCTTTCGCACCATTACGATACTGTGTTAATTGTCCATCTGAAATATTTAAGTCCTGATATACGACTTGTCCAGATCGTATACTGCTATCTCCACTACCATAACGAGATACAACTTGCGTCATACCACTAGCGTCTTTTGCTTCAATCCAAGATTTATTATTTGTTGTCACAAGACGTACTGCACCTTTTACAACCGATTGCGCGCCTGTATGATCTGTTGTTGTCGGTACCATCTGTTGAATTTCCTGAATCTCTTTTGCTTCTGTACGAACTGCACTGTTATACGGATTATGTTTACTTACCATACGTGCAGTTGCTTGATAAGCACCCGCACCACCAATCACACCTGCGGCGTAACTTAAGCCTTTTGTCACATTATAGTGGCGCCCTGCTGCATTCCCACCTAATGATGTATTAACTGCAGCAGTAGTCCCACTTATCACTCTTTGTACTGCATTCCCTCCGGATTGTTGAACAGCACTCGCGGCACTAAAGTATGCATTTGATACCGTATCAATGCGATCCGCAAGCATAAGGTGTTTCGCACCTTCCATTACACTCATGCCAAGTTTTGTACTTTGCTGCGTTATGCTTCCCACTGCTGAAGTTGGGATAGACATTTTACCAGCACTTTGTGCAATATTCGCTACACTTGTTGAAGCATCTGCATAAGAGCGTTCAATTTCCGCAACGGAAAGATCTCCTGCACGTGCAATACTTGCTTGCGTTTGTGTCGCTGCATATACAGCTTTATTGATTGCGCCACCTGTCGCAACGCCATGTGAACGAACACCTTGAATCGCACTAGTAATTCCAGAACCTACTTGTTGGCTCACCATTCCAAGACTTGCATGGCTTTGTAAACCTTTCGTTAATTGCGAAGTAAAGGCATCTTTATTAATATACGATTGATTATGTAGACTCTTACCACTCGTATCTTTTGCCTGTACGGGCATCGCTCCCGCTTGTACTGCCGCTTGTTGTGCGACTGCTTTAAATTCATTTCCTTTTTCATTCAGGTGCGACTGCCAAGCTTGCTCTTTTTGTGGTTGAGACATAGTTGGAGACAACTTTTTCATAAAGCTTGCCTGTTGTTCTGCTGCATAGCCCTGTTTAAAGGATTCTGTAGAAGCTTGTACCAGGTTCCCAACATTACTTACTTGTTTTGCTTGCTGGCTTCCTGTTCCACTTGTCAAACCGTGCGTTTTCACGCCGTTGACTGCCTTCTGAATGCCTGCCACACTAGATACACCCATAGCATTTAAACCAGGATTTTTTTGTAACTGTTGTGATAAATGAGAAGCGAAAGCTTCTTTATTCGCATAGTTTGTACCGTCTTTTTGCTGTACAATACCAGCTGATTCTGCCGCTTTTTGCGCATGATTTTGAAATCCTTGTACTTTTTGATCTAAATGTTTATTCCATGCGGCTTCTTTTTCTTGTTGCGGCATATCTGCAGGGAATTGTTTCATGAATCCAGCCTTATGGTCTGCACTATACGCTTTCTTAAATGCAGCAGTAGAAGCACCGACAAGAGCACCGACTTGTCCCATATTTTGATGGCCACTTTCTAACGTTTCTCCTTTTACTCCCTCGACTGCCTTTCCGATTTTTCCTAATGCAAGTCGAGAAGCAAACGCATCTTTATTCACATAAGACTTATCAAACAGATTGTTTCCTTGTTTGTCCTTCGCATTAACTGGCATAGCTCCCACTTTTGTTGCCGCCTGTTCTGCGTGGTTTCTAAATCCTTGTACTTTGGTGTTCAGATGGTCGTTCCAGTGTTTCTCTTTCTCTTCTGCTGACATATGTTTTGGTAACTGACTCATAAACGTATCTTTATGGTCTGCCCCATACCCCTTTTGGAATGCATTCGTTGCAGCGTTAACTAAATCTCTAGCATTTCCATATGGTGTAGCGGTTTTCTTCATATTTTGTAAATCTTGTTTCCGCTGATTTGAGAAACGAGACATCTGATCATTGTTTGTTTTCGCTACTTTTTTAGCAATCTCTGCATCAGATGCACTAGGGAATGCTTGTTTTAAGCGACTTGCAACTGCAGAATCGGGATTATCCGCTTTCCAATTTTCAAAATCTTTTGTAGCTAAATCCTGTGCGATATCTTCATCGGTTAGTTCCGGATAAGAATTCGCCATTTAGATTTGAATAAGTATCCGCACCCTTCTTTACACTGGAACCAATATGTTTTCCTAAAGCTACAGCTCCTTCGCCGACTGCAGCAACACTTCTACCAGCCACTGCACCAGGAGCACTACCTAATGCACTTCCAACTTGCGATCCTGCTACCATCGCTCCCGGTCCAAGACCAGCTCCCGCTGCCATACCTGCAAGTCCTGTCGCTGCTTTACCAATTGAACTTCCAATTTGACCAGCTTTTAACATACGAGCTGCACGAGATGTTGTACCCACATCTGTCCCTAAATTCGCTCCTAATGCATCTTTCGGGTTATCCGCATCTTCTTTATTATCTTTCTCTCCATCTTTCTTTTCTTTCCCTTTATCTTTTGCACTACGGTAGTCGTCACGAACACCTTTAACCAATCCAGCCACACTTGCTAAAGCACCCATACCCATCATCGTACCTGCTCTATGAATACCAGCGGATGCATTGGTGCTAAGGCCAATAAAGCTTTTCACGATTTCACCAACTGGGATAAACATCGCAAGTAATATTAATTTTATAATAGGATTTTGCGCACCCCCAATAAGTGTAATAACTAACCATAGGGTAATTGCGTGAATCGCTTGAATTAATACTGCACCCATAAGTTCACGAATCCAATATAACGTCTGTTGTTTCTTTTGTGGGAACATCCACATTCCTACCATTACAGGGCCTAGTAACATTAATACGTATAGTGTCACAGCGCGCATTAAATAATAAAAGTTTGCCCATATCATTAATCCAGCTTCAATAAATAGTCCGAATATGATAAACATATAATCATTTTTATGGTCTTTCATTGAAAGTTCTGTAATCGTCTTATTGTCTGCCAGTCCATTCTTTAATAGAGGTATTTGCTGATCTGGGTTAAAATTCCCTAACGCCTCTTTAAACTCTAATATAATCCAAGAATTTAGATCAAAAATAAAATTATAAAAGAAATCTAAATGCCAGAGGCAAATCGAGATAATCATTAAGTCTTTTGCATATTCAATTAATGCCGTGCGATTATTTGGATTCAGAGTCGTTGCTGAATATTTTGCTGCTGTAATTACTACACTGACGAGAACACAAAAAGCAACAAGTTTAAACATGACAGGCATACCGGTATCTAATACATTCGTAACTGCATTCTTTTCATATAAAAAATCTAGATTAGATTTATCTCCACCAAAGACTAGAACTGGAATAGTATCCATAAATCCATAAATAGGCGCTAGTAGGGCCTTTACCATATGGATAACAAGGCCTCCGACCCAATCTATTATTTTCTTAAGCATAATTTCACCTTCCTTTACAAAGGTACGCTACTATCCTGCGTACCCTTGTACTTTCTTCATATTGTTTAAAAGCTCTTGAAGTACCGCTTCATTCGATTCAATAAACATCATTTCTTTATCTGATGGATCTGTTTGAATCCAAACCGAACTATCTCCTACACGGAAAATCCCTTCTCCTTTTCCTGGATTGTTGAGAATAATATCAAGCTCCCCAGCAGTTAAGTTAAAGTTCTCTTGAATTTTTTTCTTATCAATCTTATTTTGTTCTAAGAAGAAATAAGAAAAAGTAGATTGCAAGATACCACGAGCTTTTACATTTTCTAAGATACGAACAAAGTCCTGACTTGCCCAACACATACCGGCATTTCTTTTACGTGAACGACGTGCTACCTTTTCTAAGAAGTTAACCGTTTGTTCATAATCGATAAACTGCCACATCTCATCCACATATAGCACTTTTCGTTTGATAGCATGTTCTGGACTCTTAATCCAATGCTCCCAAATATAGTTCAAGATAACGTGGAAAGCGATTGGTTTTAAGAATCCTTCTTCTAAATGACTAATATTAAAGTTAACAACACGTGATTCATTTAACTGTGTTTCTACACCACGACCAAAATGACTTTGCCCATCAAATAATGGTTTTGACCCATCACGTAAGAACGGACGAATCGCAGCGATTAACTCTTCTGCCTTCACATCGTCTCCATGATGTTCTACTATGACATCGTAGATTTCTTTTAACTCCGGCTCTGGCTTTCTTACTTGAGACTGAATTAATTGTCCATCCACCTTCTTCACTTCATCTGTATATAAAGAAGAAGGATGTGAAGTAATACCATGTTTATCAAACACTTCACGGATTGCATCTTCTAGCATCGTACGTTGGAATACATTTAATCCTGGTTGATCAAAGTCTTGCCCACGAATAATAATGTCAAAGAATCCTAGTATTTCATTGATTTTCTCTAAAATTGGTACAAATCTCACATACTTTACGCCATCACGTTCTACGAGTTCTTTCTTATCATATTGTTCAAGTGCTTCTAGTTCTTCATCTTTATCCGTAATCTGAAGCTCTGTTACAGCGATTGCACAAGGATTGATAATTATATTACTTTCAGGAGAAATGTTTAGGTTAATACCACCTAAACGTTTTGTAATTTTTACAAACTCTCCCTCTGGATCGATAATCATTGCATGTGTATCTGCAAGTGATGTTTCACGAGCTAGCTTCATTTTTAAAAGTAAACTTTTCCCGGAACCTGAAATTCCTGTCACACCAATGTTATAGTTTGGTGGACGATAATCTGCATTCCCGAATGAATTTAAAAATTCTACTTGGCCAGTAATTTTGTTCTTTCCTATTGGTATACCACCGTTAAATCTTCCGGATCCTGATACAAAGGGTGCAAATGTACATAGCGCACGTCTATCGATATTTCGATAAGTATCTTGCAGCGTATTTGGTGCTCCTAGTGGCATAGTAGCTTTCAAGCCGCTTTTCACACGGTTCCAAGTACTCGCTATCTTAAAGTGAGATGCTTGCATTTCATCTTCAATATACTCGCATAAAACGTCCAATTCTTTCTTTGATTCGGCATACGCAACACCCATGGTACTCACCATATAAGAGTCGTTTTCATTGAACTGGATTTCATCCATTAAATTGTTTGTATCTTGAATTTTTGCATCTAAGTCTTTTTCTTGGTCAATGTTTCCTCGTGTACGTTGGAAAGAAAGATTGGAACGTAACATAGTAAGCTGCATATCTAATGATCGCATTGCTTTAGCTTTTGGTTCTTTATGAATATCGATCATGACATCCACTTCCCCAGCCGAAGTTAACATGTTGAGCCAATTGGTTTGCATCATACGTGGGTACCCATCTCGTGGAATATAAAAAGGACGGAAGAACGTATTACTTCCTAAAGATTGTTTAATAACTCCATAATCTTCTGCGTCAATTTTCATTCCTTCTGGAGCAATAACATCAAACACTGTTGTTTGATTGTCTAATTGCGTCGGTACTTCTTCTTCCAACTCTTCCTCCTCTAGATCCAATTCGTCCCTCTCTTCTGCTTCTATTTTTTTCTTTTCCTTTTTCTTTTTTCCGAACAACTTCATGTTTACGCCACCCCGTTATTTGATTTTTCTGCTTTTTCTTCTGCTAGCACTTTCTTCATTAACTCTAGTTTTCTTTCATTTGTTTCCCCTGTTGAATAGAGCGAGAAATTCTCGTTTTCAATTAAATCCTGGAAACGAGCTTTTACGGCTTTCCGACGGTTAAATGCTACATATAAAAGTTCTATTAATTTATCTTTCGTTAACATTTCTACATTAATTTTTGCTTTCGATAGTAGATTTCGAGAAGCATTATAACGGCGATATAATTCGTTAAACGCCTTATCCACAATCTTTTCTTCTAACTCTTCCTCTGTATCAGCCGTAATCGTACTAATATCAACCTTGTATGGATAAATTAAATAACGCTTTTGTTCATATCGAGGTTGCGAACGCTGCCAGTACTCTAAGTTATCGATAACTTCTTGTCCGTATAGAACCGTCTCTGGTGTAAGGTCCTTCGCACCTTTCATCGTTTCTGTCATTTTGCGTACAGGATCTGTTAAATCCACAAACTTACTTTGAATATATACTTTCGTATTAAACTCTAATGTGGTTAACCATGATTCAATTTTGATATCAATTGCTTCTTGTTCCATATTGGAGAGTAAATAATAGTTAACTGGATGTGCTTCCGCAATCAGAACAAATGTATCATCATGATATCGAATCATATGATTATCGATTTCCTTAATGTCTTCTACAAAAGCACGAAAGAAGTCAACATTATCCTCATCAATTTCCGATTCAGCAGGCATATTTTTTTTATTTTTCTTTCCAGCTTTTTCAGTAGTGTGTTTCTCTACTCCACCTTGCTTTTTCCCTTTTTTCTTAGAACCAAACAGCGGTTTTCCATTCATTTTCCGATAAAAGAAAAATCCAACAATGGCTATCGCTGCAAAATATATCATTTCTAACATTTATAAGTTCTCCTTTGCCCATGTAGTTGGCTCGTACCCTTTTCTCCACTTACCTTTTTCGGAACGGCTACGCATTTTGATAAGTAGATACTTATCTAGATACATGTGTTGTTTTTCTTTATATATAAACGCAAACGTTATAACACCTATTACCGTCGGTAGTGCTAAAATTAAGCAAATAAAAAATGCTACTACCGCATCAATAGGTGCAAATAGTCGCCATAAAAATGGTACATATAAATAAAGGGATGCCCCGCCACCTAATAGATAAATTAATTGGCGTTTGCTCAGCACACCTAGTAGTGTTTTTTGTTCCGAAGTCATATCAACAGGAACGGTTACTTTTCTCATTCTTTTTCCTCCCTTGTATAAGAGAAGCTCTCCCCAAATCGAGGAGAGCTTGTACAAACTCTTATGTTAGATTGTCGTAACCCAAGCAGCGATATCGTACGCTTTGATCATTACAAAGCCTCCAATTGCCGCGCAAGCTAAACCAATCATAGCTTGTGTACGGTTTTCAGGGTTCTTCCCTTGTGCTCCAGATAGTTTAATAGCTGCAAATACAACGCAAGCTGCTACCCAAATTCCCCCAAAACCAATTAAGGTTTTCACCAAAGTATTCATGCTTTTTTGAACGGTTTCAGCATTACCGCCACCACCATTACCACCAAGCCCTTTCGAAAAACTATTTTTTGCCAGTAAGAAATCTCCTACTGATGTTGTCATAAGTTTTGCAGACAACCAATTCAACATAATTCCTGCACCTCCGGATGTTTTTGCTCGCTAAACGCAAAAAGACCCCAATACACGCACACGTCCCCTAAGGACATGGCGCATATTGAGGTCTTCTCTTATATGCGAACTGATTAAATTTATATTTTATTGTAAAATCTTATTACGTTTATATTATAGCAATACGATTTTAAAAATACAACCCCTTATTTACACCTTTATTATTTTTTAACCTCTTGGTTTGGATCGAACCATACCATTTGAATTTGAAAAATATCACTGTCCTTAAGAGCTAAAACATTCTTAAACAGACTATAATTTGAAGAGGATACTATGTTCAATATAGCACGTAGTATCCTCCTTTTTCTTACATAATATATCCCATAATCAGAGCATAAAAAAATAGTCTATTATGTATAAAACGTGAAAAGAAGTTTCCTACTTGTTCAACAACCGGGCCATTTTATGGAATAACACTTATTGAGCTAACTGGGGTTGAAGAAAGAATGTTATAATAAATTTTATTATTTTACTGTTTTGCATTGGAGGCCCTTAACTTGGAAATTAGAAAGGCAAGTAAAGAAGATATAAAGGACGTATCAAGAGTTTATGTTGATAGTTGGAGGACTACTTATCGTAGTCTAGTACCTGACGATTATCTGGACGAATTATCGTACGAAGATACAGAAAAAAGATGGATTGATTTTTTAAATAACGAAAATGAACCTTTTATTTATGTCGCGATTAATGATACGGGGAAAATTATAGGTTTTGCATCAGGTAAAAGTATTAATGAGAAGAATTTTGATGGAGAACTATATTCGCTTTATCTCTTACAGGAATGTAGGGGATTAGGTGTTGGTAGGCAGCTTGTTTCAGCTATTGCTAAGCATTTTAAAGAAAAAGGTATTTATTCTATGATGGTTTGGGTAATGAAACAGAATAAATCTGGACTTGGTTTTTATGAACGTATGGGAGGAAAAGAATATATTCATAGGAATAGTGAGTTTGGAGGAACAGTAGTAGAGGATGTTGCGTATGGTTGGAAGGAGATCTCAGAATTATGTGTTGAGTAAGAGTAACAAATATTTACACGCGTGTACCTTGTTTATTAACGGGCGCGATTGTGGAACATGAAGTAAAAGGGCGATACATATTAGTCATGTCTAATATGTATCGCTCTTTATTTTTTATGACTTTTTACAATTTAGGTCTTGATAAACATTCATTTCTTCTTTCAATGAGCACGATAGTTCTATTTTTATAGACTTTGTACTTTTGTCTCTAATAGTATACACATGTACATAATAATCTTCTTTTTTCTTTTGCATATTAACATACCTCTAACGACTTTATTTGTAATATTAGACCCCTTAAGTATGTAAAAATTACACAGTAAGTATATATTTATTCTTTCTCTTCGAAAAATGAATCTAATGCACCGAAACAACTTCTATTTTTTTCGCTTTTCTTAATGCTGCCTCTCTAGGGTTAATTATTATTAACACTACTATTTAAAATAGATTGCAATACATCGTATATTTTATCGTTTTCCAACAGAAGACTCCCTCCTCAAAGATGTGAAGGGGTAAAACACCAATTTTAGGTGGGAGATGAATGTCGGTTGGCATAAGCCAGCATGTTTGCTACCATATACTTGTACAGATTGCTCTTTGAAAACTGAAGATATGAGGTTGGTTGCAGAAAAACGTTGCAACCGTAAAATCTTCAACGTTCTTTCGACCCACGTTTGCTGAAGTTGCGAAAACCAAGCTAAAGTAGGAAGCGTGGTGAGTCAACGTACAAGATACTTATGTTTTCACCGTAAGGACTACGGGCAGAGCCTGCTAAGATAACCGGTGGATACATCGGTGTTCGCAGGAATCTTCCACTTCAAACAGTCCGTAAGGACGTTAAGTGGTGAGTAGTTCAAATCATTTATATTTACTCTTTATTTTTTAAAATTACATTAACCTCTTCCACACTTAATTCAGTGGCTTCCGCTACTTTCTCAATAGGTACACCGACATTAATTAAATTGTGAATCATCTCTATCTTAGTTGCAATTCTAGTCTCTTCTGTGGCTTTTTTGGTAGCTATTTCTGCGGCTTTTTTCGCAGCTTTTTCTTCTGCCGTTTCTATTTCTGATATTCTATCTTTTATTGCTTTTTCTCTAGCCTCATATAAGCGTAAAAAATCCTTATCGCTACTTAAACGCTCCCAATCCTCTATTGCTTTTTTCAAAACTGGATCTTTTTCCATTGCTATCGCCTCCAGGATTGTTGTTAATCTCTCATCCTCATGCGCAGGGAATAATAATAACCAACGCGCTAAAGAATTTTCCCATGGATTCATTCGTTCTCCTCGCCATTCTTGAATCACTTTTGGAATTTCAAGAAAATGCAACTGCATATTTTCAGTAATAATGCGCTTCGATTTCTTGTTCATCACTGTATTAACATTATGAAACTCTTGTTCTTCTGGAAACAGAATGAAATCTACTATGTTAATACAAATGGTTGGTCTTAATTCTGTGTACTTCATCCCTTGAGTCATTTGGGAATAATACATGCCTGACCAATAGAACAAAGAACGCTCTATCATATCTTTTTTGTCTCGAACTTGAATCTCTATATTTAATTTTATACCATTATTCAGAGTAGCTCGCAAATCTAAAATAGATAATTTATCATCCTTCTGCTCTCTTGGAAGATGCGGATCATCTAAGTGCAAAGATGTAATTTCTTCATCAATAGATGATTGTAGTACCGCGTTAAGAAATCCAATTAATATATCTTCATTTCCTTCTACTCCAAACAAGCGCTTGAAAGCAAAATCAACTCGTAAATTCACTAGATTTTTTTTCATAGATGTATTCATATTCTCTTCTACCCTTCTTTTAGTTAATTGGATATAAGAAAAAGATAGAATTAAAAACTCTATCTTTTTCAATCTACCTATTTATAAAAATATCAACCTACTTTATAACTTTCACAGTCTCTGAAATACAGGTTTAAATCCCGCTTGCATTGTATCATCCAGCCCCTTACCTTGCGTTGGGTTCCATGCAGCTATGATTACGTTATAGCCCACTCGCTTTAACTCTGTCGCAAAGTCTATAAGAGCTTTCCTTACTTTTTGATTCTCTACTAAATCGGCATCAAACGCTAAATAGACATTTTCTATACCCATATCTTTTAATACAGGCATAGCAATTCGCCAAGCATTTACACCTGGAATCGCAAGAACCGTTGTTCCTATTTCAGAAATCTCCTCTTTATAAAATCGCTCTGGAAGCAAATCAGCAATCAAATCCGCTTTCATGGGTCCTTCTGTGATCATTACTGATTTCGTTTGATGAAGTGTACCAGAATTCCAATGTTTCAAATGAGAACTCGGTACCGCAACATGCACTGGAAGTGGATTTTCACTACCGCCTGCCCCAGTCCCTTGATTTTTGTTTGCTGATGAGAGCCACAGATACTTTTGCCCTTTATGAATCTTTACAACAATTTGTCCCTCTTGAAATGGAATCTCTACCTTTTTGCTCACTTCTAGTTCGCCTTCAAAGATACAATCACCATTTTTAGTTATCTTTACAACATTAGGCTGTTCAATTAATTCTGCTTCAACTCCAGTAGGTACCGATTTCACATGAACGGAGTTTTTCACTTCATCCACACGAACCTGCCATCCAACAATTTGATTGTACTGGTTTCGAAAAGGGATCAATATACCAGGAGATCCTGACATCAAACGAAGAGAAAGTTGACCTTTCTTCATCTCATAAAAACCCGGAACACCCTGCCAGCAATTTTTCTCACCAATCTGCTTAAATAACTGTTCCCAAACGGTGGTATACGTATTATCCTCCTCTAACACAATTTGTTGTTTTAAGAAAGAACGATATTGACGTACTTGTATTTGTTCTTCAGTCATTTTTCTATCTCGTAATAAATGTGTATGATGATGCTCCTGTAATGGTATAAAATCCATTAACTTACGATTAAACACATCTAATTCTTCATTACTTTTCTTATCATGAATCTGAACTTCATCCGCCTCAGGTAATTGATACTTATCTTTTCCATTTATGTAATGAATGTAGCTTGGATTACCCGTGTTTTTTCCATAAATCCATTTACTTTCTACACGTGTACATGCTACCTTCTCTTGCGAAACATGCAGCATGCAATTACCTGTATCATGACAAATCGGACACGTGACACGGTAAAATTCCCACCAGCTACCTCTTGGATAAGCACTCGTTAAACGAAATTGACCTTTTTGAATGTTATAATTCATTTTTTCCCACTCCTTATATACTGTGTATTATATATGGAACAGCTACTTCCATTAAACCCTTTATAATTCTATTTAGATATTATCTTTGTTCACCTACGGATATAAAAAAGAATATGTATCATAAACTAAATAATCGTTTCTATCTTCTTGATCTAGCAAAGCGGATTCTACATATGCTTCAAATTCCATGCTAAAATCCTCCTTATTAAAATAAAAAGACAGAAATTCATAGTTGTTTTAACTACGGATTTCTGTCATTTCCTCTGTCTGTACACTTTCACATGATTTTGCAAATTACTCATTAAGATACACTCACCCCTGTTAAAGAGAATAGATCTTCTTTTGTCGGATTAAGTGCCTGTAACCAGCTATCTACATTTAGAAAGTTTACTTTTTTTAATTGTTCACCTTTTTCTGCACGCTTAACCACTTCTAACACTCCATCATGATGTACAATCATTGCAAGATCATCTTTCTTAAAAAGACAATCCATATCTGCAGTCTTTACATGATAGCTGTGTAGAATCGGCTTCCACTTCTTAAGGGAATACCCTTCTATTTCTAGGAAACCGCGGATTGCAGTAAAGCGATAACTTGTCCCTCTAAAGCATCGCTCCAATAAAAAAAGGAAATCTCGTATACATCCATTGAAATAGACATGATACAAATAGATTTCCCCTGCTTGTTTGGCTGCTCGCTATGACAAGTTTGATGGTTTAATGGAAAACTGATAACAATCTCGTTCCCAAAATGCTCCTTCTTTTGTAACTCTCATTCGTAATGCACGCAAATTTGGCATAAAATTATCTGGATGTGCAGAACAAAATATAGATACTTCATAACTCATTTTCATTTAAACTTCCTCCTGGTTATATATTTATTATTTTTCTACTTCACAACAATTGATTACTTTACACTTAGAATAGATAACTCAAAAATATGAAGAAAAAGTAATACTCGATAAAGCCACGGCAAATGTTTTTCTCCATAATACATGTAAAGTTCTTTGGTTTCCCTTCTATAAGCAAATTGAACACCTAAGTGTGTAGGAAGTTTTGATATGTCCTCCATTTCAATGTTTTGAATGATCTCAATAACGGTATGGGGGGACTCCTTTAATAATTTCTTCAATGGTTCAAGAGAAATATTAAATAATCTACTACACTCCTTAGTACGCTCTTTGTTATATTTAATAATTCTGGCCAATTCTTCTATAGTCGGATCAAATAAAGGATTTGTAACCTCTACATACTCAGACATTACTGTTTCTAATGTACAATCCATTTTGTTAATAATATAAAGACCCCATTCCTTAAACGCATCTTCTAACGTACATGGATAGCCATACACCTCTAAACAGTACTTCCTTTCAAATGGAAAATAACAATCTTCTTCACAATCATGGTTTAAAATTGGTAAAAAAATCGTATTGTAATACTCATCAAAGTTGATGTGTAAGGCTGTCATTTTATCTGCAATATAATCTTCTGTATCACGGAAAATGCTAGAATCACGCTCTCGAATTGGTTTAGTAACTTCATTCCTCTGAAAAATTTTTATTATCTCGTCTAATGATAGTAATGGTTTATCTAGTGTAATTGCATGTTCGTATTTCATTATAATGATCCCCTTCCAAAGCAAAAAAGCACAAATCTTGTGTTTTTCTCACAGTGTTTTTTATTTGTATACCTAAATCTAAAGACCTTTTTACAAGTGATTCCTAACTTGAAAACAACACAAAAAGGGCTCCTTCAAGTCGATTAAAAATGTGTATAGCAAAATAAGCTATATATACACTAATCGGCTCAAAGAAGCCCTTTCATAAATGAAACAAGACGCAACTTGCTTCTATAACTCAACCACAACACAATAAGGTGTGGGAATAAACGGAATCAATTAAATAATAACTATAATTCCATATTAATGAATTCATACAAAAATTTCAATAATTTTATGTTTCCTTAAGATATCCCGCTCATTTTTTTAAAATTTATATGCTTTATCACTACCTTGGTTTCTTCATCAAATGATATAACTCCCCCACGATAATATTTAATTTAATATTGAAATTCCCTAAAACTCGATGTATTATATTTTTGTATTTTTCTCAGTTCCCAAGCCGAGAATACATCATCACTTCTGAAAGGACCCGAACTCCAGCGGGTTCTTTTTATTTACTTGAACTCATTTTCGAATTATTGTATTATATTTTCGGGTCTTGCTCCATAAATCATTATCAGGAGAATCTGCAGGTTTGCAGGTTCTTTTTTGTAAAATAAAACACCCATAATGGACACATCATAAGATTAGTAACCCTATTTTCTGTCCGTTGATTATTATGTTTATAGACCTAGATTATGCACATCTATATTCAGTAAGTGCATACCCTATTACATGAATACTATTTTAGGAGTGATTATATTATGAATCCTTTCCCGATGAGGATTGTTGTAGCTCCAGCTTCGAGTTGGCAACATTTACCTCACCATCCTTCATATCGTCAATATGGTATGCAACCAGGGCATATTCCCTTTACTCCTACAACTGCGCCTTATCCTGCAATATACCAATATCACTATATTTTTCCAGCATTGTATTTCCAAGAGTTTCACGGTACATTTAACATCTAATCTAAATAAAAAAATATCCGTTATCTGTACCATTGATATGAGTCAATTCATGTTGATAGCTCGTCCCTTATATACGCCGTCATAGTCTACTGTACTTTTAGCTTCATAGAATCCACTTAGTACACGGCCACCTTTTCTTTTTAACACCTTCACAGGAGTCGGACGCTTGTTTATAAGCGCCACTCCCCCACTTTGATACATTTCGTTCGCTAGATTGATAAGCATTTCAAATGCCATCCCACGGTTTTCTTGTCCCATTGTTATTCCTCACTTTCTATTATATTTCCACAAAACGGAAACTAATATATAATTAAACTATTCAAATCTTAGGTGGTGATACACATGACTGATACAATCCGAATTGCTCTTTTCACTCTTGTAGGAATAAGTGCAGTATTTTCTGTAATTAAAGAATTTCAAAAACCAGAAAAGAGAAAATTTTGGATTACATTCGAAATTTTAATTCTAATCGGGGCAGCTTGGATGTTAATAGGGCTTCTCATGTAACCTACATAATTAATAAATCTCCTGAATAAAACTCAATATTCCGTCAATACTGTAGACAACCCATTAAGTTACTTTCTCCTTGTCCCCCTTGGAGAACCGAGCAGTTAGCTTTTGCTAGCTGCTCTTTTTATGGATTCACTACATAAACTTCTTCTGCCCATGATCTTCCTGTTAAACAATTATTGATGGACAAATAATCGTTTCTACGTACATTAAAAATCAATTCATTTATACGATTAATTGTGCAAGAAGCATGATGTGTGATTTCTCCTAACTCCTTGTACTGTCTTGACCCTTGTTTCCATTTCACAATTACAACGTCACTTTTTTGCAACTGTTCAAACTGCTCTTGTGTTTCAAGCTTTACAAAATTCATATCAATTCCCCTTTTCAACAAAATGAAATTTTTATTAGTTTATTTTTGCATAACATTTTCAACTCTGTTCATACTATAGCTGTAACTCGCAATTACAAAAGCAACACTTAATATGTACCGTTTTCTTTTCTTACCAGGACAGCTAGCTAATCACGCTAGCTGTTTTATTGTATAAAATGAAGTTTTTATTTAGTTTTCTTTCCTGCATAACATTTTCAACTCTGTTTATACTATAACTGTAACTTGTGGTTACAATTTGCGTATTCATGTGGAATAGTATTTACAGCAGGCAGTTAGCTACTTCAGCTAGCTGCTTTGTTGTGCCAAATAGCGTTTTTGTTTAGTTTCACTCTAAAAGTAAAATTTTCATTTTTTCATTCAACCAAGTTCATAACATATTCTTTTCCACTGATATAATAATGATTAGGTGTCCCATGCGCATTTTATCCACTGGAAATAATACCTTTCACGTACTTACGTATTAGAAACTTCATTTCTGCTTCTTCTGTAATAGCAATTTTTTTCACTTTTTTGATACATTTATGAAACATTCACATGTTATCTTCAATATGTTCTATTCTTTTTGAAAAACCATGTGAGAATACAAAAACAAGAAGGATTTTGTATTAAATCTGCACCAATTTTAAGAAGCATACATACCATATCTTGTGCACCTTTTTTATATAATTCTTGGTCATTGGGCGCCTTTAAAAGCGCTCTTTTTGTTGAAAAACTACACAAAGAGAAAAAACAAATACAATGTAAAATGTACCCTATAGAATAGACTTTTTTCGAGTGTCAATTCTATAGGGTACATTTTATTATTTTCTGTCTTTTTTATTTACCTTAAAGTAATCCATTCATAGCTAGCCCACTCTTTTGGTTTTTTATCGTACTTAATACGACCAGTCGTACAAAATGAAGCAATCATCCATTGAATGAGGTTCATCTTGGCATATGGATCAATACAATCGTCTATTTTTTTCAATTGATAGCCTGTGCTATTTTTCTGCCAAATTGTATATAAACGAAAATGTGTTGTCGTAACAAGTCTAGCTTTTGTTGTAACTTGCCATTTTGCAATTTTCGTTAAATCCTCTTTTACTTTTCTATCATACTCTTGTTTTATGACTTTATAACTCTTATCTTTATTAATTAATCCATTCGAAAATGAAAAAGGCATTTGATGCACCTCATATACAGTTCCTTCTTCATCTCCTAAAATGTTTGATTCTACTAGAAATATATTTTTTAGTTTTAACTGTTCCGTTAATTCTTTTCCGCTCCGATAAAATGGTTTTTTTATCTTCTGAAGCAGGATAACCTGTACAATTAATCCGATAAGTAACGGATACGCTAGTATAAACACCATATTAATAAACATATTTGTAATCAGTACCCCTACTAGTGCGAATATCGTCAAATAAATATACGTTTCTCTTTGATGAATGATTCTACTATTCAAGCTAATATACCTCCGTTTTGATAAATAGTGAAAACAATATACACGATTGCTCCTAATAAAATAGAACAAGCCCCTGGAAAGCTCTGTATCAGCTGTATTTCTTTCTTTGGTAGTTTTGCCCCAAATATAGAAGCAGCATGCTCCAATTGGTCTTTAATCGCTCCTACAAACCCTAAAATTTTAATTAATCGATACACACTAGCAATCCAAAAGAATAGTAAATGAAAAGCTGTTAATGTAATAGCGGTAAGCATAGCCGATTCCTCTGCTACATTGCTAACATATAATCCTACCACCACAAGCATTTTGGTATCACCGGGTGAAGAAAATTTAAATGTCTCTAGCAATAACCCACACGCTAAGGCCATGACTAGTACAATTGCAATCTCTTTCCCTGTTCTTATTCCGGCAAAGTACGTGATTCCTATCCCCAATATTAAGAATAGTAGATGCCACATATTCTTCGTTTTTCTATATTTCAAATCAGTAAATACATTTAGGAACATGTAACTTAGTAATAATCCCACAATATACAGACCCATTTTCTTTACTCCCCTCTTAATTTCATAAAAAATGCTGTGTAAAAAAGGGAACCACTTTTAGAGTAGCCCCCTCGTTTATTTTTACATTTATTTTTTATTCCAAGAATCTACATCTGCATTGCTTGATGCTTTTGTGAATCGTGCTAGAATTGTATCATAGCCACCTTGAATTGCTTTCCATACGAACGGGCCAATTACTAATACGATAATCACCGCCAAGGCAATTAACATACCGTTTTCTGATGATAATTGTGAGTCTTCGTTTTTTAACCAACTTTTCATTTTTGCTAACATTTCATTTCGTCTCCTTTATATATCGATTTTAAGAATCTACTAAAATTAGAACTTATCTATTTAAATTTTTAATTACTTATTCCAAGAATTTACGTCTGCATTACTTGATGCTTTTGTGAATCTTGCCAGGATCGTATCATAGCCACCTTGGATTGCCTTCCATACAAATGGGCCAATTACTAATACGATAATCACCGCCAAGGCAATTAACATACCGTTTTCTGATGATAGTTGTGAATCCTCATTTTTTAACCAATTTTTCATTTTTGCTAACATGATT
>NZ_JAKUGG010000041.1:0-26406 GCF_022663835.1 Bacillus cereus group sp. BfR-BA-01347 | reverse complement strand
ACTCGTCTGAACAGTTATCCTGCTCTTAATTGTTTTTGTTGTTTCTACAATCTAGAACAGTCCTCGTTGTCGCTTATGCTTGCGCATTACTTAATCGAGAACGTCTCGCACACCATTATATTTTCCTCCTAGAACGTAAAAAAGGACACACCTGTACCGTTGGAATGGTACGTAAGGTGTGTCCTTCACGTAAGTCATGTTTTATTTGTATAATTATTAATTAAAATATAACGTTTTTATGTAATTTGTGCAAGTATTATTTTTTGAAAAGGGAAAAGTTAAAATACTATATCTAACCTTTCCTCCTAATTTAAGCTAGATTTTCCCTAAAAATATAATCTTGAATAAAAAGTTATTTTAGGTTTCTATAGGTATTAATCAAAAAGATCATCTAATTCCTTACTCATTACATTAGATGTATTTTTCTTTTGTTGCTGGTTTTTATTAAGTAGTGAATTTGTATTGTTATACGTATTCTTTTGTTTGGCTTTTAAGTCTTTTTTGCGTTCTTTATAGTCCATATGTTTATCTTCATGCTGCTCTTCATTATTTCTAGTGTTCTCTACCATATTCTTTTCTAAGTTTTGATGAACAGTAATGCTAATAGATTCGTAAACTTTTGCAACCTCTTCATCAAGTTTATTTTCTTTAGTGGGATTAACTGTTTTTGTAGCTGGTTTCAAATTAGTTTTCATATCTGTTTTTGTTTCCTCTAATACTGTGGTTATAAGTCCCTCTGTTAGAAGCTTTTTTTGCAATGGATCAGTTTCTACAGGAATTCCTAAATGAATTGGGTAATCTATATCCCTTTTTGGTTCCAACATAGTAGTAGATACCTCTTTCTTCCGTTCTGCTAGCTCCATATTTTTTTTAGGACCTACTATTTCCCTATGTGTCTCTTTTGTTATATTCGGCAGCTCGCCATTCCGTTGTAGGGCATCTTGTAATCTTGAAGCACGTGTATAATCGATTTTAAATGCGTTCTGTAGTGCATGTATAGAAGCATTCCCTGATTCCTTAAAAAAGGCTACTACATCATCATATAGGATGTCTTTAAAGAAGCCTGTTTCCTCTTGCTTTGCTTCTGTCTCTTCGTTTGGAATGCTATTTTCTCGTGAAGTCGTATTATCTAAATCTGTATTAGATGAAAGAGTAGTATTGATTTGAGAATCCTTTAATAATATCGGCGTACTATTATTTTTTGAAATTAAAACTTTACGAGGGCTATTCCCAGTGTAAGTGCTCACAACCTGATTGTGTTCTAACTTCTCAATAAATTGTACAGCCTTTATATGGCTGATTCTGAATTTTCTTTGCAAAAGAGATGGCGAGATTTGTTGTGATTCGATCACAAATGCCTTAATTTCTTCATACAACTTATTTTTAGTTTCTTCAATAACATGTCCCTGTTGACTGACATCCGTAGAATAATCAGGAAAAGTTACATTTTCTACGGTGTTTGTTTCATATTCGGACTTGTGTTCTTTATAATTCTCCAACTCTACAATATGTTGGTTCTTATTGTTTGTTTCTATGGAATTATTTTGGCCTATTTTATCACCATGCATAGGTGGAAATGATTCTATCTGTTTTATATTATTTGCATCTACATGTTTCATAGGATTTGATTTTGCGATAGATTCTTCAATGAGTCGAAGACGTTCGTTTTCCCAATATTGTCCAGACTTAATCTCTACTTGAATGATTGCTTGAGCAAATTCCTCTTTGGGTACAAAGTTACTAGTAATTTGTTGTACAGGTTGTACATGATTGTCTTGTACAATACGTGCAGCACAAATGAAGGCACCTTGTGCCATGATATCTCCTGGTGACATAACGACTTCTTTTAATTTTTGATATGTCGAACCTAAGCGACTAACAGGATTCTCTTGTATAGGAGAAATCCCTTGTTCAGATTCGGATTCTTTAAATTCCTCTGATTCACCAAACATGTCAGAAAAAATTTTCGCATCATATGGTGTTACATCACCAAATATCATCTTGTTACGGAACGAACCTAGTAAAGTAAACATATACTGCTCTGTGAAATCCAAAGCTAATTGAGATAGTGTTTGACTTGCAATTGTCAGAATGACTTTATATTTACGAGATTGTGCAGGGAACTCTTTGAACGGGCGCACAAATGTGTAGCATCCTAGCCCGAGAGGGCTGGGGTAGCTACTAACCCTTACGGGTCGCGATAGGTAAAGCTTTGAAGTTATCTCTACTTTTTCCCCCGCCTCACACCGTGCGTGCGACTTTCACCGCACACGGCGTTCCATCGGTTCAGATTGAGAATCTCTAACAAATTCAGTTAGTCTCATCCTTATTCTTAGCCTCGCGAGTAAGATAAGGTGAACAATGGAGTATATTTCAAATGTGTATCAGCTCACGATATTTCGTTAGTTTCGGTAGTTCGTATAAGATACTGTCTTCTAAGTCTTTTTGATGTATAAGTTTATGACATTTTATGCACATGGTGGCAAGATTGCTGAGTTTGTTGATTTTCTCTAAAGGTAGACGATTATTAATGTGATGACAATGTATGTTAGTTGGGATCAACGCTGTCTTACATATTCGGCACTTTCCTTTGTCACGATTATATGCATACTCGCGATTAAGTATATATTCAAAGTTATATAGCCGTTTGTTCTTTGTTTGTCTAAGCATTTGATACAAAACTATTTGGTTGATTTGGTCGTTTGAGTAAATGGTTGGTCTCATTTTCTTGTCGACCTTACCATGCCTTCTCAAATAAATCGCCCTTCCTATCTGTGTATAGGGGGTCGTATCGTAATTATATAGGAGTGCTTTAGTACTAGGCGTAAAGCTCATTTTGGTTAGTCCTATCTTAACTCCATCGACTTCAACGAAGGGAACTTTGGTTTTGTGCCCTTTATGTCTATCTTTACGGTTATCAAGGTTTTCAGCTGGGGTGAGCATTTTTTCAAATGCCCCTCCACCATGTTTTCTTTTAATAGACTTGTAAAATGTATATCTTATTTTATTATCGCATCTAACAAAAATTCTGGCAGAATTTCCGATACGAAAATAGTTACTAATACCGATAATCTTGGTGTTTATAAGTTCTATTTTGGCGGCAACATCATAACAAGTGGTGGTTTTCCGAATATTGTAGACGTCTTGAAGAACTTCTCTCATTTTAGAGTTTAGTTTCTTTTGGTTCGATATAGCTTTTCCTGCAATACGGTTTTTCAGTCTCATCTTTTCAGCTCTGATGTCGAATCCTAGGAATTGGGCTGGCTTCTCTCTCATATCGGTAATAAATGTTTTCTCCTTTGATAATTCTAATTTGAGTATATGTTTGTAATACTTATCGATTTTAGTCAAGAGTGTTCTTGCCTGTGCTTTATCCTCGCATAGAATTATCCAGTCGTCTGCGTATCTAACAAGAAAACATTTCTTATGTTTTCTAACTACTTTTCTAAGTCCTGTACTGAAAGCGTGTTTAACAGTATAACGCGCGTAGTGTTCTTCGAACTCTTTAGCTATCATCCAGTCAAAGTTATTTAAGTATATGTTCGCTAACAGGGGAGATATAATTCCACCTTGTGGAGTTCCCAACTCCGTAGGGAAAAGTTGATTATCTTCTAGTACACCTGCTTTTAACATTTTCTTAATAATAGTTAGGAATCTCTTATCCTTTATGCCCATATTCCACATTATTTCAACAAGTTTATTATGGTTAATATGGTCAAAGAAACTTTTGATGTCACCTTCGATGGCTACGTACGTTTTTGACCTAGAAATGGTATTCAAGATTCTGCCTATTGCATTGTGACATGAACGATAGGGACGAAAACCATAACTATGGTTGAAAAACTTCGCCTCTGCTATGGGTTCTAACACCATTCTTGCTGTTTCTTGGATTATCCTATCTATCATGGCTGGGATTCCTAGAGGACGCTTTTTACCATTGCCCTTGTCAATGTAATGCCTTCGAACGGGTTTAGGTTTGTAGTTGTCTATGTGTTCCCAAATGAGTTTGATAAGCTGTTCCGTTTCCATTTGTAGGTAGTAGTTCACGTCTTTCTTGTCAATTCCGACCGTTTTACTCCCACGATTGCTTTAAATGTTGTGAATTGCCGTTTTAATAGTCTGCTTGTTTTTCATTAGTTCTATCATGCCATGAAAAGAAGAGTTATCTTCTTTGGCCTTTTTGTATATTAGGTCTAACTTATCTTGGAGCTGTGCTTCATTATCTATCAAATGTCCTTTAATCCTCATTACATCTCCCCATTATTCAAGCGATTGTAACGATGTGCTGTTTAATTCCCACTCTAGAAGAGGTTCATATAGACATTTGAAATATCCATTGTTATTCTGAATCGACTGGTCCCCTTCGCTCCACGGACATTACTCCGCTTCCTCACTACTACGAGACCGCTGCCACTTGCATTGTTTCAAGCAGGATCACACTCCCTAAGGCAATGCAAGCTTCCCAAGTTCCATTTGTTCTATCCCTTATTTTACATTCCTTTAGGTGCCCACTTTACGCCGACGGTACTCACCAGTCTTGAGTAGCTCTAACATACTGGTTCAGCATAATCGGTAATTACGAAACCGATTATGTGCAAGGATTAGAATTTCGAACCTCTCCTTGTTCCCGTTATTCCTTCCGATTGCTCACGTTAAGAAGGGATTCCCTCACGACGCTTCAAGACATGGATTCCTTTCGTCACCATTGGGATGTTTTTAAAGACCACCGCACCATATAGGCATTAGTGAGTTGTGCCATCAGGTTACGACCTTACCTAACTTCAGACCCTAACTCGTGTGTAAGTTAGCGCATGTAGGGGTATCATGGCTAGGATTAATGAGCTATTATCCTAGAATGGGAGTTTCACCCATAAAATTCGAACAAATAGTTAGGCTGTGTAAGAGTCAGCCCCTCCATTTCACGCCGCTACGTTTATAGGAGAACTTGGCGTACCATAATCCGGGAACTCATCCACAATAATGTGATGATAAGGCGAGACGTTTGGTTCCCTACGGAATACCGCATTCTGCATACTCAGCAATACAAATTTTCCTAATACGTTTGAAAGGTCTGCTAATTCCCCTTTCGCAGTATTAACAAGTAGAATGCCACCCTGCTCTAAGTAGGGTAAGTACCCAGCGCCTTATCATATTTCTATGATAGGTTTCCAAGTACTCCCCCCGAACCGTACGTACTTGTCTCCAAGTATACGGCTCTCCATTTATCAATCCAACTTACCTGAGTGTAAATCTATGTGACATTTATGGCAGAGTGCCATGGTTTTTCTTTTCCTAGCGATCATCATTTTCTCCCACATTTTCTTACCTTTTAGGTTTTTTAACTTTCTTATGTGGTGTATTTCGATTGCTAGGTTCTTTTTGCCACACATTTCACATTCTTCAGCTAATAATCGTTCAATGAGACTTGTTCGTCCAGACATTTTTAAGGTGTTTGGGAGAATATCGACTTCTGTTTTGGTATCTATACTTATTTGTCTCCGAAATCCTTGGTCATAAAGATATCTTATCTTTTCACCGTTGTTAGTTTTGTATCGTATACCAAATTTCCCATTAGTTCTATATTTGTTGAGTATTTGTTTAACACTTTTTTTGTACTTGCTAGCGAACGTTTTATACATACTATATTCCATTATGTATTTGTATTTATTTATAACACTTACGTTGTTTGCCAACTTGTAGTATTCATATAGACCACGAATTTCTGCGTTGTAGATACTTAAAATCTCTAAGTCGTCATTATCTTTTAGATAGGTTCTGTGTTTAGGTTTCCAAGTACCTGTATTTTTGTCAATTGCTAGTGCATCTTTTTGTAATAGGTTCTTTATCCATTTGTTTTTGGGTACGTATAGTTTAGGCGTGAAAGAGAATACCCTTTTTGTCCTTCTATGGGTTGTTTTTGCTATTGCTTCTTCTCTTGAGATTGTAATATCGTAACCGAGAAATTGTACTAATTTTTCACTATGGGTTATGAGAGTCTTTTCCTGTGACAACTCGAGTTCAAGGGTTTCTTTAAGAAAAATCGTAAGATTTTCTTTGACTTGAATAGCGTCTTCTTTGCTACCTATTATTCCTATGAGGAAATCATCTGCGTACCTGGTATATACAATTCTTTTGTAGTTTTCGTCCATAGGTTCTTTTGAATGTATAGAGAGCTGTTCTTTGTGTAGTTTGTTCCACTGTAGTTTCACTTCTCTTTTTTCTTCCTCTGGCATTTGTCCCCATTGTTCCTCATGTTTTTTTCGTAGTCGGTATTTCTTATCTGAAAGGTACGCATAATCACGATTTGTCTTTCTTCTTGGTCCTTTATCAAATTGTTGTTTATAGATCTTCATAAATTTGTCTAGTTCATTCAGATAAATATTTGATAGTATGGGACTGATTATGCCTCCTTGAGGGGTGCCAGAGAATGTGTTGTTATATGTCCATTCTTCAAGATAACCTGCTCTGAGAAACTTCCAAATTAACCTTATAAATTTTTCATCATCAATCCTTCTTTTAAGGATATTTATAAGTGAGTGGTGGTTTATGTTATCGAAGAAACCTTTTATGTCCCCCTCAACAAACCATCGTACCCCTCTATATGTCTTTTGAATTTGAATTAACGCAGTATGACAGCTCTTTTTAGGTCTAAACCCATGTGAATCATCGGAGAACGTATATTCATATATACTCTCAAGGATACTTCGTATTATTTCTTGTATGATTTTATCATCCATAGAAGGGATGCCTAGTGGTCTTTTACCTCCATTAGCTTTCTTCCTATAAATCCGTCTAGCTGGATAAGGTTTGTAAGTCTCGTGTTTAATTTTGTCTATAAGAGTGTTAATTCTTTCAATACTCATTCCATCGATATTCTTTCCATCCGTACCTTTTGTCATGTTGCCTTCTTTGGCGTATATCTTAGAATATGCCATATAATAAAATTCTGGATTATACAGGTTTCTGTATAGTCTCTTGAACTTGTAATCTGTATTACTAGCCATGGTACGTAGGTTGTTTAATACCTCATTTGGATTTCTCATAGAGCCTCACGCTCCTTCCTAATTTGTATTAAACCGATAAACTGTTTCCCTTCGCCCTGTAATAGGCTTTCCCTATCTCTGACTACTACGGAAACTCCGTTACCTTATTGGATATTCATAAGCCACATACCTTGTTTTACACTTGGTATCATCCTTAATAGCCAGTTTGTATTGGCGTTCCAACTTAGGTAATCCCCATTTAGTACATTTAGAGATGAGCTTGCTATAGTGTCGGATGCGACTTTCGTCCTTTTCCACCTACAGTGGATAGTTAGTAATGGATCTCTGGGACTTGAGGATGATGACCTCGTCCTTCTATACCATTTAGCGTCCACCTAATTAAATGGTCATTACTACATAACGTTACTAGTTACCTTTCGTCATGGGGTTCGATATCCCCCTTTGGACTATCGTTTAAGCAGTTTAGCTTTCATCCTTGTCTATACGTTTCATCTGGCCATTCAGTCGTAATTTGGTAACTAATTAACTTATGGCTTTACCAACATGCTACACTCCCCGTTCAGTTTCCTTCCCGGATAAGTTGGTTGATGATAGGCTTTTGTGAGACCTGAGCCTACAACTTTGCTAGAGTTGAATCTCTAAGTGCCCGTATGGGCGCACGTGAACATCAAAATCAAAATCTGATTTTCCAAATAAAACACGTCGTATTAAAACATTTGAGGCTAAATCTTTTAAGATGTTACGCAAACCTTTTACATATTCTTCTTCCCGGTCATAATGCATTGGTTTTCCACGATATTTTCCAGATTTATAAACGGCCGGTTCCCCTTGGAAACCTGTTTTTTCACGAATGGTATTATCGAACCATTCATCTATACCTTTTATAATCTTATATTCGTTTTTTTGGTCACGTGAAGCAACAACACTTTGAACAAAATCATATAGTTTTTCTACCTGTACTTTTAATAGTTTGTGCATACGGTGTACACGTTCTACATCGTCGTAGGGTAAGCGCCCAACGCCTTTTCACATTACTGTGATAGGTTTTCAAACGCTCCCCTCCGAACCGTACGTACATGTTTCCATGTATACGGCTCTCCACTTATCCTCTGAATTTCAATCTAACCTTCCAGCGTGCAGGTCAACATGACACTTTTTACACAATGCTAGTGTTTTGCGGTTGCGAGCTATCATGATTCTTTCCCAAAGTTGTTTTCCTTTTAGTTCTTTGAGTTTTTTAACATGATGCATTTCGATAGCGGTGTTTTCAGTTTGACACCACTCACATTTACTAGCCTGAAGGCGTCTGATTAGACTATTGCGTCCTGCATATATCATAGTATTTGGAACGATATCTATTTCTTTATTAGTAGTTGGATTTTCATAAACCCTTTTCAAAGGTTCATTATAGAAATATCTATGCCTCTGACCAGTTTTAGTCGTGTAAGAAATTCTAAAATTGCCTTCATGATTAAACTTTTTCATTATTTTGCTGACTGATAGTTTGTATTTGTTTGCAAAAGTTTTTACCATGCTGAATTTCATAATGTAGCGAAACTTCTGTAGGCTGTGTACATTTTTTGCTAGTTTATAATAATTATATAAACCTCTAATTTCACTATTGTATATACTTAGAATTTCTAAATTGTCGGAGTTTATTAATTCGGCCCTATGAATAGACTTCCAACTACTATCTTTTTCGATTTTAAGAACTTTGAGCTCCTTAAGTTTTCCAATCCATTTTTCCTTAGGCATGTAAATTTCGCACTTGTTTGATGCATACCTTTTGGCTATTCTACTGTTTGAGCCTTTGTATACAGCCTGAAGGTTACTTATAGTTACATCGTATCCAAGGAATCTCGTTTTCATTTTGCCATGTGTAATGAGTGTTTTCTCTGATGATAGTTCAAGATTTAGTTTATTCTTTAGAAAAGCCGTAAGGTCTTTCTTTACTTCTTCTGCGTCCTGTTTTGAACCAATTATCCCTATTAGGAAATCGTCGGTATATCGTACATATTGAATTCTCTTAAAGCTAGAATCCATTAATTCTACTGAACTCATTGTACGTATATCTTTTTGAAGCCTTTTCACTTCACTTGTAATCTCAGTTAATTCATTGTGTGGAGCCAGTACTTTTCTATCTGCGAATTTCTTTCTTAAATACCAAAGTCGCTTATATTTTTGGGTATATACTATGTTGTTTTGTCGGCGTGTGCCTTTATCAAATAGTGTTTTATACTCTTCGATATACTTATCAAGTTCATTTAGATAAATATTTGATAGAATTGGGCTGATTATTCCTCCCTGTGGAGTGCCACTATAAGTATTATTGAATTTCCAATCCTCTAAATAACCTGCTCTAAGAAATTTCCAGATTAAATTAATGAATTTTTCATCTTTAATTTTTCTTTTTAGCAGTTTAATCAAAATGTGATGGTCAATATTGTCGAAGAAGCCTTTGATATCACCTTCTACCCACCACTTAACTCCTTTGAAGATTTTAGTTGCTTGTGTTAGTGCTGTATGACAACTGCGATTACGTCTAAATCCATGAGAATTGTTAGAAAAGGTCGGTTCGAAAACAGCTTCTAGGATGTTTCTTACGATGTCTTGAACTAATTTATCATCTATAGAGGGTATCCCTAAAGGCCTCTTTCCCCTTATTGATATATACTCTGCGAGATGGAGCTGGTTGGTAACTTTGGTTTTTAATTCTTTCAATAATTTTATCGATACGTTCCAAACTCATACCATCAATGGTATGCCCATCTGTTCCTCTAGTCATGTTCCCTTCTTTTGCATATATTTTTTGATATGCTGCAAAGTAGAACTCCTGGTTATATAGATTTCGATACAGACGTTCAAATTTATAAGCTGGGTTAGTTGTTTTTTTATTCAGATTGTCTAATACTGCATTTGGATTTCTCATTGTGTCTCACACACCTTCCAATTTTGTTTTAGACCGGATAAGTTGCCTTCCTTCGCCATGTACTAGGCTTTCCCTAGCTCGGACTACTATGAAGGCTCCGTTGCCTTATTGGGTATTCAGAAGTCACACACCTTGTTAGTAACTTGGTGTCATTCTTCATAGCCAAATTCGCAAGTATGCCGGTGGCATCCCAACTTAGGCAATCCCCATTTAGATAGATAAAGAATAGCTTTCATAATGTCGGATGTGACGTTTGACCTTTTTTTCCACTTACTGTGGCTGGGAGGGAGAGACTCACTGATAGTTTATATGTACGACCTAAACTATCCTCTTTATAACCTTGTTCCCTAGTAATGCATCAACTACCTTTCATTACTCGTATCGCTGACCACCCTTGGTCTATCATTCAAGCAGTGTAGCCTTCATCCTTATTTATGAGTTTTACCTTGCCATTCAGTCGTGATCTTAGTAGTTGACCAACTTATGACTTTATCACCATGCTGTTTTCCCCTTTAGGTTTCCCTTCTAGGTGAGGTGATTGGTAATAGGTCTTTCGTGAGTTAACCTAGATTAGTGCTATTTAATCAATTCTAAATCTACCCTTATGGGCGCACATACATCTCAATCAAATCGTCGAAGGTAACATCTTTTTGTGGGTTATGAAGCTTTAATAAATAGATATGTTGTTTAAGATGGTTACGCTGCGCTTGTTCAAAGAATGCATTGTTAGATTCAGACAAACCTTGAATAACCATAGCGAAAACTTCTGCTACTTTATCAACCGGTCCACGCAGAATGTTTATATTTTTGGTATCAGGATTGGTTGGATCAATGTAGTAAACCGAGCTTGCTGGGATCTTATGTGCTTGTACCAATTTAAATACTTTTTGACATAAATCATTACTCGGTTCAATAACAGTCACACCATTTAAAAATGTTCCTTTTACTTCTTCTGTATCATAATCATTCTTTTTATACGCTGTTTCAAACTTATTTATAAAACGTACCATCCAGTGTAAATCTTGATTAATCATGGGAATAATTAAACTTGATGTTTTACCAGAACCGATTGGACCAATAATGATTCCATTTAGCGTTCTATCTTTCCCCTTAATACGAACCATCTCTTTATGCTCAATATGCGGTCCAATTTCTACATCAGGGTATATTTGTTCTTCTTGGCTATTAAACCATTTTTGTAACTTGTGATTTTTATATTCGTATTTTTGGACCCACTTTAATATTTCTTCTCGGTAACGAACAATATGGCCACTATACCAAAGTGTAAATAAAATCATAAATACTGTAGGTAAAAAGACAAAAATCATAGTGAGTGTGTGAAAATTTCCTGTTAAAACATGACCTATGGCCTCATACTCACCAAAATTAACATGTTTTGATTTATCTGTAAGATACGGAATAACCTTTGCATGGATCGGAGCAGTTGCAAACCATAAAAATTGAATATCAACTGCAATATGAGAAGCAATCAAAATTATTAACTTTCCATTTTTTACATGCAAAGCAGGGATACGGCTGTAAAACCTAAAGCTAAATTCTCCTAATAGTAAAGAGAAGAACATTAAAATAAGCGGTACATATGTAATTTCTATAGGATAAGAAGGTGGTTCAAATGCATAGTAAAGTAACTTGATGTAGTTTACTAAACCGAATCCAAACGAAAGAATAAATCCGCTAATTAATCCGATTGTAGTAAATAGCGGTAATCGTTGTTTAAATGTCTCCATATAGGCTCACCTACCTTTTACAGATATAATTGAGCTTTATGTTTAAACTTGAATCGATTATTGAATTCTGGTTGAAATAGTTCCTTTGATTTTTCAAAAAAGAATTTCGCTGCGTCTTCAGTTTGTTTTAAATATAAATCAATACTATCTCTTTCACAGAGCTGGTTATATTCTTCCTGAGAAAGTACCGCAATATTTACTTCTATTTTTTTATTCGTTGCCGTTTCAATGATTACATCATACCAATAGTAATTCGGTTTTCCTGGGATTTGGATATCTTGTAAGGAAACACTAAACGTTGCCCCCTCCTCTGTCATATGTTTGAGGACTAGTTCAGGGTTTTTAAACGCTTCTCTAGCAGAGAGCACTCCCTCTGTAGTAGTAGTTGCATATTGTAAATCCATTTTGATTTTCCACTTTTCTCCATATAAAAAAAGGCAAGCGACACCCACTGTAAAAACAGCGTGTGTCGCTTGCCTTAATTTCATATGTTCTGATTTGATTTTAGTTTTAATTATATGTTCAAACGCTATTCTAACACCTCAAAAAATAAAAATCAATAAAATTATATAGAAGTATATAAAAAACAATGGATTAATATAATTCTACAAGCTTGCGTCTTTTCGGGTGTATGTTATTTGCAGTACGTGCCATGATTTGTTCATCCGCTTCGATAGTAACACTTTCATTTTGGAGCGATAGAAGTAGTACATTGTCATAAGTGTCCATTAAAAGTATATCTCTAGCCATTTTGCGCTTTGGATAGATCACAACAAGTGGCACCCCCTCATCACCTTCTCTTCTTGAAAACACAACATCGTCTAATCTAGCAATCATTCGGTAATCATTTTCATTGCCAAAAATAAAGAAGAAATCTTGCATAGCATCTTTATCTCTCCTATATGTTCGTCTAAGACCACCATCTATTGTTTCCTTAAATGTTTGAACTTTTTCAACAAATGCGTAGCGCCAATCAGCATCTCCTACTGTACGTTGAGATAAAGGCAAAAGAATATCTTGTTCCAAGTTTTGATTATCGTCTGTTCCTAGAATGATATCTGAAATAACATCTCCAGCATCTTTCAATGAGCAAATGTGTACATTTAGATTTGGTATATTCATTAATAGTTCATGATACTTCCGCATAGAAAATAATAGATTTTTCATACGTACGTATGGCGGTTCTGCATCTTCTGCAAGGAACATTGATTTGTCGTACATAACAAAGACAACCGTTACATCTTCATTGTTTTTTTTTGTATATTCTATGTACTTCTCTACTTTTTCAACTAAGGTAGAATTGGTTTCTTTACACATATCCATCTCAATATGGATATTTTTATCTTGATATGAAATATGTTCATCAGGAATCAAGGCCAATTGGTTGTCCTCAATTTTCACATTTTTTTTCTGGTAAAAAGAACGAATATCCAATTCATATAATATTTCATTGGTTTGTGTCTTCTTTGTAGTCGCTAAAAGAGTACGGATCATGACCTCACGTGAACACATTGTGTGAAAAGAAGTTGCTCTTGAGTAACGTCTTTTTGAACTTTTTTCAGAAATTCTTCCTATTTCCATTAAGAATTCAATTGTCTTTTCTTTTAAGGAAAATAAAGCACGTTTCGTAATACTGTCAGCCTTTTTATCTATTCTTTTAGTTAGCATAGCTCCATATTGTGAGTAACGGTCAAGCTTTGTAAATATGCTAGCTTCAGAATATTCTCTTCCCTCAAATGCACTATATAACTGAGTGATTTGTCTTGTTGTAAGTGCTCTTTTGTAATATAAAACTGTAAAGACAAATATGTCAGCTTCTTTTAAGTGAAAATATTTTTTGGTACCTGATCTTCTATATTTATACACTTTTCCGGACAATGCATACACCTCTTATATTGAATTAAACTTAAATTAAATACTTATTATTTTTAATATACTATTACATTGATGTGGTAGTTGTAAAACAAGAAAAAATGAATAAGAGATTTTAATCTTTAGAGATACCTCATTTTGTACATCGAAGTTGAGATGATAACTACTCTTATAAATCTCTTATAAATTATTGATTTATAAGGCTCTATTAAATCCTTTGTTTTGTTAGGACGAGCTACTACTAAACATCTAACAATAGTTATAATGAAATTCCATTTGTAAAATAATGTTATGATGTCCTAACATTTATTAGATAGTAAAAATACATTTTAAGTGATTAAAATTATTCAAGAATTATAAAAAGGCTTATTGATAATAAAGAGTAATTTTCTCTATCTTTAACTCGAAATTCAACTTTTTATATGTGATGAAGCGCTCTTTCCAAATTCTGATATTGACTCAATTTAAAATTCCAACTTTTTCTTTTAGTTGTTTTTATTGTATAGAATTATAAATTCACTTAGACAAATATTATTAATTGTTTCTACCAAATCAAAAATAAGTTAGAAATATGTCTACTGGTACTTAACATATAGGTTTTAGTCACTAAAACTACTTCCCCTTTTGCTTTGTTGAGAAGGATTAATCCTAACTGCAATGATAAAATTAACCAATTGTTAATTTTATGTAAGGTTATAATTGTTATCATCATTCCTCATGCATTACAAGAATTTTTATTGTAATGTAAGTATCACTTTGATGTTAATAAGATGAGATTTCACTTTTAATAATCTAGTTTGAACAAATGTTTCTTTTTCATAGTAGTGATGTGATTGTTAGCCTACTACTTTTAGAATGTCAAAGTTGATTTATCCTTGTATTCCCTTTTTAATATGTTGAACATTGAGGGTATTGATGCTGTTCATATGAAATTAACAACCTCTTCTACTGGCTTTCAAGGAATGAATGAAATTGACAAGGAATTGAATTCAAATGAGGAACAGAGGATAATTTTTCTTATAACATATATAATAATGTGAACTAACAAGTACTAAGTGAAGAACAGTGCATTAACATAACATTAACAATGAGCGGTATTATAAGTGATAAATACTTTTAAAACAGCTAGGTAATAAAGAAAACCTTAGTGTGAATTGCTATAAGAACGTTTTGAAATCTCCCTAGTAATATACGATATTAGAAAATTCTGTTAATGAAAGTCGAATTCTATAAGCTGTACAAATACGTTTTATATACAAGTTTTATATAAGGGTCTTATATAAAAATTTATGCTAATTGAATAAGTATTTTTTCGTTTTAACATTGATATAAAAGTATTTTTTTATACACCTTATATATAAAACTTATATGTAAGATGTATAAGTTTTTATTGGTTTTTGATGTTAAAAAAATAGGTGGTTTTTAATCTGTTTTTTTTAATATTAATCTGGATTTTATAATAATCTTTGTCGAAATGTAAATTACATGAAATTTAAAATTGATATAACATGTATACGCATTATATATACGTCGTACACTTAACCCCTTATAAAATATAGATTAATTCTAATTTTGTCTTTATAAGTCTTATATATAAGTCCTGTATATAGGTTTTATTTATAATGACTTGATATACGACGTGTAATGATGTACTATGTTCCTAGGAATAATTAACCAGTGTTTTAAGGGGGGGACAACTTGAACGAAGTTTTAAGTGAAAAATATCAAACAATCAAGTTTGCAGATGAAGTAGTAAACATGTTTGCTGATATACTTGAACAAGATGAGATACTCTATAGTGTATTTCTATACATAGGAAACATAGTAAATAAACAATTTCAAGAGACGAAGTACATGAGGGGCATATCTATTAATGAAATAGTGGAAAATGTAGTTATTGATAGGAGAGTAAAGAAAAAAAAGGGAAAATCCTATTCATTAGAGGTTGAACGTACAAATATATCTAGACGTTCAGCTGAAATAAGTGTGAGTACGCTATCATCAATGTCTTTAATCTATGAAAAAACTATGCACCCATATAAATTTTTAATCTCAACTTATAGAGGGCAACAAGTACTGATTGAGTTAGGTAAAAGAAAAAAGATAAATAAGGAGAGATAAAATAATGGCAAAAAACTTCTTAAAGAATGAAGTGGCAGTTAAAATGACGATGGTTGGTTTTGGTCAAGCTGGTACTAGAATGGTAGATAAATTTGCAGAATATACACATACAGATGGCACAGCAGTATATAATTGCTTAGCACTAAATAGTAATGATGGGGATCTAGCTGAATTAAAAAATGTACCAAAAAGTAATCAAGTTTCACTGAAATTAGGTGGTTTAGGTAAGAACCCTGAGCGTGCAGTAAAAGTCCTTGATTCAAATGAGGAAGCAAAAGAAAAGCTAAAAGAATTTATTACTGAACGTGTAAGACCTTCGGATGAACTTGTTTTATTTTTTGCAGGTTTAGGTGGAGGAACTGGAACTTCTACAATCATTAAGGCCATTGAAGAATTTTCGGCTTTTCACAACAAGCCCGTAATCAGACAAGAATTACAAAAGGTTGCGCAGCTATATCCAATGGCTGAAATTAAGGCGAATCAAGCAAAGTTTGCAAGAATAGCCTTTGAAAATGCTATTGAGCGCAAAGACTTTATTAAAATGGGGATTGTTGTAACTCTTCCCGTCCGAGCGGATGGGCCTGATGTATTACGACAAGTAAATAAATTTTCACAGGAAATTTGGAAATTAGCAAATGATAAATCAAGAGGTGTAGCATTTGTAGTATTTGCCGATAACCAGCATTTTTACGATGAATTTAAGGAATTGAATGAAAATGAGAAAAAAGGTGTCGCTAATTCACGAGATTATGCAAATCAACGTATTAGTGAAATTATTCATGAGTTAAATACCGCTGCTAATGGATCTGGTACATCTGTAATACTAGATTCTCAAGACTTTAAACGTATTTTACTTGAGAAAACGGGCTGTTTAGTAATTAATAAGGTTTCACGTAATATGAATCAAATAGAAAATAGCCATGCAATTATAGAAATGTTTCAAGAATCATTAAGAGGAAGCTCTTTCCATCCCCCAATTGATTTGATGAAGAAGAACGATGATGGTTCTGTTGAAGCATCAAAAGTACATCATTTTGGTATGCTTGCTATCCTAGATGAGCAAAAGAATATTAATGATTCCTTTATGGATGACGCTAAGGTAGAAGTTTCAAATAATTTACCTATAAATGGCACAGTCTTTAATGGATATTTGGTAAGTAAGAATGATTTCTTAGGAAGTGTATATACCTTCTATAAAACTGATGCATTACCATCAAGATTATCTAAAGGTTTAGTTGAAGAATTTAATGAGTTTAAAGAAAGACAGAGCCAAATTCAGTATAAAAAGTCTCAAATTAGTACGATTGAGAGTATAGATGAGGATGAGGATTTAGGTTTTGCATTTGGAGATTTTATCGATATGGGTAGTGACGAGGAAAATAATAATGCTGGAGCAAATGAAGATGAAGATCTAGCAGATTTTCTAGATCCAGATAAGATGTTTGGTACTACAAAATAATAAAAAAGTCTGGACTAAGTTCCAGACTTTTTTATTATTCTACTGAATTCATAAGAGATTTTATATGCTCAATAATATTATCTTGTATGTACTGCTCTATGAAGAGTTGTTTTTTACTCAAATCTTCCTCTTTTTTAAACCAGCCTGCTTTTCTAGTACGCTCTTCCTCAGGTTTATTATTCCATAAGCTTTCTGCTTGTTTTCTTAATTCCTGGCGTGCTCTATGCTCAATAATAAAATTATCAAGCCTATCTTGGCGTTGGCGTAATTTTAGCGTTTCTACATCTTCTGGTTGTGGTAACTGCTTTAATATACTCTCTACCTTCTCTTCATAATGAGATTCAATATGTTTTATTTTTTCTTCTAACTGTTTAGTTACCATTTTTTCAATAATTTCTGCAGTAGCTTGAAGGTTTAATTCAGTGGATACCTCATTTGTTTGATGTTCTGGTGACACTGGTCTTAAATCAAACTGGTGTGGTAAAAGGTCAATAATTGCATCTAAAGACCATTTCTCATCCCTTTTCTGCTTTATAAATAGAGCAATTTCAAGATCTAAAGCATTATAGAGTTTTTCATTTGTATTTTGAGTTCTTAAAGTTTCATGAAGTCCCTTTTCTTCTAGGATATTGAACCAATTATAAACTGTATTATGATGACGTCCCACTAGTTTTGAGAATTCTGTTATCCGCCATGCTTTTTCGAAAACATTATCATCTAATATATCATCATCGTTAATTTGATGGTCTTGTTTTTCATTTTTTTGCTCAATCATTGTAACTACCTCCTCAAAAATCAACTCATAAATAACTAATTATAATTAACATGTGATCTAAAATTAACATGTTAGCCAGTATTTCGATAATATTTACGAAAATCCCTACTAATTCAGTGAATTACATGAAATGTGAAATTGACATGTAAACATACACTTGTTAACAAAACATTAACGTTCAGCATAAAATTTGGTTGAATTAGCAACTTTAGTACCAATTATATATTTCAAATTGGTAATGTTTTGTTAATAGGAATATATATATTATGTTAGTAGCACTACTGATAGTTGCTATGAGATTAACAAATTAGGCTACTTAATATTAATGATAAGGAAATAAAGCTATTTTGTAAATAAGTTATAAGGATATAATCCAGGTATATAACGGAAAATACACATAGTAACGTCCAAAATGTAATTATCACGTATAAAAACTAGTAAAAAGTAAAATAATATTAATGTAGATTTAGTATTGTTCAATAAACAAAACAGTATTTAAGGATATAGGAGCACAATCATAATACTTTGAGAGGTTCGCTCCTACTCCCCATTTACTTGCTACGGATCTACTTATGTATATTAATTTAGTATAGAATGTACAATTTAAGTTGTATATTGCATGTCATGATAGAAATTTATATAGTCAGTATCAACAAAATGAACTTTATCGGTATTTAAGAACAAACTGAGCCTGCGAATTGACATCGATATAAAAGGTGACATTGACATGAAACTGACACTAAGACATTCTTCTAATAACACACAAGCGCCTATTGTTAATGTTTTGTTAACTATAATAGGTATATTAACCCTATGTTTACATGTTGATCTAAAAAGATTACCTTTTAACATGAAATGTGAATCGTAAACGAAGGATTTTATGGGTAATTTTAAGGAAGTTTTTAAGATACTAAAGTTTGACTTAGAATACTAGAATAATCCTGGTGGTGTTTTTTGTAGATATCCGATCTCTAGTACATGCTTGCATATAATAATAAGATCATAAATAAGATGATGAGATTGATATGTTAACCAAAATTAGATAAGTATACTTCGAATATCCATAAAGATAACATTGACATGAAATAAGAAATCGCTATGAGATCAATATAACATTAACAAAAACTATTCAAACTAAGGACGGATCATCCTAATTGTTAATGTCATGTTGATCAAAGATAGAAACTACCATTTTGACTTAGAGATGCTAGTTATTCTAATGGGTGTTATGACTTAAACCTCCTTAAAAAGTTAATAAAAGTAATTGGTAATAAAATATAGCATGCGCTGGTTTGCTAGTTGTTACATCCTATTAACTAATAATAATAAATGTAGATCTACCAAATGGTTTTACGTTAATTCACATCTGAGTACCATCGGATTGATATAATGTGTAAAATACTGATATGAAATTAACTTCTACACATTTTTATTTCGTTTCATATCAATGTCAATTGATATGTCAATTTCAATCAGGAGTATTAGTGTCGGATAATTGTTTATATAACATTAACATATCTGAGTTGTGTACTTCTTGTGTTAATAAATTAAATAGAGATAGATTTTCTTTGAAACCTTCTTGATCATGGAGATTTATAAAAAGAATGGTGTACCATATTTGAAATTTAGTTATAAATAGCAGTTGTAATGTTCAGGTATATGACTTATTTAGTTGGGCATACTATAAGTATGAGTTTTTTTATGATAAAAAAGTACAGATAATATCTTTACAATCTATAATTATAGATTGTAGTTTTTATAGTATCTGAGTGAAAGAAATGGTTTTGAAATTTAGCTATAATAGAAATGATTTTGTACGTCATTCAATTTTAAGCATGCGCAAACTAAAAGCCATTTTAATTCTTACAAGAAAAACATGTTATGGATGTATATTCATCATTAGCGTTCCTTTTTGTCTAATAACTAAAATAGGAATCCAAAAGCTATTTTATAATCTTTGTTTGCGAAATATGTAATTAGTAAGTTGGCTTAGGTATGAACTGGCTGGGTTAGTTTAACTTATATTTATCTCTCAATATAGGATTTCATGTCAATGTCAGTTGATGTGTTAATATCAATGAACGTGTTTATACCGCTTGATTGTTTACATAACATTAATATGTATTAGTCGTTTGCTGTTAGTTATGTTATGAGTACTATAAAGATTGTTTTGTATCTAAAGTTCTCTAAGGTAAGGAATATATCAAATGAATGTTTTTTACTTTTGATATTTAGTTGTAAATATAAATCGAAATTTTGGTATGAAAATCCTGTACTTAGATATACTAATAGTATTACCTGAATTAGGTGATTAAATGACATATGCAGAAAAAGAAAAAGGTTAATCAATTAGAAGCATTATTTTTGTGAGCTTAATTAATAATTGCGAAGTAGTATTGACATTTAGATATTATAGAGATAATCTTATACATAAGTTTAATTGTTTAAAATTTAATATACGAATCGAGAGATATTTAATTCTTGCTAAACGGACACACCGAGGGCATATACCTGCCATTGGTGTGTCTTTTTTTTATTTAATAACTAGAAAATGATAAGGAGAGTATTAAAGAATGAATGAAATTATTAGTGAAAGCAAAAGAAGATTTGATAAATATTGTAAAGATAATCAAGTTTTTGAGGAGAGAATTAATTCTCTTATTAACTACTATTTTTTACTGCTTGCTGATCGTGTAAACATTTTACAAGATAGAGAATTTAATAACGAGGTCGAAGAGAAGCAATTTAAAAGCAGTCTCAAAAGGTTTGAAACATTATTCCCAGCTGCTGCTAAGAATGCATTTCTAAAAGGATATCAGCTTGGTTTAGAGTTTTTCAAACATCCAGAGACAGTGATTCCGGATTCTCTATTTACAAATCCTAATTTTGTACAAGATATTCCTTTTGCAATTGTAAATGCAGCAGAATTTAGCATTTATGAATTAGTTCGAACGGATGAGACACAAGAATTTAGTGTATTTGCTGTTCGAACGTATGAAGGCATTAAACACATAATGGAGCAAGTATTTTGTGAAATTGCACTGTTTGGTGCGGAAATTGCACTTGAGCATGAACGTGAGGAAAGAGGATTGAAAGTAGTAGAAGGAAAAACAACTACATTTACAAATGTTCCAGTAGACCGTTTATTTACAATTACTCCATCTGTAGCTGCTAATGTTGTGCATGCAGACGGTCGATGTGAAATTTGGAGTCTAAACTGGAATACGAAATTAACTTTAGATAACCCTTTTATTGAATTAGCACAAGTAACCATTGTTTACAAAGATAAGACAGAGATACAAAAAAATCTTCGAGATGGATTTATATATGAACAAAGTTTATTTAGTGCGGTACCGTTAGAAGAAATCGAGGATCGTTTAGAGATTAGAGTCAAATATAACCTTATTGATAATATGCCATGCAATTTGGATGGATTTGAAATAGAATCGCTTCTCACCGAACTATTAACAAAAATACAAAATGCAACAAAAGTGCCTTTTGAAAACATGCTATTACTTTAAAGCGATTTTCTATCAAAGAATGGATTAATTAATAAAGATAAGAGTTATAAAATCATAAAACAAGAGTATGTTAGAAAAGTCAAAGAGGATTTAACGAAAATTGCAAAATGGCAAGTTACAACAAAAGCTAGACTTGTTACGACAACACATTTTCGTTTATATACAATTTGGCAGAAAAATAGCACAGGCTATCAATTGAAAAAAATAGACGATTGTATTGATCCATATGCCAAGATGAACCTCATTCAATGGATGATTGCTTCATTTTGTACGACTGGTCGTATTAAGTACGATAAGAAACCAAAAGAGTGGGTAAGCTATGAATGGATTACTTTAAGGTAAATAAAAAAGACAGAAAATAATAAAATGTACCCTATAGAATTGACACTCAAAAAAAGTCTATTCTATAGGGTACATTTTACATTGTATGTATTTTTTCTCTTTGTGTAGTTTTTCAACAAAAAGAGCGCTTTTAAAGGCGTCCAATGAACAAGATTTATATAAAAAAGGTGCACAAGATAGGTATGTATGCTTCTTAAAATTGGTGCAGATTTAATACAAAATCCTTATTTGAAAACAAGAAGCCCTAGAGTTAGGGCTCTAGGGCTTCTTGTTTTGGTATTCTCACATGGTTTTTCAAAAAGAATAGAACATATTGAAGATAACATGTGAATGTTTCATAAATGTATCAAAAAAGTGAACAAAATTGCTATTGCAGAAGAAGCAGAAATGAAGTTTCTAATACGTAAGTATGTAAAAGGTATTATTTCTAGTGGATAAAATGCGCATGGGACACCTAATCATTATTTTATCAGAGGAAAAGAATATGTTATGAACTTGGTTGAATGAAAAAATGAAAATTTTACTTTTAGAGTGAAACTAAACAAAAACGCTATTTGAATAAAAGAAGTTAGATAAGGATGAAGAATAGTCATCTCTTATGCTGGGGAGGTTAACGGATATCCAAATTAAATAAGGGTGATTATGTGTTAAAAGGTAAAGTGATTAGTTTGTTTTTTGGAATTGTAATGGTAGTTTTATTTTTAAGTCCGTTAGATATCAAAGCGGTTAATAGTAATGAACAAGAGTTTTATGATTCTTATAATACTTTATTAGCACCATATGCAAGTCAAGTTATCAGAAGGAAGCTTGGACCAGATCATCAGTATAGTTTAACGGACACAAAAATTATAAAAATTGAACGTTTCCCAGAAGAAAACTTTAATTTTATTGTTACAGTTCAATATAAAACTTATATAGGAGCTCATAACCCTCCGAATGGCATAGAAACTATTACTTTTAATATAGATCCAAGTGGAGTAAAGGTTATAAATTTTGTTCATAAAGATACTTAAAGAAGAAGTAATATTCTTTATACATTGATGAAAAGGATATTTGAATTAAAAAATGTAATAAAAATTTCATTTTGTATTAAGTTGGAATATAAAAAGAGCACTTAGTAAAGTGCTCTCGTGACGAGCCTTATTTTATAACGACTATTTTATAAAGAAAGGAACTCAGAATATTATATGTGCGCCAGTCAATTGAGTACCTTGTACAAATAAAGAGCAGCTAGCAAAAGCTAACTGCTCAGGTAATGGAATATGGTTCGAAATGGGTTGTCTACAGTATTGACGGAATATTGGTTTTTATTCGTGAAGAATTACGTTTAACTTAATGCATAGCCAACGGTCAAAGTTAGTGTTAAAAACACTGATAATAAAAGTGTTAGTAGAACGGTTGCTATGCTTCTAAGCATCGCAATCCAATTATTTATTTTAGAAAATCCTTTCATACCAGCAAAAAAAGTTCCTATTGTTAAAACTAGTAAAAAAATAAAGGGTGGATAGGTAGTGAATTCATAATAAAGATTTTAACGATTAGGCATATTTAAGAATCTCGAACATAAGATGGTAATGACAACGAGAAGAATTCATTGTGTTCGCTACTCGCGTTAATACGTTTCGAAAAGGCACCTATTTAGGTGCTTTTTTGTTTGCATCTTTCGAGATGGACGAGCATATATTGGAATGTGTGGATGGAAACCACTTTATATATCAGAACACCTATCAATTATGGGTGTTCTCTTATTATGTAAAAATTTTACAAGTTGTGTGAGAGTTGAAAAATAGTATATTATCTTTCTCAATGTACATATTAATAAAAGTTTTTAATATCATACATAAAAGGCGGGATAATATGAGTGAAAATAAAAAAAATGAAGAATTGAATAAGATAAAGAAATATTATTTTAATGAGGACAATCAACCAGTAGCTGGTATAGAGTTAATTTTGCCGCCGGATATAGGAATCATGTTAGACCCGAAATCAGTTAATGATGAAAGTAGAGATATTGATAATGAATAAGTTTAATTTAAGCATCCATTCGGGTGCTTTTTTCTTTGTTATATAGAAATTACACATGATCCCCCTTTAATACATGACTTAGGCATAGTTGGGAATGAGATATCATATAATGATACTGAACGGTTTCCAACATGATCCCCTATATTTTTTTTAAGCGAGAGCACTTATTGGGGGAGTGCTCTCTTTCGTTTGCACATAAGGAGGCTTTCATCATACAATATCAGGTCAATATAGATAAACCGTTACTCAATTAAAGAGCTCTATAAATAGGTATAGAGCTTTTTTATTGCACATAAGGAGTTCCCAAACATACAATATCGAGTCAATGCCAATCAACTTATTCCTTTTCCGAGAGCTATATATATTCCGCTATAAAGCCCTTTTAGGTTGCGCCATTAGAACGGGCAAGGCATTGTCGTATATTTTATACTCAGAAGCTTAGGGCACTTTATAGTGTTCTTTTTTATTGAACAAAATGGACATTTGAATAGAAAACATATCCTTAAAATAACCTTAATTTTACTATGAATTTAATAATAACCGAAAACTAAATGGTATAATTTTCTAAAGAAATTCAAATAAAGTTTATTTTAGAAAAGGGGTAGAGGAAAAATGTTTCAGAAACTTAAATTTTATTTAATGAGCATATTAATTAGTGCATTTTTAGGTGGGATTATCATAGGTGCTAATTTCTTGGTACATAACATATATAATTTAGTTGCAGGTAAAGAATATCAATTTAATATGTGGTCTTCTATTATTATATTTAGTGTTGTATTTATTTCGGGTTTCTCGTACATGTTGAAGAAGGGACCAGATATACTTGTTAATGATTAAACCAATATCAATTATCGTAGGCGCTGCCGTGATCTGGGTAGCGTCTTGTTTGTTGTTAAGGAAAGATAAGGGATGAGATAGACTTGCAAATTGAAATATTATTAGTCTGAAACATAGACTAGTAAACAAACTATTTCTACCGTTTCATCATAGAATGTGATGAATTCTATTTTTAGAGGAGGGAATCATATCTATGGGATGGGATAATAATTTTGGGCATTCTCGAGATTGTAATAGATTTTGGGATGATTTAGTATTTTGCGGATGCGGTCGTAGACGTAGGAGAAACGATTTTAACGACTGTCATTGTAGACGCGATTGCGATTGTGATGAGTGTCGTCGTAGACGTGATCATGATCATGGTGAACATCGAGGTTGGTAAAGTCTTTTGAAGGAGTGCATATCTTAATAGCACCCTTTTTAATTTTATAAAGAATTCACTTTAAACATTTCTTATAACTAAGAATACTTATGTAAATATGGGAAACATATTTGATTCTTGGAATGAGGGGATCGATGTGGATATAACGTAAAGTATTGCAAGAATAGTTGTTAATGGGATAGATCTTCCGTTTACTTCAGTTAGAACAACTGCATGGATTAATGGACCTGCAAATGATTTAATTGTTACGACTAGGCAAAGAGTGAATGAGCTTTATCGTGTTATGTGGTCGCGGGTGCCAGTTATGCTAAAAATGTATTTCATTCAGGGGGCGGACATAGTAAGATTTGCTAGAGTTGCAGGAGTTGATGAAAGTATAACGGGAGAATATATATATCATTTTAATTGGTGATAAGACAAACTTTAAGTAACCTAACAGCTGCTTTTTTATTTTACAAAAAAAGAACCTGTAAACCTGCATATTCTCCTGATAATGATTTATGGAGCAAGACCCGAAAATATAATATAATAATTCGAAAATGAGTTCAAGTAAATAAAAAGAACCCGCTGGAGTTCGGGTCCTTTCAGAAGTGATGATGTATTCTCGGCTTGGGAACTGAGAAAAACACAAAAATATAATACATCGTGTTTTAGAGAATTTCAATATTAAATTAAATATTATCGTGGAGGGAGTTAAATCATTTGATGAAGAAAACAAGGTAGTGATAAAGCATATGAATTTTAAAAAAAATGAGCGGGATATCTTAAGGAAACATAAAATTATTTAAATTTTTGTATGAATTCATTAATATAGAATTATATTTATTGTTTAATTGATTCTGTTTATTTCCAAACCTTATTGTGTTGTGGTTGAGTTGTAGAAGCAAGTTGCGTCTTGTTTCATTTATGAAAGGGCTTCTTTGAGCCGATTAGTGTATATATAGCTTATTTTGCTATGCATATTTTTAATCGACTTGAAGAAGCCCTTTTTGTATTGTCTTCAAGTTAGGAATTACTTGTAAAAAGGTCTTTATATTTAAGTATACAAATAAAAAAAGGGGGGATCTATTTATATCATGTCTATTTCCATGGATGTATACGAGATTTCCTTTTTTATCATTTTAGCCAAGAAGACTCCTTCCTCAAGGAGCGTGAAGGGGCACAGCCCAGTGAGTAGGTGGGAGATGAATTGGCTTCGAACAAGGGATGGCAGGAAGCCATCTTAATTGTTCGACATACAGAAAGTGTTACTCCACTACCTATCGAATGTACGTTTGGTGTATAATAGTCATATACCGAAATGGAGGTGAATCAAATAATGATGAATAAAGCCTATAAGTTTCGTATCTATCCAAATCAGGCACAAGCAATTCTAATCAACAAAACGATTG